>JBOFYV010000068.1:0-188143 GCA_051654865.1 Peptostreptococcaceae bacterium
TATCAGGTAATTCAAGGTCTATATGCATTAGGCTCAGGTGGATTATTTGGTATGGGACTAGGAAAAAGCCAACAAAAATGGTTTTACATACCCGAACCACAAAATGACTTTATATTTGCTATAATAGGTGAAGAATTAGGTTTAGTTGGATGTGCAGTAGTAATAATGTTATTTGTAATACTAGTGTATAGATGTGTAAGAATAGCCCTTAAGTGTTCTAATGTATTTGCATGTATGACTGTAATAGGAATAGGTGCTCAAATTGGTATTCAAGCGGCTTTAAATATTGCAGTTGCAACTTCATCTATGCCTGTTACAGGAGTAGCACTTCCATTTATAAGTTATGGAGGAACCTCACTTATAATATTTATGGGTGCTGTAGGAATAGTGTTAAACATCTCAAAGCATGTCAAACTTAACTAACAGGAGATGATTACATGAAAATTTTATTATCAGGTGGAGGAACTGGAGGCCACGTATATCCAGCAATAGCAATTGCCAATAAAATAAAAGAAGAATATCCAGATGCAGAAATTTTATTTGTAGGAACTGCTAAAGGTATAGAATCAGAAATAGTTCCTAAATATGGATATAAAATAGAAACAGTTACAGTTCAAGGATTTAAGAGAAAAATAGATTTAGATAACGTAAAAAGAGTATTTAAACTATTTAAAGGATTAGAACAATCTAGGAAAGTAGTAAAGAAATTTAAACCAGATGTAGTAATAGGAACTGGAGGATATGTAAGTGGACCAGTATTATTTAATGCTTCTATGAGCAAATTCCCAACTGTTGTACATGAACAAAATTCTTTCCCAGGAGTAACTAATAAAATATTATCTAAAGTAGTTACAAAAGTACTAACTAGCTTTGAAGATTCTCATGAAAGATTCCCTGAAGGAAGTAGAGATAAGCTAGTGCTTACAGGAAATCCGGTAAGAAAAGAAATTTTAGTAGCTAGAAAAAATGTAGCTAGAAGAAATTTAGGTATAAGTGAAGACAAGAAAATGGTACTTTGCTACGGTGGTAGTGGAGGATCAAGAAAAATAAATGAAGCTATGAAGCTTGTAGTTAAAAATATGGTAAACGAAGATGTGGCATTTATATTTGCAACAGGTAAGGGATACCATGAAGAGTTTATGACTAGTATAGAAGGATTAAATCTAAAGCCATACCAAAAGGTGGTTCCATATTTAGAAGATATGGCAAATGCCCTAGCTGCTAGTGATTTAGTTATAGGTAGTGCAGGAGCAATATCTTTAGCTGAAATTACAGCACTTGGAAAGCCAACTATAATAATACCAAAAGCATATACTGCAGAAAATCACCAAGAATACAATGCAAAAAGTGTTGAAAAGCAAGGTGCAGGTATAGCTATACTAGAAAAGAACTTAACTCCAGAAACTTTAAATGATGCTGTATTTAAGTTACTTGGAGATAGAGAAGCTCTTATAGAAATGGCTCAAAGAAGTAAAGAGATAGGTAAGCCAGAAGCTATAGATCTTATATATAATGAAGTAATCAAAATATATAATGATAATAACAAACAAAAAAAATCATCAAAATCTCAAAAAAATAAGAGTGAAGCAAAGAATATTGATGAAGAAAATAAAAAAACTGAGAATTCAACAGAAAATAAAGAACAACCTAAAACTATAGGAATAAAGAAAAAGTAACATCTACCCCTCCTAGTACATAATATTTAAATTATAGGCATTATGATTTAAATCAACGCTAGGGGGGGTAATTTTGTATAAATATATAGTAAAGGGAAACAACAAAATAGAAGGTAGGCTATCAATAAATGGAGCAAAAAATGCTATTCTACCTGTTATGGCAGCTACTATTTTAAACGAAGGAGTAAGTACTATTCATAATGTACCTGATATATCTGATGTTAATATGATGATAAAGATATTAGAAAGCATCGGATGCAAGGTGAATTTTGATGGTGAAACTTTAATTGTTGATAGCTCTAATATAACATCTAAAGAGATAGATGAAAAATATGTAAGAAAAATGAGATCATCAATAATTATAATGGGGGCAATGGTTGGAAGGCTTGATTATACAAAAATTAGTTATCCTGGAGGATGTGCAATAGGATCAAGACCAATAGATTTACATCTTAAGGCCATTAGACAACTTGGCGTTAGAGTTGAAGAAGAGAATGGATTTTTAAGATGTTTTAGAGATAAATTAGAAGGTACAAGTATAAATTTTGAATTTCCAAGTGTTGGGGCAACAGAAAATGCAATTTTAGCAGCTGTAAAGGCAAAAGGAGTTACAAAAATATACAATGCAGCAAGAGAACCTGAAATAGAGGATTTACAAAATTTCTTGAACAAGATGGGTGCTAAAGTTAAAGGTGGAGGAACTAGTTACGTAGAAATTGAAGGTGTAGAAAAATTAAATGATGTAGAACATGATGTTATTCCAGATAGAATTGCATTAGGTACTTATATGGTTGCTAGTGCACTTACAGGAGGTAAATTAGAAATAGATAGAATTATACCTTCTCATATGGAACCAATATGTGACAAAATGAGACTAGCAGGTTGTGAAATAGAATATACCAAAAATGGACTTATATTATTACCACCAAAGAAAATACAAGCAATTGATTTAGTTAGAACAGCTCCTCATCCAGGTTTTCCTACAGATATGCAAGCTCAACTTATGACATTATTAACAATATCTAATGGAACGAGTATATTCCATGAGACTATATTTGAAAATAGATTTATGCATTGTGCAGAACTTAATAGAATGGGCGCTAATATAAAATATATAACAGACAATGTTTGTATGGTGAAGGGTGTTAAAAATTTACATGCAGCAAATGTTACTTCTCCAGATTTAAGAGGGGGAGCAGCTCTTGTTTTAGCAGCTCTTACAACAGAAGGTGAAACTCAAATTTATGATATTTATCATGTAGAAAGAGGATATGAAGATTTTGAAAATATACTAAGAAACTTAGGTGCAGATATAAGTAAGGAAAAAATTGATGCTAGTGAACTTGGAAAATAAAAGGCTATATAGCCTTTTTTTTTTAGCAACGTACGAAGTCGTTGAAAAAATATTACAACATTAAGGTAGGAGAATTAAAATTAAAGTTGTATTAATAAATAATAATACTTTAGAGATGAGGGGATATATTTGAATGGAAAAAAGAAAAAAAGAAAAGTAAATACAGGTAAAGTGATAATATTATTAAGTTTTATATTAATGCTGATTATAGGTATGTATACATTTATAAATAGCAGTATGTTTAATATAAAAAATGTAGATATACAAGGGAACGATAGAGTATCTAGTGATATTATAAAAAAAGAGCTAGGTATAAAAAATAATAAAAATATATTTATGTATAGTACAGAAAATGCAAAGGAAAAACTACAAAAAAATAAATACATAGATTCAGTTATTATAAAAAAGGTTTTACCAAATGGACTAAGTGTTAATATAAAAGAAAAAGAAATCATAGCTGTTTTAAAAGGAGATAATGGATATAGTTATATAGAAAAAGATGGAAAAGTAATCGATAATGTCAAAGAACTAAATGATAAAGAGGTTTCTATAATACTTGATATAGAGTATTCTATAGATGATAATGGTAATGTAGAATTTAAGAATGAAGAAATGAAAAAAGGGATACTATATTTATTAGAATGTATCAAGGACAACAATCTTAATAAAAAAATAAAAAAAATAGACTATAAGAAAAATGGAATTATAAATATGTATACAAAAGAAGGTATACATATCATTTTAAATAATAATCAAGAAATAAAATATAATGTATTAAGAGCTAAAGAGATATTAATAGATCTTCAGACAAAAAATGCTAAGGGTGGAGTAATTGATTTGAGTACAGATGGTTATGCGGTATATAGACCTTAAAATAGATAAATTAAGGAGTGAGAGGATTGACTTATAAAAGCGTTATAGTTTGTAGTGTAATACTGGGGGTTCTTATTAGTATGCAACTAAAAACTATAAATCTTGAGAATAATGGAATGGCTACATCAAAAAAAGGAGAGCAACTAGCTATAGAGTTAAAAGGGTTAAAAAAAGAAGAGGATGAATTAAAGTTAGAGATTGAATCAATAAAATCAAACATAGAAAAGTATAAAGGTGATGATAAAGATAAAGCTCTAATGTCAGAAGTAGAATTATATAAAGTTATAGCTGGATACACAGATGTAGAGGGACCAGGAATAGAGATTAAAATGAATCCATTAAATCAAAGTCAAAATACAAAGGAAGATATAAATCAAAGTATAATATATAACTATGATTTATTATTATCTATAATAAATAGATTAAACTCAGCTCAAGCTAATGCCATATCACTAAATGGACAAAGGATTGTTTCTAATACGTACCTTCATTTTAAAGAGGATAGACTATACATAAATGATATAGAAATCGAAGAACCGATAATAATAAAAGCTATAGGTGATAAAGACACATTAGCTTCGGCTCTTCAAATAAAATATGGGATAGTATGGGAAATAGAAAAATATTATAATTACAAAATAGAAATAGATAAAAAAGATAATATCTTAATAAAAGAATATGATAAAAAAATAAAATTAGAATACTCCGAAAGTTATGAAAAGGAGTAGAAGTATGAAACAAAAAAAAATAAAACAGAAGATGGTAATACTAGGAGCCTTTATACTTGGAATATTAATAGCAATATACATAAAAACTTTAGATCCAACCAAGGTATATATAAGTTTAGATGAGAAAAAACATATAGAAAATGAAATTAAAAATACAAATATCCAAATAAATACTTTAAAAAATCTAAAAACTGAATATGAAAAAGAATTAGAAGAATATAGGGATGTTTTTAAAGATAATAATAAAACAATAGAAGACTTAATGAAAGATGAGTTGAAAAATCTAAAGAAAATAAGTGGTAATGTAGATGTAATAGGTCAAGGTGTAACTATTACTATAAAGGATAGTGAAAAAGAGCTAGCTGAAAATCAGAATCCCAACGATTTAATAGTTCATGACATAGATATACTACGAGTAATAAATGATTTAAAAAAATCAGGAGCAGAAGCTATATCAATAAATGGAGAGAGAGTACTTTATTCTAGTAAAATAAAATGTTCCGGAGCGACTATAACTGTAAATGAAACTACTTATGGACAACCATTTATAATAAAAGCAATTGGCAACAGTGAAAGTTTAATTGCAGCTATTATTTCACCTGAATCTTATGCAAATCTATTGAAATACGGTTATGGAATATATGTACAAGTACAAGAAGAAGATATAGTATTTATAAAATCCATAAAATAGTTTTATAAAAAATAATTAAAAATCTTGAAAACATAGTGTTTTCAAAGTAAAATAGAGAAGGTGAGCATTTATGATATGGATATTAGCTGGATTAGCACTAGGAATAGTAGTTGGATATTATATACCATTTACTTATCCTATGGATTACTCTTTGTATATGTCTATTGCTATACTTGCAACAATGGACTCCATATTTGGAGCCGTTAAATCAAGCTTTGAAGGCAAGTATGATAATATAATATTTATAACTGGATTTATAGGAAATGCACTATTAGCAATAATATTGACATATATAGGAGATAGATTAGGTATTCCTATTTATTATGTCGCTATATTAGTGTTTGGGTCGAGATTATTTGACAATTTATCTATAATCAGGAGACATATTGTTACAAATATTGGTAATAAAAAAAGAGGAAAATAAACATTTTTATTGAATAAGTTAGTTAATGTCAACAAAATTAAAGAATTAAATGATATAATTAATACATACATTTATTTACATACATAAATTAAGGAGGTTTAATAGATGCTAAACTTTGACGTAGAACAAGATGGTCTTGCGCAAATTAAGGTAATAGGCGCAGGTGGCGGTGGAAATAACGCTGTTAACAGAATGATAGAAGCACAACTTAAGGGTGTTGAGTTTATAGCCGTAAATACAGATAAGCAAGCTTTACATACATCGAAGGCTGAATACAAGATTCAAATAGGTGAAAAGCTTACAAGAGGGCTTGGAGCAGGAGCGAACCCTGAAGTAGGAAAAAGAGCAGCAGAAGAAAGTAAAGATGAAATAGTAAAAGTTCTTCAAGGAGCAGATATGGTATTCGTAACTGCTGGTATGGGTGGAGGAACAGGAACTGGTGCAGCTCCTGTAGTAGCTCAACTTGCAAAGGAAATGGGAATCCTTACAGTAGGGGTTGTTACTAAGCCATTCGTATTTGAAGGAAAAGTAAGAATGAAAAATGCTGAAAATGGTATATCAGAATTAAAATCAAAAGTTGATACATTAATAACTATACCAAATGATAGATTGCTTCAAATAGTTCAAAAGAACACAAGTATGTTAGATGCTTTCTCGATAGCAGATGATGTATTAAAGCAAGGTATACAATCTATATCGGATCTTATAGCAGTACCAGGATTAATAAACTTAGACTTTGCTGACGTTACATCTGTAATGAAAGAACAAGGACTAGCTCATATGGGGTTAGGTAACGCAACAGGGGAAAATAGAGCGATAGAAGCAGCTAGACAAGCTATACAATCACCTCTTCTTGAAACATCTATAAGAGGAGCGAAAGGTGTATTACTTAACATAACAGGTGGTCCGAACTTAGGATTATTAGAAATAAATGAAGCTTCTACATTAGTACAAGAATCGTGTGACCCAGAAGCTAACATAATCTTCGGGGCTTCTATAAGAGAAGACCTAGGAGAAGAAATAATGATAACTGTAATAGCTACAGGATTTGATGAAGAGAAAAATATGAGCTATGAAATAAAGGAAAGACCGCAGCAAGCATCTAGACCTACATTAAACACAGCTCCAAGTCCAAGACCAGCTCAACCAGAGCCTAAAGAAGAAGAAGTAGCTATAACAATAGAAGAGCCAAAGAGACCTACAACAATAGAAGATGATATGGAAATACCAACTTTCTTAAGAAGAAGAAGATAATTAAAGAAGCCAAAAGGCTTCTTTTTTACGTATAAGGAAACTATGATTACTTTCTACTTGTGGATAAGTGATTCAAATTGAGTAATATCAATGCACTTATCGTAAGTAAAAAAGGGCATTTTGAGCAACGGACGAAGTCGTTGGCGACATGAGCGAAGCGAATTTTTTATTTTTATAACAAAAAGTGTACGTTATTTTTTTACTCATAATATATAAATTCAACAAATAAATACTTATAAATAATTATCATAAAATAACTAAAGTAAGAATAAATATTATTAATGAACTAAAGTAACTGCCTTATTTATAGCTATAATAAATCTAAAATTAAATAAAATTAAAAAATAAAAAGAAAGTGGAATACTTTCTTTTTTTGTTATTTTTGATAGTAAAGTTATTCAGTTTCGACCTTCAAATATGACATAAAATTTTTAGCATATTAATCTATAATATACGTAAAGGTTAAAAAGGGAGGTAATGTAATGTATATTGAGTATTACATTATAGAGAACCTATTAATAAATTATATTATTATAAGCTGTACTTCTATTCTTACAAAAAAATATAATAGCTCAAGAAGAAAGTGGATAGGAGCATCATTAGGAGCTTTATATGCAGTAGCTTATATATATCCAGCACTTGGAATTTTATTTACATTGCCGCTTAAAATAATAATTATGACACTTATAACATTAATTAGTTTTACCTATAAAGATATTAAAGAGTATTTTAGAATAGTACTAGTATTTTACTTAGTTAATGTGTTTATATCAGGTAGTACATATTTTATTATTTATTTCACAGGAATAAGTCATATGAAAATATCATTTATCATTATTTGTGCATATGTAAGTTGTGAACTTCTAAAATACATATATAGAGATATCAAGTTGATGAATTATATAAAAGACTCAAAAAAGACAATAACAATCAATTTATTAAATAAGAGTTGTCAGTGTGAGGCTTTAGTAGATAGTGGTAATTTACTAAGTGATCCAACTGGAAATAATGATGTAATTATAGTTAAATGTAGCGCATTAGAAGGTATAATTCCTGATATATTATTAAGTTATGATTATGAGAATATAGATATGAATCAAGTTCAAGATATAATTGACTTATTAGAAGATGACTTGTCATCAAGAGTAAGGATAATACCATATAAGCATGCAGGTAGTGGAAATAGTAATATAATACTAGGATTAAAAGCTGATTACATAGAAGTGGACAAAAGTAAAATTGGGAATATAGTACTAGGAATAACAAATTTTAATGAAAAAGAATATAGCGCAATACTTAGTCCAAGAGTATTACAAGGAATTTAAATAGATAAAACTATTAAGGGGGAGAAGAATATGAACTCATTGGTATCAAAGTTTATCAACAAGGTTATATCTATATTAATAAAATTAGGTATAATCAAATCAAAGGGGATCTACTATATGGGTGGGGTGAACATATTACCACCGCCACTAAAAACAGAAGAAGAGAATAAGCTATTACAAAAACTTGAAAATGATGAAAGCGTTAAAGCTATTTTGATAGAAAGAAACTTGAGACTTGTAGTATATATATCACGAAAGTTTGAGAATACAGGTATTGATGTAGAAGACTTAATTTCTATAGGTACAATTGGACTTATTAAAGCAGTAAATACTTTTAAACTTAATAAGAACATAAAGCTAGCTACATATGCATCAAGATGTATAGAAAATGAAATATTAATGTATCTAAGAAAAAATAATAAAAAGAAAACAGAGGTATCATTTGATGAACCTTTAAATGTTGATTTAGATGGGAATGAATTATTGTTATCTGATGTTTTAGGAACAGAAAATGATGAAATTTATAAGATAATTGAAGAGGAAATAGATAAAGATTTATTGCTTATGGCATTAGATAGATTGTCAGATAGAGAAAAGCAAATTATGGAATTAAGATTTGGACTTACAAGTAGGGGAAGGGAGAAAACTCAAAAAGAAGTAGCTACAATGCTTGGAATATCTCAATCCTACATTTCAAGATTAGAAAAAAAGATAATTTCAAGATTAAAAAAAGAAATGAAAAAATTTGTTTAAATAAATAAATTGCTCTTAAAAGTATAAAAATATATGATGTGTAAATAATTTCATAATAGATAAAACTTTTAAGAGAGGACTGAAATGTATGCAAATTAATAAAGTTGAAATCTGTGGTGTAAATACATCCGAACTTCCAGTTCTTAAAAACAACCAAATGATGGAGCTTCTTCTAAAAATAAAAGACGGAGATGAGGAAGCAAGGCAACAGTTTGTTAGAGGTAATTTAAGACTAGTATTAAGTGTAATACAGAAATTTAATAACAGAGGGGAAAATATAGACGACTTATTTCAAATAGGGTGCATTGGACTAATAAAAGCTATTGATAACTTCGATTTAAGTCAAAATGTAAGATTTTCAACTTATGCAGTCCCTATGATTATAGGAGAAATAAGAAGATATTTAAGAGACAATAATCCTATAAGAGTGAGTAGATCATTAAAAGATATAGCGTATAAGGCGTTACAGGTTAGAGAACGATTAGTAAGATCTAATGCAAAGGAGCCTACTGTATCAGAAATAGCAAAAGAACTTGAATTACCTGTAGAGGACGTAGTTATGGCATTAGATGCAATACAAGACCCGATTTCATTATTTGATCCAGTATATCAAGACAACGGAGATGCAATATTTGTAATGGATCAAGTACAAGACAAAAAAGATACAGATGAAAATTGGTTACAAGAAATTGCTTTGAAAGAAGCTATAAAAAAATTAAACAGTAGAGAAAAATTAGTACTAGACTTAAGATTTTACAAAGGAAGAACACAAATAGAGGTTGCAGAAGAAATTGGAATTTCTCAAGCCCAAGTATCGAGAATTGAGAAAAATGCTTTAAAAAATATGAAAAAATATATATAAATAAAAGTTATAAGTCGCCGGCAAATTTATTTGCCGGTGTTTTTTTATGAAATGTGTCATATTTTATTTATATATAAATAAAAAGGTGTAGAATAATTCGAAAAAAATGGAAATAAAAGACATTAAATGGTATAATTTATATATATTTAAAATTGAATAAGGAGATAGATAATGTTAGAATCATCTTTAGTGTATATTATAGCACGAACTTTCCCTGAAAGTTTAATAATGGTATTATCAGGAATGATATTACTAGATATTGATATAAAAATAAGTAAAGTTATAAAAACAGGCATATGTTTTGGATGTGTTGTTGCAATTATTAGAATGTTACCTATAAATTTTGGTGTTCATACTGTACTATCAATGATATCGTTTGGACTGATATTATTTAAAATATCCAAAAAAGATGTGATGAAATCGATGCTTACTACATGTGTGGTATGGATCGCACTTGCACTAAGTGAAAGTATATATATACTAATAGCAATGGGAATATTTAATGTACCTATGGACATTTTGACTAATACAAGATCATTAGAAGCGGCATTAAAAACTTTACCATCGTTACTGATAGCGTTTTTTATTGTTATGTTATTTAACACAATAAGAAAAAAAATTGTGAGAAAAGGTGTTAGAGGTTAAATATGAGTGGAATAGAGAAAATTTCAAAGAGTTTATCTAGTAAGCTAGGGGAAAGATTGAATAAAAGTAATGAAGAAATAGCTGTATTAAACTATGGTTTATTTATAATTATGCATACAACAATTTCTATAATTGCAACAATTATTATAGGAATATTAACAAAAACTACTTTAGAAATAGTTATAATAGCATTTACAGGTGCACTATTTAAACGATACTCAGGAGGGATTCATGCTAGTACTCCTTCAAATTGTACTATAATAGGTGTTTTGCTAGCATTAATACTATCAATATTATGTAAGTATATAGTAGATATATCAAACTTAAAAGAAGTCATATTATTAGTAACAATACTATCGATATTAAGTTATATAATACTATATAAAAAATGCCCTGTACCATCAAAAAATAAACCATTTAAAAGTGAAAAATTAAGGATAAAGATAAGAAAAAGGGCTTTTGGATTAATTAATATATGTTTAGTAACGGTGGCAGTTATGATATTGATATATGCTAAAACCGATATTTTAGTTATAAAAACAGTTATTGTAAGTATGGTGTTAGGCATGTCTTTACAAATGTTTGCAATTGTTAATATGGGAACTGAAGTTATAAAAATGTTAGATAAAATACTAAGTATAAAATTAAATTTAATTAGCTTTAGAAATAGCAACTAAAATAGCTATTTTTAAATAAATGAACTTATGATAAGATAGGGGGAGAAAAAATGGATTTTTTATTAAACTCAGTGTCTGATTTAGTAACGAAGGTAGCTGGTGGAGCATCAACATTCTGTATAATGATATTCTTTGAACCAGAAATGCCAAAGTCATTAAGAGAAGAGTAGATAAACAAAAACCATAAGAATGTAATTATTCTTATGGTTTTACTAATTTATTTTGGGTGAATATAATGAATAATTTTGAACAAAAAAGAGATAAAAAAGTTTTCGAAATAATTTTAATCTTGAAGTTGATTTATATATCTCTATGTATGATAGCTATATATAGTTCGAATAAATCAGGTAATGAGATTAAAGACCTTGTTTGTATGTCTGTAATTTCAAGTATAATTATGTTATTTATGTTGGGGTATTTTTTATGGATGAGTTATCACATAAAGAATAGGAATGATAAAAAAACTAGGCCAATAGATTATATAGAAATAAGTATATTTATATTAATTTATATAATTGTGATTATGGCAACAGGTGTAGAGGATAGTGAATATAAGTTATTGAGTCTATTTATTGTATTAATAGGCGCTATACAGTTTGGGAAATATGATAGCTTAGTTATTGCAGCTGTATGTACTATAATAATAATTACAATAGATTTTTTCATAAGCTCATCGAATAGAGACATATTACTTACATACTTTGAAGCAAAACCACAAGATAAATATATTTTAAGTTTATTTTTTGAGAAAGACTTAATTCTCATCAGTGGGTTGTTTGTAACAGCATTTATACTAGGGTTATACGTAGATACAGAGAGACAGCATACAAAAGAGCTTAAAGATCTAGCTAATATAGATGAACTAACAGGATTATATAATCATAGGTATTTCCAAGAGTTCCTTCAACAATCTATGTATAATGCAGATGTTAACAATACATCAGTTTCATTACTATTTATGGATATAGATTATTTCAAAAACTTTAATGATATAAATGGTCATCAAGCAGGAGATAGAGTATTAAAACAATTAGGAGAAATACTAAAAGGGTGCATTAGAGATAGTGATGTTGTAGCAAGATATGGAGGAGAAGAGTTTGCAGTAATACTTCCAAACACTTCAGAAGAGAAGGCAATAAAAGTTGGAGAACGCATAAGACAAGCAGTTCAAAATTCATACTTTAAAGGGCAAGAAAATCAACCTAATAAAAATGTAACAATATCAATAGGAGTATCATCATATCCTAAAAGAGCATCCAATAAGCATCAATTTATTAATACAGCAGATGATGCTCTATATAGAGCTAAATCTTTTAATAAGAATAGAGTTGAGTCTTATCATAGTGTGTTAGATGGAATCTGTAAGTACTTAGATGTTAAGGAAGATACGGTGGAATCTCTAAAAGCTTTTATTAATATGATAAATATTAAAGATAGATATACATATGGACATACTGAAAGAGTTGTAATATACATAAAGTGGTTTGCGAAATATTTAGAGTTAGATGAAGAGCAAATAATGCAATTGCAAGTTTCAGCATATTTACATGATATAGGAAAATTAGAGATTCCAGAGAGTGTATTAAACAAAAAAGAAAAATTAACAGATGAAGAATTGCAAATGTTTAGGCATCATCCTCAGGCAGGTGTGGATTTAATAAGGGATATAGAACAGTTTGATCAGTTTGTACCAATAATTAAACATCATCATGAAAGATATGATGGTAAAGGATATCCATCAGGTTTAAAAGGGGAAGAGATACCTTATTTAGCAAGGATAGTTACCATTGTAGATAGTTTTGATGCGATGACATCAAATAGACCATACAATGCAAGGAAAACACATGAAAAAGGTATACAAGAATTAAGAGACCATGCAGGTACTCAGTTTGACCCTATTTTAGTAGAAAAATTTGTTGATATGCTTGATAAATACAAAGAGAACTTTTAAACAAGAATTAAAAATTAAAAATTAAAAATGACCGATATAGGTCATTTTTTTTTGGTCAAGCACATATTTATTTGTATAAAGGGAGGGGTTATAATATGATAAGAGTATCTGATATAATGGAAAAGGAAATAATAAACGTAAAGAATGGAAAGAGAATGGGATTCATAACTGATATAGATATGGACATAAACGAAGGTAAGATAATGTCGTTTACAATAACAGGAGATACAGGGAGAGGATTCTTTTCTAGAGGAAGTGAAGGACAAGTCATATTTTGGAGTGATATACTTAAAATAGGATGTGATACTATAATAGTTAATATTGGTTCAGAACTTAATATAGACGAATTTAAAATTTAGCTACATAAGGAGGAAAAAGCAGTGCAGTGCCCGTATTGTAATTATAAGGAATCAAAAGTTATTGATTCAAGACATACAGATTCAAAATCAATAAGAAGAAGAAGAGAGTGTGAATCTTGTAAAAAAAGATTTACTACATATGAAAAAATTGAAATGACACCTGTTATGGTAATAAAAAAGGACGATAGTAGAGAGTATTTTGAAGGAGAAAAAATAAAATATGGGATACTAAAAGCCTGTGAAAAAAGACCAGTATCTATGAATCAAATAGAAGAGATAGTGGCATATGTGGAATCTGAAATAAATAAAAATTACATAGCTGAAATACAAACAAGAGAGATTGGCGAGTTAGTTATGGATAAGCTAAAGGATGTTGATGAAGTAGCATATGTAAGATTTGCATCTGTTTATAGACAATTTAAGGACATCAATACCTTTGTAACAGAACTTAAAAATATACTAATGGAAAAAGGAGACTAGAATGAAGAATTTTATAACAGTAAAAGAAATAGACGAAAGTATAGACTTTGTAAACCTAGCTATCACTCTTAAGGATATAGATGCAAAATCAAGACAAGATATGTTAAAAGTATGTGAAGAAGGAAATTTTAACATAGATAATCTAACAAGTAACATACAGATTCATTCAGATATAGTAAATGTTATTGATTCAAATAATATAGGACAAAAAATAGAAGGTGATGCATTAATAACTAATGTTAAAAATGTACCACTGCTAGTTTTTACAGCTGATTGCGTTCCAATAGCTATAATAGATAAAAAAAATAAAGCTATAGGTGTTGTTCATGCTGGATGGAGAGGAACATATGATAAAATAGTTCAAAAAACCCTGGAACAAATGAAAATTAGATATAATACTAAGGCATCTGATGTAGTTTGTGTAATAGGACCATCTATTGGACCGTGTTGTTATGAAGTTTCTGAAGAATTAGTTGAAAAATTTAACACAAATCTTACAAATAGTGGTGAAAAATTTTATATAATAAAAGATAACAAATATTTCTTAGATTTATGGAAGATAAATGAGTATTTATTAAAATCTAGTGAAATATGTAAAGAAAATATTATTAATTTAAATTTATGCACTAGTTGTAAGGCAGATGAATTTCACTCTTACAGAAAACATAAACAAACACCAAAGAGAATCGGCATGATAGTACAGATAAAATAAGAGAGGGGACTAAATCATAATGAATTCAAAAATTCTAGTTATAGACGATGAGATGCACATAGTTGAACTTCTTAAATTTAACTTAGAAACGTCAAACTACAATGTAGACTTTGCCTACGATGGATTAGATGGCTATATAAAAGCTAAAGAAAACAAGCCAGATTTAATACTATTAGACTGGATGTTACCTAATATAAGTGGAATAGATGTACTAAAGAAAATAAGAAGCGATAAAGACCTAAAACAAATACCTGTTATAATGCTAACAGCAAAAAATATGGAAAATGATAAAATAGAAGGTCTAGAAGTAGGGGCTGATGATTATATAACAAAGCCTTTTAGTATAAAGGAATTGTTAGCAAGAATAAGTTCAGTGCTTAGAAGATACAACATAAATGAAAAACCAAATGAAAGTGTATTGTCTTCTGGAAGTTTAAAGTTAGACTTATACAAGCATGAAGTCTATAAAGGTACAGAAAAAATAGAACTTACACTTAAAGAGTTTGAATTATTAAAACTATTACTAGAAAACAAAGGAAAAGTTCTTTCTAGAAATCACCTATTAGATAAAATATGGGGATATGAATATTATGGAGAGACAAGAACTGTGGATGTTCATATTAGATATCTAAGAAAGAAAATAGAGGGAGATAGTACTTCAGAAAAATATATTCAGACCGTTAGAGGTGTAGGATATAAAATAGACTAGAATAAAGACTTAGGAGAAACTATCTTATGGAACAACTAATAACTATAATATTTTTCATTGTATTAGTATCTATTATAGTTGCAATTTTATCAATTAGATATACTGTAAGACTTAGAAAATATTTAGAAGAGTTTATTTATGTTTCTAAAAAAATTAGTAACAAAGAATTTCATACAAGACTAAATATTTCAGCAAAAGGTGAGCTTGGAGAACTAGCTAGAAATTTCAATGAAATGATTGAAATAATGGACAGTACAATTACAGAAGTAGAGTACAATCACCTTCAAATGAGGTCTATACTAAAAAGTATATCTCATGGTATTTTAGCAGTAGATATAGATGGAAATATTATGTTGATAAACGAAGAAGCTAAAAGGATATTAAAATGTGATAAAAATGCACATGTTGAAGGTAATAATATCAATCTAATGATAAAAGAAGAAAAAATTCTAAAAGAAATAGCGATGTTTAAAGGTTCAAAGAAAAGTAAAAAACTTGAAATAACTACTTTTGATGATATTGTATATGAAATAAATCTAGATCCAATATACCTACAAGATATAAATAATGTAATAATAGGAGCTATTATAAATATAGAAGATATAACTGAAAAAGTAAAACTAGAAAATATGAGAAGTGACTTTGTAGCAAATGTAAGTCATGAACTTAAAACACCTTTAACATCAATTAGTGGATTTGTTGAAACTCTAAAATTAAATGAAAATATAGATGTTAATACTAGAAATAGATTCTTAGGTATAATAGAAAGTGAATCAGATAGACTAAAAAGGCTAATTGATGATATTTTACTATTATCATTTATAGAGAAAAAAGAGAATACCGTACAAGGTATGGTCAATGTATATGAAGTATTTATAGAAGTGTACGATATGACTAGCTACATGGCAAAATCTAAAAATATAAAATTATTATATGAATTTAAAGACAAGAGTCTGGCTGTAGCTGGAAACAGAGACCATGTAAAACAAGTATTCTTAAATCTAGTGGATAATGCAATTAAATACACTCCAGAAAATAGAGAAGTTCATGTTAGAGTATATTCTGAAAATGATAAAATACACATTAAAGTAAGTGATAATGGAGTAGGAATACCTCCTGAAGACATAGACCGTATATTTGAGAGGTTCTATAGAGTAGACAAGGCTAGAAGTAGGGATGTAGGTGGTACCGGCTTAGGTCTTGCTATAACAAAGCATATTGTTAAATCTCTTGGTGGCAATATAAAAGTAAATAGTAAATTAGGTGAAGGCAGTGAATTTGCTGTAACTATACCTTTGAAAAATTTCCTTTAATAAAGGAAATTTTTTTTTGTTTTTGCACAAACTAAAAATAGTGAAATTTTGTAACGATTAATTAGTTCTGTAGAACAAAAGGAGTTGAAACAATGAAAGAAAGTCTATTAAGCGAGGAGTTATTTAGACGAGCATTTATAGTTGCGATGCTAGTTGGAATAATATGTAGAGGGCTTGTTTTAAGAGTCACAGATAAACAATATCCATCTAGACCTCAGGATTATCTAGAACAAATAATTATATCAGGATTGTCAGCATCATTAGGTGCAATAGCATTACCTGCACTTATGGACAAAGAATTTTCTGCATTAACATTCTTTGCAGTAGCAATACAGCAGTTTCAAGGGTTAGCAAAACAAGAAAGGATAACTATTGAAAATATAGATAAGGGAGAACTTGTGCCAAAAGGTTCGGCATATGTAGAAGAAATATCATCAACATATGAAGCTAGAAGTTATATAAGTTTATTTTCTGCTTTAGCAGCCTCCGTAACTTACATAATAATATCAAAACGATACAATCTAGGATTTTTTATGTGCTCAATAGCAGCAATTATAGCAGGAGCAATAATTGGATTTTTATTTAGAAGATATTTAAGACGAGATAGTATAGGAGATATAGCAGATGTAGTTCCTGCCACTATTAATTTTGAAGGGGCGGCCTTAAAAGTTAATGGGGTGTATATATCAAATATAGGTTTAGAGGATACTAGAAATAGATATCTAAAAGATGGATTAGCAGTGCAAATAATACCTAGAGATTTAGGTAAATTTGGAGTTGTAAACGATTTAGGTCAAAGAGATGCTATTCTCCATAATATATATATTCATTTGGGGATAGACAAAGATGTAGATGAAAAAGATATATTAGCTATATCTAGAACTGACTTAGAAAGTCAAAGTGTAGTTATGCCTTTTATACCTATACTAAAAGATATGGATGAGATGATAAGGGTAATAAAAAGCACTCCAGTTATTGAAACTTCAAAAGGAAAACAAAGTGCGTACAAAATAAAATAGAATAAATAAAGAGGTGATAAAATGGACAAAATGGATAGTATTTTTTTTGCGGGACTTGCTATTGGTATTATATCTAGGTTAATAATGTTAAACTTAGACCAAAAACAATATCCAACACAACCAAACGTACTACTTACTCAAATTGTACTAGCATTTGTAGCATCGGCATTAGGAGCTTTACTTGTTCCAGCTCTAATAGAGCGTTCTTATACATCTATAACGTTTTTATCATTAGCAGCAGAACAATTCAGACAAGTTAGAGAAAATAGAAGAGATACATTACAAAACCTAGAAGATATCCAGCTTGTACAAAGGGGAGATGCTTTTATAGAAGAAATAGCAAGAACTTATGAAATAAGAAATTATATGTGTATACTAACATCTTTTTTTACGGTTGGTTTGTATTATATTATAGTATCTGAATTTAACTTAAGCTCAAATGTAACATTAATCATAAGTTCAGCATGTGGGATTATATTAGCATTACTACTTAGAAAAATGTTGACAAGACAGTCTATAGGAGAGATAGCAGATGTAGTTCCTGTTGAGATATCATTTGTAGATGAGTTTATAATGCAGGTAGGAGAACTAAAAGGAATTACAAATATGGGATCAGAATCTGATAGAAATAGATATCTTTCAAAAGGATTGGGTATAGAAATAATACCTAAGGATAAAAATTATATTAATGCAGGAATATTACTTGATCCAGGACAAAGACAAGCTATATTATTTAATATTTACTCTAGAATTGGATTATATAGAGAAGAAAATGAACCTGCATTTTATCCATTACCAAGGCGAAACCCTAAAAAAGAAAGCTTGGTAATTGCATATATACCAATGGAAAAAGATATAGATAAGCTTATAGAGGCAGTAAAATCTTGCCCAATACTATCAAGCTCAAGAGGCAAAAATTTAGGACTTAAAAATTATTCAATAGGTAAGAAAGGAAGTGCATAAAAATGGGAATGAATGTTGGTATAACAGAATACTCTTTAGCAGTGTTAACGACAGATAAAAATATGCAAATAGGTGGAGGGTGTCCTATATTTTATGCTGATGATAATAAAGAATTACAAAAAAAGGCTATGTTAATGGCTAAATGCGTTGGTGGAATGGTGCACGCACTAAGCGATAACACATTAATTATAGTTAAGCATTAAAAGGTACCTATGGGTACCTTTTGAATTATGCAGAATATTGACTGATTTTATCAAAATATGATATTATAATGAGATGTATTTACTTAAAGAAAAGTGGTGACAATATGGAAGTAAATGTAAAGAACGTAAACAATATAATAAGTAAAGTATACAAAGGAAGTATAGCAGAAGAAATTGGTATAGAAATAGGAGATTTACTTATATCTATAAATGACCAACCTATACATGATATAATAGAGTACAGGTTTTTATTAAGTGATGAATACTTAGAGGTAGAAATCAAAAAAATAAATGGTCAAGTATACATATATGAAATAGAAAAAGACTATGATGAAGATTTAGGAATAGAATTTACAAATCCTATAATAGACCAAGCTAAAAGCTGTAGAAATAAATGTGTATTTTGTTTTATAGATCAATTACCAAAAGGAATGAGAGAAACTCTATATTTTAAAGATGATGACTCGAGATTATCATTTTTACAAGGTAATTTTGTAACTTTAACAAATATGAGCGAAGAAGATATAAACAATATAATAAAATATAGAATAAGCCCTATAAATATATCTGTTCATACTACTAATCCAGAGCTTAGACAAACTATGATAAAAAATAAGTTTGCAGGAAAACTTTATAGTATAATGGAGAGATTAGCTGATGCTCAGATCCAAATGAATTGTCAAATAGTATTATGCCCAGGATACAATGACAAAGAAGAATTAACTAGAACTATTTCAGATTTAGAAAAATTATATCCATATGTAAATAGTGCGGCAATAGTTCCAGTTGGAATAACAAAACACAGAAGTCATTTGCCTAATTTAGATATTTTCAATGAAAAAACAGCAAATGAAACTATAGACCAAATACATGAACTTCAAAAGATGTATTTAGAAAAAATAGGTACTAGATTTGCCTTTTTATCAGATGAATTTTATATAATTGCTAATAGAAAACTATTAGAATACGATGAGTATGAAGGATTTATACAATTTGAAAATGGTGTAGGTATGATAAGTAAACTAGAAAGAGAGATAAAGGATTACTTAGAAACTTTACCAAAAGAAAAATTAAATAAATCAAAAAAATTATCTATAGCAACAGGACATTCAGCATATGAATTTATAAAAGAAATTGCAAATTATATAATGAGTAAATGTGAAAACGTAGATATAAATGTTTATAAAATAGTAAACAACTTTTTTGGAGAAACAATAACTGTATCTGGATTAATAACAGCAACAGATATTATAGATCAATTAAAAGACAAAGATTTAGGAGAAGCTTTATACATACCAAAAAGTATGCTTAAGGCGGATGAAGATATATTCTTAGATAACATAACATTAGAAGAACTAAAACAAACTATGAATATTGATGTGGTTCCTTGTTTAAATGAAGGACATGATTTCGTAGAAAAAGTTTTAAAATAAGAAAAGGAGAACATTATGAGCGATAATAGACCGATTGTTGCAGTAGTTGGAAGACCTAATGTTGGAAAATCAACATTATTCAATAAACTAGCAGGAAAAAGAATCTCAATAGTAGAAGATACTCCAGGAGTAACTAGAGACAGAATATTTACAGAGGTAGAATGGTTAAATCACTATTTTACATTAATAGACACAGGTGGTATAGAACCAGATAATGGAGATATAATATTATCAAAAATGAGAAACCAAGCAATGCTTGCTATGGATATGGCTCACGTTATACTATTTGTAGTTGATGGAAAAGCAGGACTTACAGCTGCTGATAAAGAAGTAGGACAATTACTTAGAAAAACTAAAAAACCAGTAATATTAGTAGTTAATAAGATTGACAGTCAAAGTCAATTTGAAAACACTTATGACTTCTATGAACTAGGACTTGGAGTTCCATTTGGAATATCGAGTGCTAATAGTATGGGGCTTGGAGACTTATTAGATGAAGTTGTTGAGAATTTCCCAGAAGGATTAAACACAGAGTATGACGAAGATATCATAAGAGTAGCTATAACTGGTAAACCTAATGCAGGTAAAAGTTCAATACTTAATAACATATTAGGTGAAGAAAGAGTTATAGTAAGTCCGATAGCAGGAACGACTAGAGATGCAGTAGATACTTACTTAGAAAAGAATGGTCAAAAATTCCTTCTAATAGATACAGCAGGACTTAGAAGAAAAAGCAAGATATATGAAACAGTTGAAAAATACAGTGTAATAAGATCTATGGCTGCAGTAGACAGAGCAGATGTAGTATTAATAGTAATAGATGCAGCTGAAGGTTTTACAGAGCAGGATACTAAAGTAGCGGGTATAGCTCATGATGAAGGTAAGGCTTGTATATTTGTAATAAACAAGTGGGACTTAATAGAAAAAGATAACCACACTTTAAATAATTACACAAAAGAAGTTAAAGAAAAGTTCCCGTTCATGATGTATGCACCAGTAGTGTTTGTATCTGCTAAGACTAATCAAAGAATGGGTAAAATATTAGAAACTGTAGAATATGTTGCAAGTGAACATGCTAAGAGAGTATCTACTTCAGCATTAAATGATGTAATAGGTGAAGCAGTAATGTTAAATCAACCACCTTCAGATAAAGGTAAGAGACTTAAGATTTACTACGGATCTCAAACTGGAGTTAAACCACCTAAGTTTACATTATTTATAAATGATAAGGATTTAACTCACTTCTCATACCAAAGATATATAGAAAATAAAATTAGAGAAAACTTTGGGTTTGAAGGTACTCCTGTACAATTTGAGTACAGAGAAAAAAATAGAAAATAATTTATACCTAAGGGGGGCAATATGTTTGGATATATAATTATTATATTAATAGCGTATCTTTTAGGAAATATATCTACGTCTTATTTAGTTGCCAAAAGACTATCAGGACAAGATATAAGAACTCAAGGGTCTGGGAATGCAGGTTCTACAAATGTAATGAGAAATTATGGTAAAAAAGCAGGTGCAATGACTTTCGTAGGAGACTTGCTAAAAGGTATGATAGCTGTATTTATAGGGCAATTTATAGCTAGAATAATGGGACTGGATGTGATTATAGCTGGATACTGGGCTGTAGTAGGTGTAGTATGTGGTCATAACTGGCCTGCATTCTTAGGCTTTAGAGGCGGTAAAGGTGTAGCTACTTCACTTGGTTCTATGATAGCAATAAATCCTGTCATAGCTCTATCATGCTTTGGATTTTTCTTAATTATAGTGGCGGTAACAAAATATGTATCACTAGGTTCTGTACTTAGTATAGCTATGTCTCCGGTAATAATGGCTGTGAATGGAAATAAAGAAGGATTTTTAGTTGCTTTATTTTTAGCTATATCAGTTGCATATACACACAGAGCTAATATTAAGAGGTTATTAAATGGGACTGAAAGTAAAATAGGTCAAAAAAAATAATTTGAGTATAGTTAGGTGGTGCTAAGTATGGGAAAAATTTGTGTACTTGGAGCAGGAAGCTGGGGAAGTGCATTAGCTTTAGTTTTAGCTAAAAAAGGATACGAAGTAAGTATTTGGACGTTAAACGAGGAGCAAGCAGAGAAAATAAATAAAACTAAGGAAAATATAGATTATCTTCCAGGAATATTATTTCCAAACAATATAAAAGTAACTACGGATTTACAAGAATCAGTGTCTGATAGTGAATTAATAGTATTAGCAGTACCATCTCAAGCTATAAGAAGTGTATCTAAGCAAATAAAACCATTTGTAAAGGATAACCAAATACTTGTAGATGTAGCTAAAGGATTAGAAAAAGGTAGCGGACTTAGATTATCAGAAGTTTGTAAAGAGGAGCTACCAAATAACCCATATGTAACGTTATCAGGACCTTCTCACGCAGAGGAAGTTGCAAAAGATATACCGACTACAGTAGTAGTAGCTTCAGAAGATTTAGATGTGGCTCAGACTGTACAGGATATATTTATGAGCCCTAAGTTTAGAGTATATACTAACCCTGATATAGTTGGGGTAGAGCTTGGTGGAGCCTTAAAGAACATAATTGCTTTTGGAGCAGGTGTATGTGATGGATTAGGATTAGGTGATAATGCAAAAGCTGCACTTATGACTAGAGGTATAAGAGAAATAGGTAGACTTGGAGTTGCTATGGGAGCTGACATTTCTACGTTTTCAGGGCTTTCAGGTATAGGTGATTTAATAGTTACTTGTACTAGTATGCACAGTAGAAACAGAAGAGCTGGTATACTTATAGGTCAAGGAAAAAGTTTAGAAGAAACATTAAAAGAAGTAAAAATGGTAGTGGAAGGTATAACAGCAACAGAAGTAGCTTATGAAGAAGCTAAAAAACTTAATGTTGATATGCCTATAACTAGTGCAATATACTCAGTACTTCATGGTGGAGCTAATGCACATGAGGTAGTAATAGAATTAATGATGAGAAATAAAACTCATGAAATGGAAGAAGTTGTTAATGATAAGCTAGGATTTTAATCCTAGCTTATTTTTTTTTTTGTAATAATAGTCCACACAAGCAAATATAATTTATTAAGAAATTATATGCAGGAGGGGAATTTGATGAACAACATATACGAGGACATAGCAAAAAGAACGCAAGGTGATATATATATTGGTGTAGTTGGGCCAGTAAGAACAGGAAAGTCTACGTTCATAAGAAAATTTATGGAGAGGCTAGTATTACCAAATATAGAAAATGAATTTAAGAAAGAAAGAACACAAGATGAAATACCTCAAAGTGGCTCAGGTAAAACAATAATGACTGTAGAGCCTAAATTTGTGCCAGCAGACGGAGTAGAAATAAAGATAAAGGATACTGTGTCTCTAAAAGTAAGAATGGTGGATTGTGTAGGGTACATAGTAGATGGTGCTTTAGGGCATGAAGAAGATGGAAAACAAAGATTAGTATCAACTCCTTGGTCACAAGAAGCTATGACATTTGAAAAAGCAGCAGAGATAGGAACTAAAAAAGTAATAAGAGACCACTCTACAATAGGTATAGTAATATTAACAGATGGTTCAGTTACAGGAATAGATAGAAGAAATTATTTATCAGCTGAAGAAAGAGTAATAAATGAGTTAAAGGCTTTAAACAAGCCATTTGCAGTAGTATTAAATACTTTAGATCCAGATAGCCAAGAAACTGACTTACTTAGAGCTGAATTAGAAGAAAAGTATGATGTACCAGTAGTACCAGTAAATGTAGTGGCTATGGATGAAGATGATATAGAAAATGTTATGGAAACAGTACTTTATGATTTTCCATTAAATGAAATAAGAATAAATTTACCAAAATGGATAGAAGGATTAGAAAATAACCATTGGATTAAAAATAACATAATATTTACATTAAAACAAAGCCTAGCTGATATAGGTAAGATAAGAGATGTAAATGGTATAGTAGAAGGATTCTCAGGTTTAGAGTTTTTAGAAGGTACAGAAGTAGATAATGTTGAGCTTGGAGAAGGTATAATAAACTTAGATTTAACAGCTAAGCAAGATTTATTCTACAACATTTTAGAAGAGAAGAGTGGATTTAAAATAGATGGAGAACATCAATTATTAAGTCTAGTAACTAAATTATCTAGAGTAAAAACTGAGTACGATAAAGTAGAATCTGCTTTAATCGATGCTAAAACTAAAGGATATGGAGTAGTTGCACCATCTTTAGATGAACTTAGCTTAGAGGAGCCAGAAATAATCAAGCAAGGAAAACAATATGGAATAAAATTAAAAGCAAATGCACCATCTCTTCATATAATAAAAGCAGATATATCAACAGAGGTTTCTCCTATAGTTGGAAACCAAAGTCAGGGAGAAGAAATGATAAAATACTTACTAGATGAATTTGAGCAAAACCCAAGTGAATTATGGGCATCTAATATGTTTGGTAAATCTTTACATGACTTAGTTAAAGAACAATTACAAAGTAAACTATATACTATGCCAGAAGAAATAAGAGTAAAAATACAAAAAACATTACAAAGAATAATAAATGAAGGTAGTATGAATATAATCACTATCTTGTTATAAAAAATATTATAGTTATAAAAAGGGTTAAATTTAAATATTTAACCTTTTTTTTATTGTGAGTAAATATATTATAGAAAAAAAGGTAAATTGATTAAATTATAAAGAAAATTCAGAAAAGTTAAAAAATAAAAGGAATAATATGGTAAAATAAAGAATAAATATAAGTAAGATATTATTTTTTATGATGGTTAATATAATCATAGAGAGCAACAACTCACAACCATATTTAACCGGAATTTATTTTTTTTAGGGGGTATTTTATGGAAGCGATTGTTACAGCGGTAAACAATGTCATTTGGAGTAATTGGCTCGTCTATTTATGTCTAGGAGCAGGAATTTATTTTTCATGTAGAACAAAATTTTCTCAAGTAAGGCACATCAAAGAAATGGTAACATTACTATTCAAAGGTGAAAAATCTAAAGAAGGTATATCATCATTTCAAGCACTATGTACAGCGTTAGCAGGACGTATAGGAACAGGAAATATAGCAGGGGTTGCAACAGCTATAGCTATGGGTGGTCCAGGAGCATTATTTTGGATGTGGGCAATAGCATTTTTAGGTGCTGGATCTGCATTTGCAGAGTCTGCTTTAGGTCAAATATATAAAGAAGAACATGATGGTCAATACCGTGGTGGACCAGCGTATTATATTGAAAAAGGTTTTGGCAATACAACATTTTCTAAATGGTATGGTATTTTATTTGCAGTAGTTACAGTTATAGCAGTAGGTGTATTGCTGCCAGGAGTTCAATCAAACTCTATAGCAACAGCAGTGAATAATGCGTTCAACATAAATTCATGGATAGTAGCAGGTGTTTTAGTTGTTTTACTAGCACTTATAATATTTGGTGGTATAAAAAGAATTGGTCAAGCTGCTGAATTAATAGTACCTATAATGGGTGGTATATATATACTAATGTCAGTGGTTATAATAGTTGTTAATATAAGTCATGTACCAGATATATTAGCTTTAATATTTAAATCAGCATTTGGTGGAGAAGCAGCGTTTGCTGGAATAATAGGATCTACAATAGCATGGGGAGTAAAACGTGGAGTTTACTCAAATGAAGCAGGTCAAGGTACAGGACCACAAGCTGCATCAGCAGCAGAAGTTTCTCATCCAGCTAAGCAAGGTTTAGTTCAAGCATTTTCAGTATATGTAGATACATTGTTTGTATGTTCAGCTACAGGATTTATGATATTAATGACTGGAAGCTATAATGTAATGGGTGCAGATGGTGGATTTATAGTTGAAAATCTACCAGGAGCAGAAATAGGTCCTGTCTATACTCAAACAGCAGTAGATACATTACTTCCAGGTAGTGGATTTGGTGCAGCATTTGTTGCTATAGCATTATTTTTCTTTGCATTCACAACAATAATGGCATATTACTATATAGCTGAAGTTAATATTACTTATATAGCTAAGAAGATAACGGGAGGAAGTAGTAGTAAGCTAGCAATAATAGGACTAAGATTTATTTTATTAGTAATGGTAGCATTTGGATGTGTCAAGACTGCAGATCTTGCATGGGCAATGGGAGATATAGGTGTTGGAGCTATGGCGTGGCTAAATATAATAGCTATACTTGGTTTGTCTAATGTTGCTATGAAGTGTTTTAGTGATTATGATAAACAATTAAAAGCAGGAGTTCCTAGAGAACAAATTAATTTTGATCCTGAAAAATTAGGAATAAAGAATGCTGATTTCTGGGTAGAAAGAAATAAAAAACTGGCGAAGAAAGCTTAAAATAGAATTATTAAATGAATGATAAATGCCTTAAAGTTATTTTAATTTAAGGCATTTTATTCGTATATGATTAAATAGGTGTAAACTACAAGAACAACAAAATTTTACATATTAATTATAGCTTAATAATATTGTTAAATATTAAAATAGTTGTAAGTTTATAATCAAATATGCCAACTATTGTTATGTCTTGAGTAAGTGCATTATATATGCGATTTGATAGATTAAAATACATTAAAATTGTGTAAAAACATCTTAACTAACTCTTAATTGACTTAACATACTGTTAACCCACATTAGACCCTTAACATTAATATAATTAAGTAAAAGGAATAATATTAAATGCGTCATATCTTAACTCAATTAAAAAAATAAAATAATAAGGAGGTATTTTATGGAGTCAATTGTTAATGCGATTAATGGTATCATATGGAGTAACTGGCTGATAGGTTTATGTTTAGGAGCTGGAATTTATTTTTCACTTAGAACTAGATTTTTACAAGTTAGACATGTAAAAGAAATGGTAGTGCTACTTGTAAAGGGTGAAAAGTCAGAACAAGGAATATCATCATTCCAAGCATTATGTACAGCATTAGCTGGACGTATAGGAACTGGTAACATAGCAGGTGTTGCAACAGCAATAGCTATGGGTGGTCCAGGAGCATTATTTTGGATGTGGGCAATAGCATTTTTAGGTGCAGGTTCTGCCTTTGTAGAATCAACATTAGCTCAAATTTATAAAGAAGTAGACGACGGTCAATACCGTGGAGGTCCTGCTTATTATATAGAAAAGTGTATGGGAGCTAAATTTAAATGGTATGCTGTTACTTTTGCAGTAGCTACAGTTTTAGCAACAGGTCTTTTCTTACCGGGAGTTCAAGCTAACTCTATAGCAATAGGAATTGAAAATGCATTTGGAACTAGTACTTGGATATCAGGAATAGGAATAGTTTTATTATTAGGATTAATAATATTTGGTGGAATAAAGAGAATAAGTTCATCTGCAGAATTAATAGTTCCTTTTATGGGAGCTGCATATATATTAATGGCATTAGTTATAATTGCAGTTAACATTGAGAAGTTACCAGAAGTATTAAGATTAATATTCTCATCAGCATTTGGTCAGGAAGCAGCATTTGGAGGAATATTAGGTTCTACAATAGCATGGGGAGTAAAACGTGGAGTTTACTCAAATGAGGCAGGTCAAGGTACAGGGCCACAAGCAGCAGCAGCGGCAGAGGTTTCTCATCCAGCTAAACAAGGTTTTGTTCAAGCATTTTCAGTATATGTAGATACATTATTTGTTTGTTCAGCTACAGGATTTATGATATTAATGACTGGAAGCTACAACACATTAGCAGCAGATGGAAGCTTTATAGTTCAAAATCTACCAGGTGTAGAATATGGTCCAGCGTTTACTCAAATAGCAGTAGATACTATAATGCCTGGATTTGGAGCAGCATTTGTTGCAGTAGCATTATTCTTCTTTGCATTTACAACATTAATGGCATATTATTATATAGCAGAAGTAAATTTAGCTTATTTATACCAAAAAGTATTTAAAGGAAAAGAATCAACTAAGAAATATGCTCTTTTAACTTTAAAAATAGTACTATTAGCAGCTACATTCTATGGATGTATAAAAACTGCAACATTAGCTTGGGCACTAGGTGATATAGGTGTAGGTATGATGGCATGGTTAAACATAATAGCTATATTAATAATAGCAAAACCTGCTTTAGTAGCACTAAAAGATTACGAAGCTCAAAAGAAAGATGGTATAGCAAGAGAAAATATTCATTTTAATCCTGTTAAATTAGGTATAAAAAATGCTGATTTCTGGGAAGAAAGAACTAGAGAAAGAGAAAAAGCAGAAACAAAACAGTAGTATTAAAATACTGATTTATGGGAAAGGAGCTAAAAGGCTCCTTTCTTTTATTTAAAATAATATATTAAGTTAAATTATAATTTGCGTATAAAATAATTAAAAAAATAAAATAATTATGCAAATTAAATTATTTTATATATAAAAAAATTAAAAATAAAATAGTAAATTTACATATAAAACTTAACATATTATTTACAAAATTAACTATCTGTTAACTACTTAAAAAGTATCTAACAAAGTATAATATATTTAACAATCAACTTAGGAAATTAAGTTAGATGACAAAGGTATTGGGGGAATGGTTATGGAAATGGTTGTTACAAAAATAAACGAGATTATATGGAGTAATTGGTTAATATGTTTATGCTTAGGAGCGGGGATTTATTTTTCATTTAGAACAAGATTCTTACAAATAAGACATATAAAAGAAATGGTTGCGTTATTAGTAAAGGGGGAAAAATCGGAGCAAGGAATATCATCGTTTCAAGCATTATGTACTGCATTAGCAGGTCGTATAGGAACAGGTAATATAGCAGGAGTTGCAACAGCGATAGCAATGGGAGGACCTGGTGCATTATTCTGGATGTGGTTGATAGCATTTTTAGGAGCGGGATCAGCATTTGTAGAGTCTACACTAGCTCAAATATACAAAGAAGTAGATGATGGCCAATATAGAGGTGGACCAGCATACTACATAGAAAAATGTATGGGATTAAAATGGTATGCGGTAGCATTCGCAGGTGCTACTTTACTAGCAACAGGATTTTTCTTACCAGGGGTTCAAGCAAACTCTATAGTAGTAGGTATGAATAATGCGTTTGGAATAGAGCCATGGATATCAGGATTAGGAATTATAGTATTATTAGCGTTAATAATATTTGGAGGAATAAAAAGAATAAGTTCTGCAGCGGAGTTAATAGTACCTTTTATGGGAGCTGCGTACATAATAATGGCCTTAGTAATAATATTTGTTAATATAGAAAAATTACCAGAAGTATTAAGATTAATATTCTCATCAGCGTTTGGAAAAGAAGCTGCATTTGGAGGAATAATAGGATCTACAATAGCATGGGGAGTTAAACGTGGAGTATATTCAAATGAAGCAGGTCAAGGATCTGGTCCACAAGCTGCAGCAGCTGCTGAAGTTTCTCATCCAGCAAAACAAGGTTTTGTACAAGCATTCTCAGTATATGTAGATACATTATTTGTATGTTCTGCAACTGGATTTATGATACTAATGACAGGTAGTTATAACACATTAGCAGCAGATGGAAGCTTTATAGTTCAAAACTTACCAGGGGTAGAATATGGACCAGCATTTACACAAATAGCAGTAGATACTATAATACCTGGATTTGGATCTCAATTTGTAGCTATAGCGTTATTCTTCTTTGCATTTACAACATTAATGGCATATTACTATATAGCAGAAGTAAATCTAGCATATTTATATAGAAAAATATTCAAAGGAAAAGAAGAAACTAAAAAATATGCAATATTAGGATTAAAGATAGTTTTATTAATATCTGCATTCTATGGATGTATAAAAACAGCAACAGTAGCATGGGCTATGGGAGATATCGGGGTAGGAATGATGGCATGGTTAAATATTATAGCAATATTAATTATAGGCAAGCCTGCTTTAATAGCTCTAAAGGATTATGAAGCTCAACAAAAAGCTGGAATAAAAAGAGAAAATATTTATTTTGACCCTGCTAAATTAGGAATAAAAAATGCTGATTTCTGGGAAAAGAAGATAAAAGAAAAAGCTCAATAAAAATAGTGAATAATTTTTAAAAAAGGTTACTTTTAAATAGGTAACCTTTTTTGCTTTTAACATAAGTAATAAAAGGATATTAATATGATTTGAAGAAGTATTATAGTGAGCTAAAACTTGAAATTTAAACAAAGAGGAGGTTAAAGCTTGAGGAAAATAAAATATTCAAATGTAGTTATTATAGGAATATTTATTTATATATTATTTCAAATAGCAACAATGATAATTGGAAAAAATACTTCTACAATAGTGCTAGAACATGAGACACTTGAAGAAAAAATAAATATAAAAGGTGTGTTTATTAGAGATGAGTATTTAGTAAAGGCAGAACAGGATGGAAATGTAGAAATAAAAATTGAAAATGGAGAAAAAGTAAAAAATAATCAAGTTATTGCATCTATATATAAAGATGGAAATTCATCTATTGAAAATAACAAAGAAATAGAAGTATTAAATCAAGAAATCCAAAAACTAGAAAATGAAAAAGATAATATAATTACAAAAACTCAATTAAAGACTAAAAAAGAGCAGAAAAAAATATTAGAAAATCAAAATAAAAAAAATACAACGAATGTGAGTTCACAGTCATCGGGTATAGTTTCTTATGAGTATGATGGGAATGAAGAATTTTATAATTTAGATATCTTAGACAATCTAACGAAGAATGATATTGAAAACACACAAAATGAATATAAAAGTATAAGTGATAATTCAAACAAAGTAAAAGAAGGACAACCGATAGCGAGGGTTATAAATGGATACTCAACGTATATAGGTGTATGTGTAGATAAAGACACCACAAAACACTTTGAAGTAGACCAAAACATAAAAATAAAATTAAATACAGAATTAATAAATGCAAAGGTAGATAGAATATATAAAAATAATAGTGAAAATATAATCATATTAAAAATAACTAATCAAAATGTAGAAATATACGATACAAGAGTAAAAGAATTTGATATAATATATAAGCAAATAGAAGGAATAAGAATACCTAAAGAGTGCATAAAGATAGTAGATAAAAAGAAAGGTGTTTATGTTGTTAATCAGCAAACTACTAAACCTGAATTTGTTGAACTAAAGGGTATCGAGTATGAAAATAAGGATTATGTTTTTATAGATTATTACAAAAACGATAAAGAAGGAATTAAAACTGTTGATTTATATGATGAGATTATTTCAAAACCTAATAGCATAAATAAAAATGTAAAAATGAAGTAGGTGAATTAGATGGAAAATATAAAAAGTAATTTAGAATATATAAGAAGTAATATAAAAGAGTATGCAAACAGCGTAAATAGAAATGAAAATGAAGTGACATTATTAGCTGTAACAAAAACTGTAGATGTTGATGCAGTACTTTGTGCCATTGAAAATGGAGTAACTGATGTAGGTGAAAATAAACCTCAGGAGTTAGCTAGAAAGTATGAAGTAATAGGTGATAAAGTAAAATGGCACTTAATAGGTAGTTTACAAACAAACAAAGTAAAATATATAATAGATAAGGTTCATATGATACACTCATTAGATAGAGAGGTGTTATGTGAAGAGATTCAAAAGAGAGCAGAGAAAATTGATAGAACGATAAATTGTTTGGTTCAAGTTAATATATCTAAAGAAGAAAGCAAACATGGATTAGACAAGGATGATGTTATAGAGTTTATAACTAAAGTATCTAAAGAATATAAAAATATCAAAATAAAAGGATTAATGACAATGGCTCCTTTTACTGCTAACGAAGGTACTATTAGAAACGTTTTTAAAGATCTTAAAGAGTTATCAACTAGTATTGATAACTTAAATATACACAATGTTTCAATGGAATACTTATCAATGGGAATGAGTAATGACTATAAAATGGCAATAGAGGAAGGGTCTAATATAGTTAGAATAGGAACTTCAATTTTTGGTGAAAGAAATTATGACAAATAATTAGAAAAAGCACAATAATAAGAATAAATATTAAGGAGGAAGTTAATAATGGGAGATGGAATATTATCTAAAATAAAAGGAATAAAAGAATGGATTACAGAAGAAGAAGAAGTAGAAGATGGATATGAAGAAGTAGAAGAAGTAGAAGATATGTATGAAGAAGCAGAAGATCAATACTCGTCAATATCTAGTTCAAAAACTGCTAAAATTGTAAATCTACATACTTCAAGTCAAATGAAGGTTGTTATAGTAGAGCCTAAAAAATATGATGAGGTTACTACAATAGCAGATCACCTTAAGCAAAAAAGAGCTGTTATAGTTAATTTAGAGGGGATGAATGATCAAGCTACTCGTAATTCTATATTCCAATTTATGAATGGAGCAGTATATGTACTAGATGGAGATATACAAAAAGTATCAAAGGCGATATTTATATTAGCTCCAAACAATGTAAATATAGATGCAAGCTTAAAAAAAGAGCTAGAGAGTAAAACACTTTTCCCTTGGCAAAATAAATAAAACTTAAGAGGGGGTACATATATGTATATTGTAGGAAGAGCTTTAAGTTACTTGTTTAATATATTATCATGGGTAATAGTTGTAAAAGCATTGTTAACATGGTTCCCGAATGGAGGAGGCCAATTATACAATGTATTATCTACAATAACAGAACCAATAGAAGCGCCAATAAGATCTGTTATGAGAAAGTATACAAATGGACCAATAGATTTTACTCCAATGGTAGCATTATTAGTATTAATGTTACTAGAAAGAGTTGCACTAATGATTTCATTTATGTAAAAGGTGAGATTTAATGGACAAAATAAAATTGACTAATCATATAAAAGATATTGAACTAAAAAATAAAATGTTCAAAGTTATAGATAAGGCAAATAGTTGTATCAAAAACTACGATGTTAAACAAACTGAATTCCTAAATCCTTATGAAGTAAAAAATGCAATAGCTATATTAAACTCAGACGGTGATATTAAATACAGCGTTGATGGGGGCTATGAAAATGCAGAGAGAAGTTCTATATTTATATATCCATATTATATGGAATATGAGCAAATAGAAAATACTCTTAGATTTATTCAAATAGAAGGAAATTTTAAATTTAAGAGTATCTCCCATAAGGATTACCTTGGCGCTCTAATGAATCTAGGTATAAAAAGAGAAACTATAGGAGATATAATAATTCACGAAAATTTTTGTCAAGTAGTAGTAAGTAATGAAATTTGTGATTTTATTATTATGAACTTGACTAAAGTTTCAAGAAATAATGTATCAGTTAGAGAAATTTCAAAATCTGATATTATACAAAGTTCTCAAAACTACAAAGAAGTTGCTTTCACTGTATCGTCAGATAGATTAGACTGTATAATAAGTGGGCTATATAATATATCTAGACAAGATAGTGCTAAATATATAAATGGAGAACGAGTATATGTGAATTATGAAAAAATAACCTCAACATCAAAAGAAATAAAAGATGAATCTTTAATTTCAGTAAGAGGCAAAGGTCGTGCAATAGTAATTAAAATTGGAGAAATTACTAAGAAAGGCAGATTGAAAGTACAAGCGAAATTAATAATATAATAAAATTAATAATATAATGAGGGGGCATAATGATGATAACTCCGATAGAAATAGAAAATAAAGAGTTTAAAAAAGGTATAAGAGGATATAATCAAGATGAGGTTGATGAATTCTTAGATATAGTTAAAGAAGATTTCGAACAACTATATAGAGATAACTTAGAACTTAAAGAAAAAGTAAGATTATATGAAGGCCAAATAGATAAATACGAAGGAATAGAAGAAACACTAAAAGCTACATTAATTACAGCTCAAAGTGCTGCGGAAGATACTTGTAGTGCAGCTAATAAAAAAGCTAAAGTTATAGTAGAAGAAGCTGATTTAAAAGCAAGATTAGTGATTGAACAAGCTAATAATCGTGTAATAGAAATAAGAAAAGAGTATGACTCATTAGTTAAGGAATTTAAAATATTTAGAAATAAATTCAAGTCATTATTAGAAGATGAAATAAGAAGTATTGATGAAATTTTCTATAATGTAGATGATAATACTATGGATGGATTTGAAACAACAATTTATAATTTTGAAAAAGAAGAAGTAGCGGCTACATTAGACTAGGAATTGTTCAAAAATATATTGACTATTCGCAAAACTTGTTATAAAATCTTTTATTATAAATAGTTGAAACATAATACTAATTATTAAAAATAAAAGCTATGATAGAGACAGTAATCTTTAAAATGATTTTACAGAGAGTTGGATAAGCTGAGAACCAATAAATATATAAAGATGAAAATCACTCTGGAGCTGCAGGCTGAACGTTTAAGAACTATTAAGCTGTGCCGGTTAGTGCCGTTATACTATAGAGTGCTACATAATATATTTTATAATATGTAGAATTAGGGTGGTAACGCGATTAATACTCGTCCCTTCTTTTTAAGAGGGACGGGTTTTTTTATGTATAAAAATATATAAAATTAAGAAAGGGTGATATTATGGCAAAGTTTAAGCCATTAGTAGATAGTTCTGTAAAACAAGCAGAAGCAGAAGTTTCAAAGCACTGGAATGATGTAAATATACTTGAAAAAACTTTAGAAAAAGGCAAAAACGATCCAAGTTTTGTATTCTATGAAGGTCCTCCAACAGCAAACGGAAACCCAGGAATACACCACGTTATAGCTAGAACTTTAAAAGACTCTGTTTGTAGATACCAAACTATGAACGGATACCAAGTAAAGAGAAAAGCTGGATGGGATACTCATGGATTACCAGTTGAAATACAAGTAGAAAAAGAATTAGGTTTATCTGATAAGCAACAAATAGAAGCTTATGGACTAGATAAATTCAATGAAAAATGTAGAGCGTCAGTTTTCTCATTTGAAAAGCAATGGAGAGAAATGACTGAAAGAATGGCATATGAAATAGATTTAGATAATCCTTATATAACTTTAGATAATAACTACATAGAATCAGTATGGTGGATATTAAACAAGTTTAATAAAGAAGGATATATATATGAAGGACATAAGATACTTCCATATTGCCCAAGATGTGGGACAGGTCTTGCATCTCATGAGGTTGCTCAAGGATATAAAGAAGTAAAAACTAATACAGTAATAGCTAAGTTCAAGAGAAAAGATGCTAATGAGTATTTCTTAGCTTGGACAACTACTCCTTGGACTTTACCATCAAACGTTGCATTAACAGTAGGACCAGAAGTTGACTACTTAAAAGTTAAGCAAAATGATGAAGTATACTATGTAGCTAAAGCATTAGCTAACAAAGTATTAGGTGAAGACTATGAAGTATTAGAAGAAATGAAAGGTAAAGATTTAGAGCACATAGAATATGAGCAATTAATGCCTTTTGTTGAAACTGATGAAAAAGCATTCTTCGTAACTTGTGGAGACTATGTAACAACTGAAGATGGTACAGGTATAGTACATACTGCACCAGCATTCGGAGAAGATGACTACAACTTAGGTAGAAAATACAACTTACCAGTATTACAACCAGTTGATGAATCAGGTAAATTTACGACAACTCCTTGGGAAGGTAAATTCGTAATGGAAGATGGTCTTGATGTTGAAATCATAAAATGGTTACATGGAGAAAATAAGTTATTCGGTAAGGAAAAAGTAGCTCATAACTACCCACACTGCTGGAGATGTCAAACTCCACTTGTATACTATGCTAAGCCAAGCTGGTATATAGAAATGACTAAATTAAAAGATCAATTAATAGAAAACAACAAAACTGTTGAGTGGTATCCTGCTTTCGTTGGTGAAGGTAGATTTGGTAACTGGTTAGAAAACTTAAATGACTGGGCAATATCTAGAAGTAGATATTGGGGAACTCCACTTAATATATGGAAATGTGAATGTGGACACAAGGATTCTGTAGGTTCAAGAGCAGAATTAGCTGAAAAAGCTATTGAAAATGTAGATCCAGAAACTGTAGAATTACACAGACCATACGTTGATGATATACATTTAAAATGTGAGTGTTGTGGTAAGCCAATGACAAGAGTAACAGAAGTTATAGACTGTTGGTTTGACAGTGGTGCAATGCCATTTGCTCAACATCACTATCCATTTGAAAACAAAGAAAACTTTGAAGAATTATTCCCAGCAGATTTTATCTGTGAAGGTATAGATCAAACTAGAGGTTGGTTCTACTCATTATTAGCTATATCTACATTTGTTATGGGGAAAGCTCCATACAAAAAGGTATTAGTAAATGACCTTGTTTTAGATAAAGAAGGTAAGAAAATGAGTAAGTCTAGAGGAAATACAGTAAATCCATTTGAGTTATTTGACCAATATGGAGCAGATGCATTAAGATGGTACTTATTATATGTATCTCCACCATGGACTCCAACAAGATTCGATGTAGATGGATTAAAAGAAGTTCAAAGTAAGTTCTTAGGAACTATGAAGAACGTATACAACTTCTTCACATTATACGCAAATATGGATGAAGTAAATCCAACTGAATTCTTCGTAGAATACAAAGATAGACCAGAATTAGATAGATGGATATTATCTAAGTTCAACAACTTAAAGAAAGAAGTTGAAGAAAACTTATCTATATTTGAATTAAATAAAACAGTTAGAATAGTTCAAGACTTCATAAATGAAGATTTATCTAACTGGTATATAAGACGTTCAAGAAGAAGATTCTGGGCAACTGAATTAACAGAAGATAAAAAATCAGTTTATAATACAACTTATGAAATATTAACAGAACTTTGTGGATTAATAGCTCCATTTGCTCCATATATTTCTGAGGAAATATATAGAAACTTAACAGGTGAAGTATCTGTTCACTTAAGCAAGTATCCAAAAGCTAACTTAGAGTTAATAGATACTGCTTTAGAACAGAAAATGGATTTAGTTAAAAACTTAGTTACTTTAGGTAGAGCATCAAGAGAAGCTACTAGAATAAAAGTACGTCAACCAATACAAAAAGTATTAGTAGATGGTAAGTTTGAAACTACTATAAATGATGTTGTTGACTTAATAAAAGAAGAACTTAACGTTAAGGAAGTTATATTTGCTAAAGATTTAGGTGAATATATGAACTTTAGCTTAAAACCAAACTTCAAAGCTTTAGGACCTGTACTTGGACCTAAGATGAAATTATTTGCAGGGGCTTTAAATAAGTTTGATGCAAGTGAAGTTGTTCCTAAGTTAGAAAACGGAGAATCTTTAGTATCAACTTTAGATGGAGAAGATTTTGAGTTCAACAAAGATCATGTATTAATAAACATAGCTGCTAAAGAAGGATTTAATGTATCGATGGAAAATAATTTATTCGTTATATTAGATACTACATTAAGCCAAGAGTTAGTAGAAGAAGGATATGCAAGAGAATTCATATCTAAAATACAACAAATAAGAAAATCAAGTAACTTTGATGTATTAGATAATATATCTATAGAGTTCTGTGGTGATGATGAAATAGCTAATGCTGTTGAAAACTTTGAAGACTACATAAAGTCAGAAACTTTAGCTTTAGAAATAAATAGAGTTGAAGATGAAAGTTTAGAAGAGCATAATTTAAATGATCATATGACGGGGATAAAAGTTACAAGAAAATAGATGGTGTTAAGAAGAGCTTCTGTGTTATACAGAAGCTCTTTTGTTTAATATAAAACTAGTTATTAAAAATTTAATTTTTAGAATATTTAAAATATAAAATTAAATTTAAATAATAAAATATTTTAAAAAAGTTTGAAATTCGAAGGTAAAATAAGATTGTAATTAAATGAAAAATAATTATATGCTTTAAAAAAGAAAGTAAAAGTGCTTATTTACTATAAAAAATAAGATGAAGAAAATGTATTCCTAAAAAAAGATAGGAATTATCAAAAAATAATGAAAAAAGTGTCGAAATGTGATAAAATAATAACATACAAAGCCCTAAGGGGTATTTAAGGAATCATAAGGAGGATCACCATGGATATAAGCGTAAAAGATAATAAGAAAAAATCTAAACTGCAAAGCTTTATGGATGGTATAGAGAAATTTGGTAATAAATTACCTCATCCAGTATTAATGTTCATATACATTGGTATAGGAGTATTAGTTTTATCAGGAATTTTAGGAACTATGGGAGTTACAGCGAAAGTTGATTTAGGTGGAGGAGCATTAACAGAGTTCCCAATAAATAACTTACTAGGTCAAAATCCAATAGAAGTATTAAAGGTTGGAGCAGGAGGAGCAGTAGTTTCAGAGACTTACTCAAATGGTCTTTCTTACTTATTAGCAACTGCAATATCTAACTTTATGGATATGAAAGCAATCGGTTCTATATTAATAATAATGTTAGCTATAGGACTTATGGAACAAAGTGGATACTTATCAATAGCAATGAAGAGTATAGTTAAGTCTACTCCAAGTAAGCTTGTAACACCAGTTGTTATATTCTTAGGGATAATGTCTAACTTAGCTTCAGATGCAGGATATGTTGTATTAATACCACTTGCAGCATTAATGTACTATACATTAGGTAGACATCCATTCGCAGGACTTGCAGCAGGATTTGCTGGGGTTTCTGGAGGATTCAGTGCAAACTTATTTGTTAGTTCAACAGATGCATTATTATTACCATTTACACAAGCAGCTGCTGAAACTGGAGATGCATTAGCTCAAACAAATTTAGCAGGTTCTTTATCAGTAACAAGTAACTGGTTCTTTATGATGGCTTCTACAGCTGTAATAATGGTACTAGGTACAATAGTTGTAGATAAGTTTGTTGAACCAAGACTTGGTAAATACAACAAAAAAGAAGCAATGATAGAAGAAGATCATGCAGAAACAGAAAAAGAAATAAAAGCATATAAATTTACAAACAAAGTAATGTTAGTAGTTATGGGTCTTATAGTATTAACTGCTTTACCAATAGATAAAGGAAATGTTATACCTTTAGTAGGTGATTTATCAACTACTGTTCCTTTAACAAGCATAGGAGCAGAAGGAGCATTAGAATTAAAGGAAGTTGGTTCAAGTTTCTTAGATTCTATATTCTTCAAGGGTGATATAATAATGATGATAATGTTCGTAGTGTTCGCTGTAAGTGGACTTGTATACGGATTCAAATCAGGAAAGTTTGCAAAAGTTGTAGATATAGTACCAGCAATGGTTAAAGCTATGGCAGATATGGCACCAATATTAGTTATATTATTCTTCGTAGCACAATTCTTACAATACTTTAATGACTCTCATTTAGGAGTATTAATAGCTTCTTACGGAGCAGAGTTAGTTAAGATGATACCTACAGACAATACATTCATGGCTATGGTGTTAATGGTTGCATTCATATTCTTAACAGCATTCGTTAACTTATTCATGGGTGGAGCTTCATCTAAGTGGGGATTATTAGCACCTGTATTCGTACCAATATTAATGGTTGCAGGATTCTCTCCAGCAGGAGTACAGTTAATGTACCGTATAGGAGATTCAGCTACAAACGTAATATCACCATTAATGAACTATCTAGGAGTTATAGTTATATTTGGTCAAAAATATAAGAAAGACTTCGGTGTTGGTAACTTAATGTCAATGATGATGCCAATATCTATGGCGTTCTTATTCGGATGGACTGTGTTTGCTGTAATATGGGCATTAGCAGGATTCCCAATAGGACCAGGAGCATCATTCTTCATATAATAAAATAGTATAATATAATAACTTATATTATATAAATATAAACCTCAATATACTTTATAGTATATTGAGGTTATTTTTACGTATAAGGGCATTAAATGAAGTTATCTAAGCCCAATGATTAATTAAAAACTCTGCTATACCTTCGTATGGGATTTCTTCTGTCTTAAGTAAACTTTGAACAACAAGTCCATCGACTATAGATACTAATAAAAAAGAAAGAGCTTCAGATGAATCATTATTTGGTATGGTTTTTTCTATTTCACTTTTAAGGGTTTTTCTCCACTCGATATACTTTATCATAATTCTTTCTTTCAAAGAATCATTTCCTGTTATGGCTTCACATAAAAGGTACATATGAACTCTACCTGTTCCTTTTATTCTAGAAATCTTATCTAACATAGCTTTTATCATATTATCTTTTGAGTCCTCTTTGCTTACATCTTGAACACAGTGTAAAACGGCATCTGTAATAATATTTAAATGTATATCAGCTATATCTCCAATTAAATCATCTTTAGAAGAGTAATGATAATACAAAGTACCTTTACTTATACCAACATCCTTTGCGATATCAGCTAAGCTGGTATTTTTTATTCCATTTTGTGTTATTAAATTTGTAGCTGATTGTAAAATGTTTTGCTTCATATTTGTATTATTTTGTTTCATATAATCAACCTTTCTCGATAAGAACAAACATAAATAAAATTAATTTAATTATAAACGTGCCTAAATATATTGTCAACAAACCCAAAATTAGATTACTTTATAAAACTATATTTATATTGACTTTTCAATGAGCAAAGTATAAAATTAAAATAAATACAGTCGGTCGGTCGACTGAGTGTTTTATAATTGGAGAAATGAGGTAAATATTTATGAAAAAAATAAAATTAATAACAGATAGTTCTTGTGATTTACCAGTTGATATAATAGATAAATATAATATTGGAATAATAGGCCTTAATGTTAGTTTTGGGGATGAAACTTTTGTTGGTGGCGTAGAAATAGATAATGATACTTTTTATAAGAGAATGAGAGCAGAGAAAGAGCTTCCTAAAACATCTTGTCCATCACCAGATAGATTTATGAATTTATTTGATTGTGAAGAAGAAAGTGTTTTAGTATTAACACTAACTTCTAAGTTGTCAGCAACATATTCTACGGCAATTTTAGCTAAAGATATGTATATAAGTGAAAATGGAGAAAAGGACATTAGGGTAATTGATACTACTAGTGGATCTGTAGGTGCTGGACTTTTAGTAATAAGAGCAGGGCAAATGATAGAAGAAGGTAAAGGAATAGATGAGATAGAAAAAGAGTTAGATAGATTAAAAGATGAGATAGTTTTCTTTGGAGCTCTTGAGACGTTAGAGAATGCTATAAAGGGTGGAAGGGTAAATCCGATAGCAGGTAAGTTAATAAATGCTTTGAATTTTAAGGTTGTAATACATATAACTGAAGGATTGGTTAAGCCTGTAGATAAAGCAAGAGGAGAACAAGGTAGTATTAAGAAGGTGCTAGATAAGGTGAATAGTGGTTCTCCTGATATGAGTGGAAAGATATTAGCTATAGGTCATTCTAATTGTTATGAGAAGGCGTTAAAGGTTAGAGAGATGATGGAAGCTAGTCATACTTTTGAAGATGTTGTGATAAGTGAAGTTGGATCAGTAATGGGAACATACACATCTGAAGGAGCTATCCTTGTAGGAGTGTTGTAAGATAATATATAGTCCGCTCGATGGACCATTATATAAGTTTTCCTTCCGGCAGGCAAGCTGCAAGGTCGGTGCAACTTATAATAATGGTCCATCTTCGCTCAGTGACTATAATTTAGCTTTACATCCGCTAGGGGGAGAATAGAAAAAAAGAAAAAGTATGTGGTTGACAAATTTTTGTGTAGGGCATATTATATTTTATATATGTTTTAATATTTTAATCCTATGATGAGGGTTAGTAGCTAGATGTTTCTTTTTTACAGAGAGTCAAGTGTGGTGAGAACTTGGTATTGAGAGTCTGGTGAATGGGCCTTTGAGGAGTTAGGTGAAATGTTTTTTGCAGAGTAGCTGTTATCGTGTCTGCACGTTATAGCAGGTTTGAGTGGTATGTGTCTCTTGTTTTTTAAGGGATGTGTATAATTTAGGTGGTACCGCGGAATTTATCCGTCCTAATTGTTTTTAGGGCGGTTTTTTAATGCTTAAAATTATAAAATTAAGGAGGAAGTTGTATGAATAGAATAGGTATAATCGGTGCAATGGATGAAGAGGTAGATATATTAGTTGAGTTAATGGATATTAAGGAAAAGGTTGAAAAGGCTAGTTTAAAGTTTTATAAAGGTACTATTGAAGGTAAGGATGTTGTTTTAGTTAGATGTGGTATCGGTAAAGTTAATGCTGCTTTATGTACTCAGATTTTAATAAGTGAGTTTGAGGTTGATGCTGTGGTTAATACTGGTGTTGCTGGTGCATTACATTCTGATTTAGATGTGTATGATATTGTTATATCAACTGATGCGATTCAACATGATTTTGATACTACTGTGTTTGGTGATAAAAAAGGTATGATTCCAAGAATGGATAATTCGATATTTGTGGCTAATGATAAACTAGTTGAGGCTGCTTATAAGTCTTCTGTTGAGGAAGTTAAAACTCATAAGGTATTAAAAGGAAGAGTTGTTTCTGGAGATATATTTATAAGCTCTAAAGATTTAAAAGATGAGTTAGTAAAAGAGTTTGATGCATACTGTGGAGAGATGGAAGGTGCGGCTATTGCTCACGTTTGTTCTTTAAATAAGACTCCGTTTGTAATAATAAGAGCTATGTCTGATAAGGCAGATGGTAGTGCTGATGTTACTTATGAGGAGTTTGTGAAGGATGCAGCTCACAATTCTAAGGATATAGTTTTAAATATGTTAAAATCATTATAGGGGTGAAAATAAATGAGTGAAAAGAAAATCATATTCAGTGGTGCTCAACCATCTGGAAAAATGACGTTAGGAAATTATTTAGGGGCTATTCAAAACTGGACTAAGCTTCAAGATGAGTATGATTGTTTTTATAGTGTGGTAGATTTACATGCAATAACAGTTCCTCAAGAAGCAAAGGATTTAAGAGCTAATACTATGCAGTTACTTGCTCAGTATTTAGCTTGTGGATTAGATCCAGAGAAAAATACTATATTTATACAATCACATGTAAGTGCTCATACAGAGCTTATGTGGATATTAAATACAATGACTTATATGGGTGAGTTAAGTAGGATGACTCAGTTTAAGGATAAGTCTCAAAAGAGTGAATCAAACTTAAATGCAGGATTATTTACTTATCCAGTGTTAATGGCTGCTGATATACTTTTATATCAAACAGATTTAGTTCCGGTAGGAGAAGATCAAACTCAACATTTAGAGTTAGCTCGTGATTTAGCTAATAGATTTAACAATAGATACTCACCTACATTCAAAGTTCCAGAAGGATATATACCGAAGGAAGTTGGTAGAGTAATGAGTTTACAAGAACCTACTAAAAAGATGAGTAAGTCTGATGAAAATGAAAATGCATTTATATTATTAGCAGATGATGCTGATACAATAAGAAGAAAAGTAAAAAGAAGTGTAACTGATTCATTAGGTATTATAAGATATGATGATGAGCAGCCTGGTATAAAGAACTTATTAGAAATATACTCAAAGTTAGATAATAAGAGTATAGATGATTTAGTTGCTATGTACGAAGGTAAAGGTTATGGAGATTTTAAATCAGATGTAGCAGAAGTTATAGTGGAATCGTTAAGACCAATAAGAGAACAATACAATGATTTATTAAAGAACAAAGACTACTTAGAAAATGTATATGCAATGGGTGCTGATAAAGCTGAAAGACAAGCTAGAAAAACACTTAGAAAAGTATACAAAAAAGTTGGATTAATAGAGAGAAAATTTTTATAAAAACTATTGAGATATAAAAGAGTTAAGCGATTTTGCTTAACTCTTTTGTTGTTTGTGCAGAATATTTTAAAGTACATACAATATATGATTTTTTCACATAATAACTTTGTACTAGCTATTCACAAAAGGAAGTGAGTTCTATTAAACATACAGATGATAAAAGACTTGATGAACAAAATCCGATAAATATGGAAGATTTAGATAGGGCTATGAATGAATTTGCATTGGATATAAATAGTGCAAAGGACCTTGGTTTAATCAAGAGATATTTAGAGAGACTTATGTTGATAATTGAACGAAGTAGGATTAGAGATTATATGATGTTAACTGATAGTAAGCGTAGGCTATTTGTCATAAACTTTGTAGCTGGGCTTGGAAAAGGATTTGGTCAAGCTATAGGATTTACTGTTTTAGCAGGGCTTGTATTTTTTATATTAGCTAATTCAGTAGACCTTCCAATAATAGGAGAATACATAGCTCAATTGATTAATATTGTAGAGTCATATAGAAAGGGTAGATAATTATGAATACACAAAAATACAAACAACAATTACTAGAAGAAAGAAATAAAATAACGAACTTAATAACAGAAATGCAAGACAATACTGTTTTTGGAAATACTACTAATCATACTGGAGAAAAGTATTCCTCTGGAGAATTATCAAGTTATGATAATCATTTAGCAGACATGGGTACAGAAGTATTTATGCAGGATATGCAAAATAGTTTAACTGCTCATGAAAAGGGAAAAATAAATGAAATAGATAATGCATTATATAAAATAGATAATGGAACATATGGAGTTTGTGATCAATGCAAAAGCCAAATAGATGAAGATAGGTTAGATATACTTCCAGAAACTTCACTTTGTTCAAATTGTGCAAATCATCAACCTGATATGCATTTAACAAGTAGAGATAATCAAAATTTAATAAACAAAGGTGATAGTTTCTATGATGATGTAATCTTAGAGTTATATGAAATGAACAAAACACCTAATGATGAATCAGATTTAGATTAAATCATAGAAATGGGGAATCTGTAATGAAAAAAGTATTAAGTATAGTTTCTATAGCAATACTTTTATTTATAGGAATTTATGCTTATAATCAAAAACAAATAAATCAAAAAGAAGCTAGTAATTTTAATATGGATTCACTTAATGATTATGAAGATATAATTATAAAAAAAGGCAATGATGAAGACAAGCTAATAGCATTAACATTTGACGATGGACCTGATGAAGATTATACACCTCAAATATTAGATGTACTAAAAAAATATAATGTAAAAGCAACTTTTTTTGTAGTAGGTCAAAAAGTAGGATGGCATCCTGAACTAGTTAAAAGGGAATTTGAAGAAGGACATGAAATAGGAAATCATACTTTTACACATATAAATGTATGTCATAGAGGGTATTCAGATATTTTAACTGAGATCAATCAAACTCAAGAAGTCATAAAAAATGTAACAGGCGAAGAGCCTAAGATATTTAGACCACCATATAGAGCGATAAATAAAGAAATGTGTAGTATTGTAAAAGATAAAGATATGAATGTTATTTTATGGTCTAATTTAGATCCAAGAGATTGGTCTAATCCGGGTGTTGGATATATTGCAAACACTATAATTACAAAGGTTACTAATGGTAATATAATACTACTTCATGACTATAATAATCAAAGAAGATCAACATCACAAACTATTCAAGCATTAGATGTTTTTATACCTGCATTATTAGAAAAAGGGTATAAGTTTGTTACTGTTTCAGAATTAATTGATAATATGGATAAAAACTATCCAACTCAAAAATAATAATACAGGCTTCCAATTAGGGAGTCTTTTTTTGTATAATAGTATATAAATACTTAAGTAAATTATTTTTATTTAGTATTATAAAATGTTGGGAGGAAAAAATATTGTTATATGTATTAATAATAGCACTATTGATAGGGATTGATCAGCTATCTAAAGTATGGGCATTGAATTCTTTAAAAGAAATAGGTAGTATACCTGTAATTGAAAATATATTTCATCTTACATATGTAGAAAATAGAGGAGCAGCATTTGGAATGCTAGAAAATAATCAAATTATTTTCATAATTGTTGCAGCTGTGGCTTCTGTGTATGGTCTATATTATTTAATGACAAATAAAGTTAATTTAGTTGGAAAAAGTGGAATATTACTTATTATTGCGGGGGCAATAGGAAATGCTATAGATAGGGTTAGACTAGGGTTTGTTGTAGATTATTTTGATTTTAGAGTAATATGGGAATATGTATTCAACATAGCGGATGTTTTTGTTGTAGTAGGAACTATATTATTATGTATTTACATAATATTTTATGAAGAAAAAAAGGACGAGAAAAAGTAGGTGCAAAAGTGGAAGAAATAAAAGAATTTTTAGTGTTAGAAGACGAAGAAGGAGATAGATTAGATGTATATCTTTCTTCTCAATTAGGAGATATGTCTAGAAGTTACATACAAAAAATAATAAAAGAGAAAAAAGTAAAAGTTAATGGAAAAGAAGAAAAAGCAAAGTATCTAGTAAAAGAAGAAGATAAAGTTGTAATTGAGATACCTGCTCCTAAACTTTTAGAAGTTGTGCCTCAAGATATACCTATAGATATAGTGTATGAAGATAATGATGTTTTAATAGTTAATAAAGCTCAAGATATGGTAGTTCATCCAGCTCCAGGGAATTATGAAGGAACGTTGGTTAATGCTATAATATATCATTGTAAAGACAATTTATCATCTATAAATGGTGTGATAAGACCTGGGATAGTACATAGAATAGATAAGGATACTTCAGGACTATTAATGATAGCCAAAAATAATAATGCTCACAATTCTTTAGCAGACCAATTAAAGGACCACTCAATTACGAGAGAGTATGAGTTTATATGCCATGGTGTAGTTAAAGAAGATAAAATAACTGTAAATAAACCAATAGGAAGAAATCCTAAGGATAGACTTAAGATGGCTGTTGTTAATGATGGTAAACATGCAATTACTCATTTTGAAGTAGTTGAAAGGTTTGAAAACTTTACACATATGAGGGCTAGATTAGAAACAGGTAGAACTCATCAAATAAGGGTTCATGCATTATCTATAAATCATCCTTTATTAGGAGATCCAGTATACGGTCCTAAAAGTACGAAGTTTAATTTGAAAGGTCAAACATTACATGCTAAAAAAATAGGATTTATACATCCTACTACTAAAAAATATGTAGAATTTAATTCAAATTTACCGAAATACTTTGAGGATATAATTTCTAAAATTAAATAAAGCTTGAAAAAATATTATATAAAATATATACTATATATAATAAAAAAATACCTTTAAAATGATACAGAGAGATCATAAGGCGAGTTTGAATAAGCTATAAAATCGATAAGTTTAAATCGATATATTTGTAGAACACAAAAGCTTCTTGTCTTAGGATAAGGAGTTTATTATTTTTTACAATGTGTAAAGTCATATAAATCATATATGACTACATAATGAATTATCTATAAAACAATAAAATTAATTTTATAAAATAAAAATAGGAGGTCAGATAATGATAGAAAAGGCCCAATTAATGGACGAAAAAGCAATAGCAAGAGCTATAACTAGAGTAAGTCACGAAATAATAGAAAAAAATAAAGGTATCGAGGATGTAGTATTAGTAGGAATAAAGACTAGAGGAGTTCCAATTGCTAGTAGAATTTGTAAAAAGATAGAGCAAATAGAAGGCGCTACAATAAAAACTGGAGAGTTAGATATAACTTTATATAGAGATGACTTAAAAAAGGTAGATGTGGATCCAGTACTTAATGGTTCTAATATAGAATTTAATATTGATGATAAAATAGTTATATTAGTAGATGATGTTTTATATACTGGTAGAACGGTTAGATCAGCATTAGATGCAGTTATGGATATAGGTAGACCAAAAGCTATACAACTTGCAGTTTTAGTAGATAGAGGTCATAGAGAACTTCCAGTAAGAGCTGATTACGTTGGTAAAAATGTACCTACATCAAGACATGAGATAATATCAGTTAAGCTTAATGAAACTGATGAAGAAGATTCGGTAACAATTAAAGGATAGTTAACATAAGTTAGAAATAATTAAAATAAACTATAAAAACACTATAATTAAATAGTGCCTTTTAAATCAGTACAGAGATACTGAAAAAGGGAGATTGAGTTCTCCCCAGAAAAATTATGGGAGGTTTTTTTATGAAAAAAACAGTATTATCATTACAACATTTATTAGCAATGTTTGGAGCTACAGTATTAGTTCCGATATTAACAGGATTTAATCCTTCAGTAGCAATATTTTGTGCAGGTATAGGGACTTTAATATTCCACTTCTGTACAGAAGGAAAAGTACCGGTATTTTTAGGATCAAGTTTTGCATTTATACCAGTAATATTAGCAGCAAAAGATGCTTTTAATGGAGACTTGGCATATGCTCAAGGTGGTATAGTCGTAGCAGGGATTATATATGTAATTATGTCGTTTGTAGTAAAGTTAGTCGGTGTAGAAAAAATAAGAAAGTATTTCCCGGCGCAAGTAACAGGAGCAATGATAGCAGTAATAGGATTAAACTTATTACCAACAGCATTTGATATGGCTTCTAACAATATGTTAATAGGACTTATAACTTTAGGAATAGCATTATGTATAAATAGATTCGCAACAGGATTTATAAAACAATTAGGAATACTAATAGCAGTAATAGTAGGATATGTAATATGTTTAGTATCTGGATTAGTAGATACTACGACTATAACAGAAGCTAGTTTATTTGCACTACCACAGTTCACACTGCCTAAATTTAGCTTAGAAGCAGTAGTAATAGTAGCACCTGTAGTGTTAGCAGTATTTATGGAGCATGTAGGTGATATGACTACTAATGGAGCTGTTGTAGGTAAAAACTTTTTACAAAATCCAGGACTTAATAAAACATTATTAGGTGATGGATTAGCAACAATAGTAGCAGGGTTCTTAGGAGGACCGGCGAATACGACTTATGGAGAAAATACAGCGGTACTTGCAATAACTAAAAATTATGATCCAGCATTACTTAGACGTACGGCAGTATTTGCAATAGCATTAGCTTGTGTAGGTAAGTTTGGAGGATTCTTACAAAGTATACCAACAGCTGTTATGGGTGGTATAAGTTTACTACTATTCTCAATGATAACTCTTGTAGGATGTAAAACAGTTAAAGATAGCAATTGTGTTGAAAATAAAAATAACATAATAGTAATAGCTACGATAATGATAGTAGGGTTAGGAACTACTTATTTAAGCAATAAAGGTATTGTAATAGGTATACCTGTAACTCAAACTGTAACAATAACAGGTTTAAGTTTAGCTGCGATAATAGGAATTATATTAAATAGAGTATTAAACAGTAAAGATTTTAAAAAGCAAGAGACAGAGGAAGTTACAATACCTCAAACAATAATAGGATAAACATAACGAAAAAATACCTTGATGTTAATTAAAATAGATTAGCATCAAGGTATTTTGTTTTTGCGAATAATTCTTTAATGCTAGGGAAAAAATTAATATAATAGATAAAAAAGTGGACAGAAAAGGAAAAAAGTTGTAAAATAAAATTCTGTCTACGAACAAAACATATAAAAAATGAATTAAAGTTCATTTTAAAACATCATAGGAGGACGGTTATGAAGTTTAAAAAACTAATAGCATTATCGGCGTCAGTTGTAATGTCTGTATCATTAATGACTGGATGTACGTCAAAGGGAAAAACTGAGGGAGAAGGAAGTAAAAGTGATCTTTCAGTAGGTATTGTTTTAGGTGAAGGTAGTATAAATGACCAAAGCTTTAATCAATCTACTTGGGAAGGATTACAAAAAGCTAAGAAAGATTTTGGAATAAATGTTAAGTACCTTGAATCTCAGCAAGAATCAGAGTACATACAAAATATAGAAACATTAGTAGATGAAGACACTGATTTAATAATAGGTGTTGGATATCAACTAAAGGATGCAATACAAAAATCAGCAGAGAATTATCCAGAAATAAACTTTGCAATACTAGATGAAACATATGAAAATGTACCAGAAAATGTAATTCCTGTAGTGTTTAATGAACAAGAAGCTGCATACCTAACAGGAATTATAGCAGCAAAGATGACTAAAACTAATAATGTAGGATTTATAGGTGGACTTCCAGCTCCAGGAGTTGTTAAGTATCAATATGGATATAAATATGGAGTTGAAACGACTAATAAGGATGTAAAAGTACTTGAACAATATGCAAATACATTTACAGACCAAGCAAAAGGAAAGGCTATAGCTAAGCAAATGTACGCATCAAATGTTGATGTAATATTATCCGCAGCAGGAGACAGTGGAACAGGTGCTATAGAAGCAGCTAAAGAAAATAATAAATATGCAATAGGTGCAGATAGAGATCAAAGTGATCTAGCACCAGATAATGTAATAACATCTGCGCTAAAAAAATTAAATGTAGCATCATATGATTTAGCTAAGATGTTAGTTGAAGGCAACTTCAAAGGTGGATCTGAAAAAGTATATGGATTAAAAGAAGGTGCGGTAGGTATATCTGAAAATACTAATAAACTTGTACCTCAAGATATAATAGACTATGTGAATGAGCAAGCAAAAAAAGTAGAGAATGGAGAAATAAAAGTTCCTAAAAACGAAGAAGAATATAAATCAATGATGAAATAATAAAAAGTATGAAGAACTGTATAAAACAGCTCTTCATACTTTTTTTATGTATAAGAACGTTATATAAAATTTAAAACTTTGAACAGATAACTAGAATTTATTTTACCAAAGTATGCAAAAGTATGATAAAATAATATCGGCAGTTTACGACGGGATTATTCAGATACAAACAAAATAGCACAGAGAATGACATCTATGTGTGGGGGAGGGGAACTGTAGATATGTCTAGATTAGTAAGAACAAGAAAGAGAAAGATAATATTAAAAAATAAAATCAAAAAATCATATAAATATTTACTAGCGGTAATGATAGCAATATTTGTATTGCTAAAAGGTACGTCATCCTTAGAAGCTAAGTTGATTGAAGAAGAACCGATAGTAGAGGAATATGTAGTGAATAATGTAGAAACTTCACAACATATAAATTATGAGAATGTAGTGCTAGTCAACAGAGAGAATGAAGTCGGTAAGGAATATATACCGAGTGATTTGGTAGAATTAGAAGTTAAGTTTTTGAATAATAATACACATAACAATTTGTTAAAGAAAGAAGCTGCAACTCAACTTGAAAAGATGTTTGAAGATGCTAAAAAAGAAGGTATAAATCTTTTAGCAGTTTCAGGATATAGATCTTATGAGTACCAAAAAAAGTTATATGAAAATAAAGTAAGGAAAGCTGGTAAAAAAGAAGCTGATAGATATGTTGCAATGCCTGGAACAAGTGAACACCAAACTGGATTAGCAATAGATCTTCTATCTACTGAATATAAAAAGTTAAATAAAGGATTTGAGAATACAAATGCCTATAGATGGTTATGTGAAAATATAGATGAATATGGGTTTATTATTAGATACCAAAAAGGAAAAGAGTCTATTACTGGATATGAATTTGAACCTTGGCATTTTAGATATGTAGGAAAAGATTTAGCAAAAGAATTAAAAGAAAGAAATATAACACTAGAAGAATATTATGGTATAAATGGATATGAGCTTGTTTCTGAATGACTAAAAGTCATTTAGCAACAAGCTCATTTTATAATATAAATAGTAATTATTATTTTGATTTTAATTTAGCAACTAACTCTTCAGTTGGAGTTACGTAAACAGTACTATTAGTCTCATAAATAACCATACCAGGTTTTGCACCATTAGGTTTTTTTATATTTTTCTTCTTAGTATAGTCTACAGGGACTTGGGATGATAACTTACCCTTACTAAAGAAGGCTGCAAGCATAGCTCCTTCAAAAATTGTTTCATCAGGAACATCATTACCATTAGTTTTTATAACAACGTGAGACCCAGGTATATTTTTAGTGTGCATCCAAATATCATCACTGTCAGCAACTTTTAAAGTAAGATGATCATTTTGCTTATTGTTCTTTCCTACAAGTATTTTGAATCCATCAGAACTTATAAATTCGTGAGGAGAAGTAGTAAGTTTTGATTCTTTTTTGTTTTTATTAGATGACTTTAAGTATCCAACTTTTCCTAATTCTTCTCTTATATCATTTAGTTCAGCTAAATTTTCACAGTTTTCTATACTTAATAATATATTTTCTAGGTAGTCTATTTCTTCTTTACTTATTTCTATTTGATGCGTTATTTCAACTTTAGCAGTTTTCATCTTAGAATACTTTTTGAAATATTTCTGTGCATTTTCAGAAGGAGTAAGATTCTTATTTAAATTAATAGTTACATTTTTATAATCTGGGTCATAGAAGTTTGCTACCTCGATTTTATCCATTCCTTTTGAAACCATATAAATGTATGATGTTATTAATTCACCTTTAACTTTATAGGTATTTGCATTTTCAGATTCTGATAGCTCTTCTTCTTGTTTTTTTAGTTTATTATAAAGTCTATCAAGTTTTATAGATATACTTTTTCTTAAATCAGAAGAGCGTTGATGAATTCTATCTTTAATATCTTTAGTTCTATAATAGTCCTCAAGTATTTTAGACATACTATCATCATGAATAAATGATAATTTATTAAATAAACTTAATTTTATACAACTAAAATCTATAACTTTATCTAATATTTCGTCTATAACAATACAAGGATTATAATTATCGTTTTTTATGTCATTAAATAAACTAAAAAATTCATTGTATAAAGAGTCATACTCATCTGATGATACTTCGCTAGACAGTTTATTCTCATCTAAATTAGCTCTAAAGCATAATTCTTTTGCTATAGTAGGACTAATACCTAAAAAACTTGAGTATATAGACTTAAAAATTGGGCCTGAAAAGCTATTTAAAGCATTTATAAGTTCATCTTTATTAATATCATCAAGTGGATCTAGTTTATCTTGTTTAGGAGGCAAAGAATAGGTTTGACCAGGAAGTATTTGACGAACTCTACTTATACTTGGAGGTATTCTTTTAGCCGAGTCTATTATTTTATTATCAGATGAATGAGTTAGTATAATGTTACTATGCCTACCCATTATTTCTATAATAATATCTTTAGTTGTTTTTTCTTTTAATTCATCAAAAGATTCAACACTGATTTTTATTATTCTCTCAAATCCTACTTGGGATATGTTTACTATATTTCCACCCTGAATGTATTTTCTAAAAAGCATACAAAACATAGGTGCATTAATAGGATTTTCTTTTTTGTAATTATTAGCTATATAAACCCTAGGATTTGAAGCACTAGAGCTTAAAACCAGTTTAAAATTTTCTTTATTGTTTCTTATATGTAAAACTACCTCATCATCCTCAGGTTGATAAACTTTATCTACTTTACCCCCTAGAAGTTTTGATGATAATTCGTTTACTATAGAATGTATTACTAAACCATCTAAAGCCATAATATATCTCCTTTCTATATAAAGACGTATTAGATTAATTATTGCACAATATAAACATATTGTGAATAGTTTAGAAGGGTTAATTTATAAAATATATACTTTATGATTTCCTTTTCTTATTAAAATATTGTATAATAATTAGTTAGTAACTTAAAAATAATCGGGGGGAATGGTTATGAAATTTTGGAAGTTGCATGGTATTGGAAATGATTTCATTGCGATAGATGGTAGATTCGATAATAAATTAAGTTCTGAATATGGAGAAATAGCTAAAAAAGTATGCCATAGAAGGTTTTCTATAGGAGCTGATGGCTTATTAGTAGTAAAAAAATCAACTAAAGCTGATGTAGAGATGGTGTACTATAATGCAGATGGTTCTAGAGCGGCTATGTGTGGAAATGGACTTAGATGTTTTGTAAAGTTTGTTTATGATAATAATATAGTTAATAAAGAAGAGTTTGATGTAGATACACTAGATGGAATCAAAAATATAAAGATTAATCTTGAAAATAATAAAATTAATTCTATTAAAGTTAATATGGGTAAAGGCAGTTTTTTAACAAAGGATGTTCCTGTTAATTCTTCAGAAAAAATATTTATAGAAGAAAAGTTAACTATAATAGATAAAGAATTTGTAATGAGCTCTATGTTAATGGGTGTTCCTCATACTGTAATAATAGTGGATGAATTAAATTTAGAACAAGTACATAAGTATGGAAAACTAATTGAAAAAAATGAAAAATTTCCAAAAGGAACTAATGTAAATTTTGTTAAAATAGAAAATAATAAAAGTATATTAGTTGCTACGTGGGAAAGAGGATGCGGATACACATTAGGATGCGGAACAGGAATGACTGCATCAGCTATAATATGTAACTATTTAGGGAAAACAGAAAAAAGCGTAAAGGTAACATCTGAAGGCGGATGTGTAGATATAGATATAGAAGACTTTGTTTATATGACAGGACCTAGTGAAAAAATATGTGAAGGAACGTTGGAGGTATAATATGGCAATAAGTATGACTGGCTTTGGAAGAGGAGAACATAAAGATGATAACTACTATTTTTTAGTAGAATGTAAAACTATCAATCATAAGTATGCGGACATTAATATACGTCTTCCAAGAAAAATATCATTCTTAGAAGATAAAGCTAGAATATTAATTAAAGATTATGTAAAAAGAGGAAGAGTGGACTTATATATTAAGCTTGACTTATTAGGTAGTGAAGATGTAAACTTAAAATTTGATGAAGGATTAGCGACTCAATACGTAAGTATACTAAAACAAATAAAGGATAAATTTGATCTAGTAGATGATATAAGTGTTATGAACATAGCTAAGTTCCCAGACATAATAAAAAGTGAAGAAAAAGAAGAAGATGAAGATTTATTATGGTCAATGTTTAAGAATGCTTTAGAAGAAGCTCTTATAAAATTAAAAGAAATGAGAGTAGAAGAAGGTAAAAAACTAGCAGAAGATGTTATAATGAGATGCGACCTTCTTAAAAACTATATTGAAGAAATTGAAAAGTACTCATATAATGTTGTTATTGACTATAAAGAAAAGTTAAATAATAGAATAAGTGAGTTACTAGAAGATCCTAGTGTAGTTGATGAAAATAGACTAGCACAAGAAGTTGCTATATATGCTGATAAGAGCAGTATAACAGAAGAAATAGTAAGATTTAATAGTCATATAGAACAATTAAAAAAGACTATTGTTAAAGATGAATCAATAGGAAGAAAAATAGATTTCTTAATTCAAGAAATGAATAGAGAAACTAATACTATAGGTTCTAAATCATCAGATATAAATATAACTAATTTAGTAGTTGAAGTAAAAAGTGAACTAGAAAAAATTAGAGAGCAAATTCAAAATATAGAATAATGATTTATTATACTAACTTGTAAAAAAACTATAGACATAGATTTTTATAAATATAACATTCAAAAAGAGAGAAAGGAAGATAGTAATGGTTAATAAAAAAGGGCTATTATTAGTTGTATCTGGACCATCAGGCGCTGGAAAAGGTACAATATGCAAAGAGTTATTAAATAGAAATGACCAAATAAAACTGTCAGTATCAGCGACTACAAGAAAACCAAGAAATGGAGAAGTTGATGGAGTAAATTATTTCTTCTTAGAAAAAGATAAGTTTACACAAATGATAGATAATGGTGAATTCTTAGAATACGCTCAAATATATGATAACTTCTATGGTACTCCAAAAGCTGCTATAATGGAGTGTTTAGAAAAAGGTCAAGATGTAATATTAGAAATAGAAATGCAAGGGGCTAAACAAATAAAAGATGTTTGTCCAGACGGAGTATTTATATTTGTACTTCCACCATCTCTTGAAGAATTAAAAAATAGAATAGTTGGAAGAGGAACTGAAACTAAAGAAGAAATAGACAAAAGATTCAGTTGTGCATTTGAAGAAATAAACAGAATAAATGATTATGATTATTTTGTAGTAAATGATGATTTAGAAAAGTCTGTAAGAGAAGTAGAAAGTATAATATCATCAGAAAAAAATAAAGTTACAAGATATAAAAATAATATAATAGCTAAATTCAAGGAGGAAATGTAATCATGTTAAAGCCATCAATAAACGAAGTATTAAACAAAATAGATAATAGATACTACTTAGTAGGAACGGTAGCAAAAAGAGCTAGAGAAATAATAGACGGAGCTGATATATACGTTTTAAATAAGCAAAAAGAAACTAAGCCAGTTAGCTTAGCTACTCAAGAAGTTGCAGAAGGAAAAATAAGCTACAGATTACTAACTCAAGAAGAAGTTGATTTAGAAGAAGCTAAGCAACAAGAAGAGCAAGTTTCTGAAGAGGAGTAAAACTAATGCTAAAAGACAAAACTGTTGTAATTGGTGTAAGTGGAGGAATAGCTGTATATAAGTCGCTAGATGTAATTAGTAGACTAAGAAAACTTGGCATAAATGTGCATGTAGTAATGACTAAATCAGCTACAGAATTTGTTACACCATTATCATTTCAATCATTAAGTCAAAATTATGTAGTGTGTGATATGTTTGAAGAACCAAAAACATGGGATGTAGAACATATATCTTTAGCTAAAAAAGCAGATGTATTTTTAATAGCACCAGCTACCGCTAATGTAATAGGAAAGATGGCAAATGGTATAGCTGATGACATGCTGACAACAACAGTAATGGCAACTAAAGGTAAGGTGTTGATAGCTCCAGCTATGAATACTAATATGTATGAAAATCCTGTAGTTCAAAGAAATATAAGTATATTAAAAGAACTAGGGTATAATTTCATAGAACCTGAAAGTGGTAGGCTTGCTTGTGGAGATACAGGTAAGGGAAAATTAGCTTCACCAGAAACTATTGTAGATGATGTTGTTAAATTACTTTCAGTTAAAGAAGATTTAAAAGGTCAAAGTATAATAATAACTGCGGGACCTACTGTGGAAAGTATAGACCCGATGAGATATATAACAAATAGATCAACTGGTAAAATGGGTTATTCAATAGCTAAAAAAGCTATTGAAAGAGGAGCAGATGTTACATTAGTAACTGGACCTACTAACATAACTCCACCACAGAATCTTAAAAAATTAATCAAAGTTGAATCGGCTGAAGATATGTATAATGCTGTTAAAGAAAACTTGGATGAAAATCAAGTGGTAATAAAAAGTGCAGCGGTAGCAGATTATAAGCCTAAAACTTACTCTGATAGAAAAATAAAAAAATCTGATGATGACTTAGTTATTACTTTAGATAGAAATAGAGATATTGCTTATGAAATAGGCAAAGTTAAAAATGATAAAATTTTAGTAGGATTTGCTGCTGAAACAAATGATTTAATTGAAAATGCTAAAGGTAAAATCAAAAAGAAAAATTTAGATTTTATAGTAGCAAATGATTTAACTAAAGAAGGTGCAGGATTTGGTGTTGACACTAATATAGTTAAAATCATAGATAAAGATGGAAAAATCACAGAGTATCCTAAAATGAAAAAAGAAGAAGTGGCTGACGTTATTTTAGATAAAGTTAAATCACTACTTGAAAAGTAAGCATCTATATATATAGATGCTTATATTTTTTGATGAAAGGGAATACTTAAAGAATAATGTATAATAAAAAATAGAGGTTATAATATGCAAAACTATGCAAAGGTAATTGTAAGAAGCAATACAGTATATACTGATAATTTATTTACATATAAAGTGCCTGAGTTTTTAGAAGACGATATTAAAGTAGGGCATAGAGTTCTAGTTCCATTTGGTAGGGGTAATAAGCCGACAGAAGCCTTTGTATTTGAAATAAGTGATTTTTTAGAAGAGAATATAAAAACAAAGGATGTAGTAGATCTTTTAGATGAAGAACCTATTTTTAAAGTTGAAGATTTAGAGCTAGTTAAGTGGATGAAAAATAGATATCTTTGCACATACATAGACTGTATAAACTTAATATATCCTAAAGGATATAAACTAAATAATTATAAGGTTGTAAGTTTAAGTAGTGACATACTTGAATTAAGTGGATATGAATTTAATGAAGTGCTTTCTACATTGAATGAAAATCAAATTAATATAATGAACACAATACTTGAATCAAAAGGTAAAATAAAAGTTGAAAAGCTAAAAAATATTACCAACATAAATAGCATCTTAGATAAGATGAAAAAGAAAAATCTTATAGATGTAAAGTGGGAATATAAAAATCACAAAAATGAAAAAAAATTATGTTATTTAGCTTTAACAATGAATGAAGATGAAATTGAAGATTATTTATCCACTAATAAAATAAATCTAGGAAGCAAGCAAAAAGAAATTGTAAACTTCTTAAAAGATAATAATAATGCAGAGATAAATGATGTAGTTGATTTATTAAATGTATCTAAACAAAGTATTAACTCGTTATATGATAAAAATATTATAGATTTTAAAATTGAAGATTATTATCGTAACCCTGAAAGTAAATATCAGTCAAACTCTAAAGATATAAGTTTAAATGAAGAACAAAAATATGCAGTTGAGACTATAACATCTCAAATGTTTGAAAATACTAAGAAACCTTATATGATACATGGTGTTACTGGGAGTGGAAAAACAGAAGTATATATGGAAATTATAGAATATGCTCTTTCTCAAGGATTAGATAGTATATTTTTAGTTCCAGAAATAGCTCTTACACCTCAAACTATATCTAGACTTAAAAATAGATTTGGAGATATTGTAGGGGTATTTCATAGTCAACTTTCAGAAGGACAAAAACATGATGTTTATAAAGCTATTAAAGCAGGAAAAATAAGAATATTAATCGGGGCAAGGTCTGCATTATTTGCACCATTTGCAAGTTTAGGAGTAATAATAATTGATGAGTTTCATGAGAGTTCTTATAAATCAGAGAAAAATCCAAAATTTAATGCTATAGAAGTTGCTAAATTTATGGCTATAAAAAATAATGTATCTCTAGTTCTAGGTTCAGCAACACCATCAATAGAAGAATACTATAAGGCTAAAATAGGTGAATATGAACTTATAGAAATAAAAAATAGAGCGAATAAGAGACCATTACCTAAGATACAAGTTGTAGATATGAAGTCGGAACTAAACAATGGCAATATGAGCATTTTTAGTGTAAAACTTCAACAAGAAATAGAATACGCAATTAAAAATCAAAATCAGGTAATACTATTTTTAAATAGAAGAGGATACGCAAGTTTTGTATCCTGTAGAAAATGCTCTTATGTGTTTCAATGTGAAAACTGTGATATATCATTGACATATCATAAAAATAAGAATATTGGTAGATGTCATTACTGTGGATATGAAAAAGAAATTCCAAAGGAGTGTCCAGAATGTAGCAGTACATATGTAAAGCCATTTGGTGTAGGAACTCAAAGGATAGAAGAAGAGTTAAAAAATATATTTAGTGATATAAGAGTTCTTAGGATGGATAAGGATACAACTTCTAAAAAAGGCTCTTTAGAAGAAATACTAAATAAGTTTAAAAATAAAGAAGCGGATGTTCTTATTGGTACGCAGATGTTAAGTAAAGGATTAGATTTTGATAATGTAACACTAGTAGGTATATTATCGGCAGATATGATATTAAACTTCCCTGACTTTAAAAGTTTTGAAACTACTTTTCAGCTTGTAACTCAAGTCTCAGGGCGTGCGGGAAGGTCTGACAAAGAAGGTACTGTAATACTTCAGACTTACGACACAGACCACTATGCAATAAGAAGAGCTATAAATTATGATTACGAAGGATTCTTTGAGGATGAAATAAAAATTAGAAAAGCATTTGGGTATGCCCCTTTTAATAATATGATAAGTGTTGTAGTAAGTGGAGAAAATGAAAAATTAGTAATAAAAAATATTCAGAATATGTATAATTCATTAGTGTACTTATTAGAACAAAGGGGTATAAATAATTTTGAATTTATACTAGGACCTAACCCTTGTTCTATAGCTAAAATAAATCAAAATTATAGATGGCAAATATTATTTAAGGATGATAATATTGAAATAAATTTATTAAAGGGTATAATAAAGTATATATGTATAACAAAAAGAGAAGTTGTATTTAGCAAAGATGTTAATGTATCAATAGACATTAATCCAAATAGTGTATTGTAAATTTAGGAGGAGAATAAAATGGCAATAAGACAAATAGTTCAAATAGGAGAACCTGTTTTAAGAAAGAAATCAAAGGTAGTAGAAAAGATTGATGATAAAGTACTTCAATTATTAGATGATATGGCAGATACTATGTATCATGCAGATGGTGTAGGTCTTGCAGCGCCTCAAGTTGGAATATTAAAAAGAATAGTAGTTATAGACATAGGAGATGGATTATTAGAACTTATAAATCCAGAAATAATAGAAACTTCAGGAGAACAAACTGACGATGAAGGTTGTTTAAGTGTAATAGGAGAAGCCGGAGCTGTAAAAAGACCTTACACAGTAAAAGTAAGAGCTTTTGATAGAAATGGAAACTTATTTGAAATAGTAGGAGAAGAGCTTTTAGCTAGAGCATTCTGCCATGAAATAGACCATTTAGATGGTATATTATTCGTTGACAAAATAGAAAGATAGTAGGAGCTGATTAGATGAAAATAGTGTTTATGGGAACACCAGACATAGCTGCTGGATGTTTACAAAAGCTAATAGATGAACAATGTGAGATAATAGGTGTTGTAACACAACCTGATAAGCCTCAAAATAGAGGTAAAAAACTAGGAATGCCACCTGTTAAAGAACTTGCATTAAAATATGATTTACCAGTATATCAACCAATAAAAGCAAGAGATGAAGAATTTGTTAAAACTTTAGAGGAATTAAATCCGGATGTAATAGTAGTTGTTGCCTTTGGTCAAATACTTCCAAAGTCAATATTAGATATACCTAAGCTAGGATGTATAAATGTCCATGTATCTTTACTACCAAAGTATAGAGGAGCTGCTCCTATAAACTGGGTAATAATAAATGGTGAAGAAAAAACGGGTGTCACTACTATGTATATGGATGAAGGTCTAGATACTGGTGATATGATCTTAACAGAAGAGTTTGACCTTGATGATAAAATAACAGCAGGTGAACTTCATGATAAGATGACTATAATAGGAGCTGAAACTTTAGTTAAGACTTTAGACTTAATGGAAAAAGGAACTGCACCAAGAATACCTCAAAATCATGATGAATTTACTTATGCTCCAATGATGAAAAAAACATTAGGTAATATAGACTGGAGTAAAACTGCTCGTGAAGTCCATAATTTAGCAAGAGGTGTAAATCCTTGGCCAGGAGCGTACACAACTTATAATGATGTTACGATGAAGGTATGGAAGACTAGAGTCTTAAATGAAACTAGTGATAAAGTACCAGGAACAATACTTAAAGTTGATAAAGAAGGTATAAGAGTTAGTACTAATGATAATGTAGTTCTTATAGAAGAAATTCAAATGCCAGGTAAGAAAAGAGTGCCTGTAGTTGAATATATTAAAGGAAATAGTATAGACAATAATATTGTGCTAGGTTAGGTGGTAGAATAATGAATATGAAAAAATACCTAGCTACAATAGGTATACTTATAGGAATACTTTTACTAGGTTCTATATTCATTAATTTTTTAATATCTAGCTTCGCTAATACATTTGAAGTAGCAATTAATATTGTAGTTATTTTAGCAGTTATTACTATATTATTTTCAACAGTAATAACTATAAATGTATTAAAGGATAAAAAAGTTAGTACAGGGTTAATGAGTATAAACTTTAAAATAGTTAGTATTTTATTCCCAATAATAACAACAATAGCATCTACAATAGGTATCAAAAAGAACTATATAAGAAATATCTATATAAAGTTGAATAATAAGTATATATACAGCAATAAATACAATATAAAGTGTGAAGATATACTTATACTAATACCTCATTGTGTTCAAAAAAATAGTTGTAAGTTAAAAGTTACTACTGATATAGAAAATTGTAAAGCTTGTGGATTGTGCAATGTTGGTGATTTAGTTAAATTAAAAGATAAATTTAACGTGAAAATATTTGTAGCTACAGGAGGCACATTAGCTAGAAAAATTATTATAGACAATAAGCCTAAAGCTGTTATAGCAGTAGCATGTGAAAGAGATTTAACGTCAGGTGTTCAAGATATAAAAAAGATACCAGTATTAGGTGTATTCAATAAAAGACCTAATGGTCCTTGTGTAGATACAGGTGTGGATGTAGCAGAAATAGAAAATGCAATAAAATTTTTTACAAATAGAAAATAAATATACAAATTAAACAAATGGGAGAGTGTTATTATGCCATATGGTGGATACTATTATAGTCCTTTTGGATTTGACCCAACTTTAATAATATTGATTCCAGCAATATTATTTACAATATATGCTCAATTTAAGGTTAGTTCTACTACGAGTAGATACTTAAAAGTAAGATCTCAAAGAGGTTTTACAGGAGAGCAGACAGCAAGAAAAATACTAGACATTAATGGTTTATACGATGTAAGAATAGAGATGGTAAGGGGTCACTTAAGTGATCATTATGATCCAAGAAGCAAAGTACTTAGATTATCACAAGATATATATTATGGAACTTCAATAACATCAATTGCAGTTGCAGCTCATGAATGTGGTCATGCGATTCAACATGCTAAAGGTTATGCACCCCTTAATTTAAGGAGTTCGTTGGTTCCAGTGGTTAACTTTGCATCGAATATGTCTTGGTTTTTAATAGCTTTAGGATTCTTTATGGGTGGACCGTTATTAAAAATTGGGATACTTTTATTCTCAGCTTCGGTTATATTCCAGTTAGTAACTCTTCCAGTAGAGTTTAATGCTTCTAATAGAGCTATGGTTCAATTAGCAGATATAGGGATATTAGAAGGTAAAGAGCTAAGCCAAGGTAGAAGAGTGCTTACGGCAGCTGCATTGACTTATGTTGCAGCAGCACTTACATCTGTGCTACAGTTACTTAGATTATTAGCTATAGCAAACAGAGATAATGATTAATGGAGATTGTCCTAGTATTTCTAGGACTTTTTCTGTTTAAAAACCTAAAGGAGAAAAAATATGAAAGCAAGAGAAATAGCATTTAAAGTGCTTTGTGACATTGAAGAAAATAGCAATTATTCTAATATAGCTATAAATAAACATTTTAAGAAATACGAAATGACAAATCAAGATAGAGGTCTTGCTACGGAGATAATATATGGTGTAGTAGAAAATAAATATTATTTAGACTATATTATAGACAAACTTTCAAAGATAAAGACGCAAAAATTATCAACTTGTGTTAAAATATTGCTAAGGATGGGGATTTATCAAATAGCATTCTTAGATAGCATATCTGAGTATGCAGCAGTAAATGAAACAGTTAATCTAGTAAAAAAATATGATAACAGATCGGCTGGATTTGTAAATGCAATCCTTAGAAATATATTAAGAAGCAAAGAAGAAGTTTTAAAAGTTGAAGTAGATAGTAAAATAATGTATCTATCTACAAAATACTCTTATAGTCCTTGGATGATAAAGAATTGGATATTAAAGTTTGGAGAAGAATTTACAGAAGATTTACTAGAAGCTAATAATGAAAAGCCTAATTTATACCTAAGAGTTAATACGTTAAAAACTACAAAAGAAGAGCTTATTGAAAAACTAAAAGATCAAGATATAAAAGCTCACATTGTACCGGGTATAGATGAAGCAATAAGAGTCGAAAACTTAAAAGACATAGAGAACAATGAATTGTTTAAAAATGGTTTATTTACTGTTCAAGATATAAGTTCAATGCTTATAGGAAAAGTTATTAACCCTAAAGAGAGCTCATTAATATTAGATGTATGTAGTGCTCCTGGAGGAAAAACTACTCATTTAGCTACATTAATGAACAATACAGGTAAAGTAGTTGCAAGGGACGTTTTTGAACATAAGTTAAACCTTATACAAAATACTGTGGATAGGCTGGGTCTTACAAATGTAGAAGTAGAAAACTTTGATGCTTCTCAAATAGATGAAAATTCTATAGATAAATTTGACTATGTACTAGCGGATGTACCTTGTTCGGGTCTTGGGATAATTAGAAGAAAACCAGAGATAAAGTATAAGACTAAAGCTGAACTTAAAGATTTGCCAACTATACAAAAGCAAATATTAGAAACAGCATCTAAATATGTAAAAGTTAATGGAGTATTGGTATACAGTACTTGTACTATTCAAGATAATGAAAATATAGAAGTAATAAATGAGTTTTTAAAAGAAAATGACAATTTTGAATTAGTTCCAATTGATAATATAAATGTGGATTTAGACAATGAAGATAAAGGATATTTAAAAATATATCCTAATATCCATGGAATGGATGGATTCTTCATATCAAAATTAAGAAGAGTAAGGTAGTGATAATATGAATCAGAACAAAGTAGCATTAAATAACTTTACAGAAGAAGAAATGAAAGAATTTATGAAAACTATAGGCCAAAAAGCTTTTAGAGGGACTCAAATTTTTTCGTGGATTTATAAAGGTGCAAAAACTTTTGATGATATGAATAATATTCCGAAAGACTTAAGAAATAAATTAGAAGAAGTTTCATATATAGGAAGTTTAAAGACCGAACTTAAGCTTGAGTCAAAAAAAGATGGGACTAAAAAATATTTATTTGAATTAAATGATGGTAACATCATAGAAACTGTAATGATGGACTATGAAAGTAGAGTTACAGTATGCGTATCTAATCAAGTTGGTTGTAGAATGGGTTGTAGATTTTGTGCATCAACAATAGATGGTTTAGTTAGAAATTTAGAACCATGGGAAATTCTAGATCAAATAATGAGGATACAAGAAGATACAGGTAAAAGGGTATCAAATATAGTTTTAATGGGTAGTGGTGAGCCGTTAGATAATTTTGATAATACTAAGAAATTCTTAGAACTTGTGAATGAGAAAAATGGTTTAAATATAGGTTATAGACATATAACGTTGTCTACTTGTGGTATAGCTCCTAAGATGAGAGAATTAGCAGAATTAGGATTGCCAATCAACCTTGCTTTATCACTGCACTCACCATATGATGAAAGTAGAAAAGAGATAATGCCAATAGCGAATGCATACTCAATAAAAGATATAATTGATGCATGTAAATATTATATACAAAAAACTAATAGAAGAGTTACTTTTGAATATTCATTAATAAAAGGGGTTAATGACTCTGAAAGAGATGCTTTAGCTTTAGTTAAGCTATTAAAAGGTATGTTATGTCATGTAAATATAATACCTATAAATAAAGTAGAAGAAAGAGATTTTGAAAAACCGGACAAGACCTTTATTTATAAATTTAGAGATGTCCTAGAAAAAAATAATATACCAGCTACTGTAAGAATTTCTATGGGTTCAGACATAAGTGGAGCTTGTGGTCAGCTAAGAAGAAAGCATAAGTAGCTTTAAGGGGGAAGTCGTATGATTTATAGTTGTATCTCCCATATAGGAAAAGTAAGAAAAAATAATGAAGATTACTGTATGGGAGAAATTATAGAAACTGAATTTGGTTCTATAGGCATCTTTGCCCTAGCCGATGGTATGGGAGGTCACAATAAGGGTGAAGTAGCAAGTAAATTAGCAGTTGAAAATATAATATGTTTTCTAAAAGAAAATTTATTACAAAGTAAAAATATAAAAATAGATTATATAGATGATGTAATTAAACAAGCTTATAATAATGTTAATTCTATAATTCATAAAAAGTCAATTGAAGACATAGAATGTGAAGGTATGGGAACTACTCTTACTACAGCAATTTTATATAAAGATAATTTATATGTAGCTAATGTTGGTGATAGTAGGTGTTACCTTTTAAACAAAGATAGTCTTCAAAAAATAACAGTGGATCATTCTGTAGTAGAAGAGCTCATTAAAGCTAAGGTTATAACAGAAAAGGAAGCAATGACTCATCCAAGGAGAAATCATATCACTAGAGCTATGGGAACTGATGATATGGTAGTGGTGGATATATTTAAGCACAAATTAGAAAGAGGAGATAAGATACTTCTTGCTAGTGATGGGCTTACAGGATTTGTTGATAAACAAGAGATAAAAGATATAATTATTAAGAATGAAAATACAGATATTTTAAGTAAAGAATTAATAGACAGAGCAAATGATATTTCAGGAAAAGATAATATCTCTGTTATATTGATTGAAGACAAGTAGGATGGTGATAATGTGGGAGAAACTGTTTTAGGAAACAGATATGAAATCATCAGAAAAATTGGTGATGGTGGGATGGCTTTTGTATACGAAGCTAAAGATAATTTATTAAATAGAACTGTTGCAGTAAAAGTGCTTAGACCTGAGTTTGTTGATGATGAAGAGTTTTTAGGTAAATTTAAAAGAGAAGCTGAAGCAGTAGCTAGCCTTTCGCATCAAAATATAGTAAATGTTTATGATGTAGGTCAAGATGGAAAAGTTCACTATATAGTTATGGAATTTGTAGATGGACAAAACCTAAAAGAAATAATAAAAAATGAGGGTACTTTAGATGAATATACAGCTCTTGATATAGCTAAACAGATAGCGCAAGCTCTAAGTGCTGCACATAGAAAAGGAATAATCCATAGAGATATAAAACCTCATAATATACTTATATCTAATGAAGGTAGAATAGTTAAGGTAGCTGATTTTGGAATAGCTAAAGCTGTATCTAACTCTACTATGACTAATATAGGTAGCATAATAGGGTCTGTACATTACTTCTCGCCGGAACAAGCCAAAGGAAAGTTTGTGGCTAACAATGCTGACTTATATTCATTAGGTATAGTTTTATATGAAATGTTAATAGGTAGAGTTCCATTTAGAGGAGATAGTCCAATTTCTATAGCGCTTCAGCATATAAATGATGAAATAGAATTTACATCTGAAGAAAAAATAAATATACCTCAAAGTGTAAGAACAATAATAAAAAAATTAACTGAAAAATCTAGTTCAGATAGATATCAAAGTGCTGAAGAGCTAATAGAGGATATAGAGTATATAGAAAGAAATATAGATTTAGACTTTATAAAAGAGTACGACAATTTTGCTACTATGAAATACGATGAAAATGAAGTTAATAATGTTCTAAAAACAAGTATAACTCAAGATGAAATAGAGGAAAATGACGAAGACGATATTGAAGATGAGATAGTTCAAAAAGATATCGCAAAAAAGAAAAAAGGATCTAAAGCACCTAAATCACCTAAAAAAGATGTTAAAAAAACCAGGAAGAGATTAAAAATAGCAGCTTCACTTTTAGCAATAGTTTTATTTGCTCAGGTATTCTTCATAGGGAGATTTATACTAGGCAACAAATCGAAATTAGAAGGTCAAATAGTTACTCCTGATGTACAAAATATGTCTTGGGATGATGCTCAAAGAGAGCTTGACAGATTAGGATTGAAGCCGATAATAAGAGATGAATTTAATCCGGATGTGCCAAAGGATCATGTAATATCTCAAACACCGTTACCAGGAGCGGATATAAACAAAGGTGATACTGTAACTATAGTATTAAGTCGAGGATCTAAGAATGCTGAAGTACCTAATGTGGTAGGGTTTACATTAGGAGAAGCTGAAAATATTTTAAAAGAAAATAAACTGCAACTAGGAAATATTAAATATGAAAATAGTGATATTTATAAGAATGGTGTAGTATTAGATCAAAGTCCTAAGTCAGGTTCGGCTAGTATAGAGGAAGGCGACAAGATAGATTTAATTGTTAGCAAAGGACCTAAGTCTGAGGAAAAACCTGAAATTGAGCAACCAACAATTCCTGAGGGTGAAGGTGACACATCGGGCAATAATAATGGTTCTACAGATGGAAATAATGGAGGAACACCTGGAGGTAACAATGGAGGAACACCTGGTGGTGACTCTGGAGCGGGAGGAACTACAGGTGGAGGTTCTACAGATGGAACTGGAGGAACTGAAGGTGGAGGTTCTACGGGTGGAACCGAAGGTGAAAGTAATGAAAATACTGGAGGAAGTGGAGATGGAATAACACCTCCTACAACTACGCCAGCACCAGAAAATCCACAACCACAGCAATAAGTATAATAATATATAAAAAGTCTAACTATTTAAGTTAGGCTTTTTATGTATAATTAATTGAAAAACATTATAATATAGAGTTTAGTTAAATTTAAAAATATATTATAAAAAATAATTTTAAATAAAATACAAACTTATTATGATATTATATAAAAATAGGATACAATATTTATATGAGTTAAAATTTAAGGAGGCAATACATGTTAAATGGAAAAATAATAAAAGGGATAGGGGGATTTTATTACGTAGATACTGAAAATGGTCTTTATGAATGTAGAGCTAGAGGTATATTTAGAAAAGATAAAATAACACCTTTAGTTGGAGATAGAGTAGCGATTAGTGTAGTAGATGAAGAAAATAAAAAGGGTGTTGTAGAGGAAATAGAAAAGAGGGACACTGAACTAGTAAGACCGCCTATAGCTAATGTTGATAAAGCGTTAATAGTTTTTGCAATAAAAAACCCAGCCCCAAACTTATCCCTATTAGATAGATTTATAGTACTAGCAGAAAAAGAAAACTTAGAAATAGTAATTATACTTACTAAAGTAGACTTAGATGATGGTAGTGCATTAAAAGAAATACAAGATATATATGAATTAAGTGGATACAAGGTGATTCCAGTAAGTAATAAGAGTAAGATGAATATTGAACAAGTAAAAGAAGAGTTAAAAGGAAATGTAGTTGTATTTGCAGGTCCGTCAGGAGTAGGTAAATCGAGCTTATTAAATGAGATTGATAAAAACTTTAAACTTCAAACTGGTGAAGTTAGTGATAAAATAAAAAGAGGTAAACACACAACAAGACATGCAGAGCTTCTAAAATTAGAGTGTGGAGGTATGGTTGCTGATACTCCAGGATTTAGTTCATTGACATTAGATGACATAGATGAAACAGAACTTAAAGACTACTTTATTGAATTTGATGAGTTTAATGATTGTAGATTTGGGGGTAGATGTATACATGAAAAAGAACCTAGTTGTGCAGTTAAAGATGCAGTCGAAAATGGTGAAATACCTAAAAAAAGATATGATAGTTATATACAATTATTAAATGAAATAAGACAAGGGAGAAGGAGATATTAGAATGATTAAATTAGCACCATCGATATTATCAGCAGATTTTGCAAGATTATTAGAAGATGTAAAGAAAGTGGAAAATTCAGGGTGTGAATACTTACATATAGATGTAATGGATGGTCACTTTGTACCGAATATAACTCTAGGACCAGGGTTAGTAAAATCATTAAGAAAAGATGTTAATATGGTATTTGATGCTCATCTTATGATTGAAAATCCAGATCAATATATAAAAGACTTTGTTGATGCAGGGTGTGATATTATAGTTGTGCATCAGGAAGCGTGTAGACACTTACATAGAACTATACAAAATATTAAGTCTCATGGTATCAAAGCTGGAGTTGCTTTAAATCCAGCTACACCTATAGAAACTATAAAACATATCTTAGAAGAGGTAGATATGGTTCTTATAATGACTGTTAACCCAGGATTTGGAGGGCAATCATTCATAGAAGGTATGCTAGATAAAATCAAAGAATTAAAGTCACTTATAGATAGTAAGGGATTAAATATAGATATTCAAGTAGACGGTGGCATAAAGCCTGATAATGTAGATAAAGTAGTTGAAGCAGGGGCTAATGTAGTTGTTGCAGGTTCAGCTATATTTAATAGTGATAATATACCTAAGACAGTAGAAGAATTTAGAAAAAATGCAACATTATAGAGGTTAGATATGAAAAGTTGTATTATACTAAATGGAAAAATACAAGATTATAATAAAATTAAAGAATTAATAACAAAAGAGCAATATGATTATATAATATGTGCTGATGGTGGAGCAAATCATACTTATAATATGGATATAATCCCAAATTATATAATAGGTGATTTAGACTCTATAAATGAGGATATTATTGAACATTACAAAGCTTATAAAGTTAAATTTGAGCAGTTTCCAACTAAAAAAAATGAAACAGATTCTGAGTTGTGTATATATCTATCAAATAAATTACAAACGAAAGAATTACATTTAATTGGTGCGTTGGGTGGAAGAATAGACCACACAATTGCGAATATAAATCTTTTATATTATATAAGGCAGATGGATATAGCACCCAAAATAATTTCAGAATATGAGGAAATTTACATAGCAAGTAATGAAGAGATATCAGTACAAGGCAAAAAGGGTGATACTATATCTATAATACCTATAAAAGGCGATGCTAATGGAGTAACCCTTAAGAAGTTAGAATATCCACTTGAAAATTATAATATGAAATTTTCCGTACCCTTAGGTGTATCTAATATTATGCTGGATTCTAAGTGTAGTATAAAAGTAAATGAAGGTAATTTAATAGTAATAAGAAATACTTAAAAGATGGCATTAGCCATCTTTTTATAATTTAAAGGAGGTAAAAAAGGGTTTTAGTCATATATAATACATATAAAACTTTAAGGGGAGAGATTAAATGAAAGATAAAATAGCTGTAATTTATAGAAGTAAATATGGAACTACCAAGCGTTATGCGGGGTGGATAGCGCTTAAGCTACAAGCAGATTTGTATGAGGTATCTGATATTAGAAATAAAGATTTAAATGAATACGATACTATTATTTATGGTGGTCCACTATATTTAGGCAAAATAAAAGGATTAAACTTTATTAAGAAAAATTATGAAAAAATTAAAAATAAAAATGTAATAATTTTTATCGTAGGTATGATTAGTTTTAATGAAGAATATATAAAAGTTACGTTAGAAAATAATTATAGTGAAGAAATGATAAAATCAACAAAGAGTTTTTACCTTAGAGGAGACCTTAACTATAACGAATTAAATACGATAGACAAAGTGTTAATGAAAGGGCTTAAAAAAAGTATATTATCTAAGGATAAGGATAAATTAAATGAAGATGACAAAATGATATTAAACTCATTTACTGAACCTATGGAATTTTGTGATAAAAAATCCATAGATGATTTAATAAAATCTATAGATGTTAGAAAGACTGAAGTGTAATGATTGGAAAATAAGATGTGTTTAATATGCATCTTATTTTTATGTAAAGAAAATGATGCATAGGTCTAAATGTTACGTGATGTGCATAAATTTATAATATATATAATGATATCAAACTAATGAAAGTATTTGGAGGTGGTTATATGAGAAGTAATTCTAAAAGTATATTAGGAGTAATTTGTGTGGCTACAGGTGGAGCTTTAATTTTATCGATGATACTTCCTAATTGGATATGGACCTCCCTTACAGCATTCGTATTGATTGGTTGTGGAATTATGTTTTTATTATATTAATTAGTAGGATAATAACATCAAAATTAGGATTAATTTTTTTAGCGACGGACGAAGTCGTTGGCAACATAAGCTAAGTTAAATTTTAGATTATAAAAATATACTTTATAAGTAGAATAAAAATAATAGGGGGAATGGGTTATGAAAATGGTAACAATAACATTACCAAAATGGCTTTCTAACATAGTTTTAAAATTTATGAAGAGTAGTAAAAAAGATTAATACAAAAAACAAGAAAAGCCTACTTTTAATAAGTAGGCTTTTAAGTAAGCTAATTAAGCTCTCTCAACTTTACCAGAACGTAAACATCTAGTACAAACTTTTACTCTCTTAGGAGTACCATCTATTATAGCTCTAACGTTTCTTAAGTTCGCAGACCATGTTCTCTTGTTATGTCTATTTGAATGTGATACTTGGTTTCCAGCAACCTTACCTTTACCACATACGCTACATATCTTTGCCATTGTGTACACCTCCTTAAAATGATAACTAATTTAAAGACTAAAAACATATTTATATTAACATAAATATAAAAAACGTGCAATAGAAATATATATTTGCTTTACACATATTGAAGAATTTCTTGTTATCATATAAAATTATATATATAATCTTGTATAAAGTAAATATTAAAAAAGAAATAGTAAATATTTTCTTTTTTTATAATAAGACAAATTTAAAAAAAGAATTAAATTTGACTTAGATTTAAATTATACCACAATTATAGTATTATATGTTATATTATTTTTAATAATATTATAATAAAAGCAAATTTTTTTTAAAATATGAGAAAAATAAAAATAAACTTAAGGGGGTCAACCATGAGTGTAAAGGTAAGTAACCAATTTGGAACAATAGAAATAGATAAACAAATAATATCACAAGTTGCATATAGAGCAGCTATGGAAAGTTACGGTTTAGTAGGATTAGCATCTAAATCAAAAGGTATAGTAGAGTTACTAAAAGGTGAAAATGGATTTAAAGGAGTTTTAGTTGAAGAATTAGAAGATAATACTATTGCAATAGAACTATACGTGATACTTCAATATGGTACAAACATATCTACAGTTGCCAACAACATAATAGATAAGGTAAAATATACAGTTGAGAAGTTAACGGCAATAAAAGTAAGTAAAATAGATATTAATGTACAAGGTATTAGAGTGAAGTAATTAGGAGGAAAAAAATGGTTCAATATATAGACGGAAAAATTTTAAGAGAGATGTTTGTATCAGGTGCAAACAATCTTCAAAACCACAGGGACTTAGTAGATAAGTTGAATGTATTCCCAGTACCAGATGGAGATACAGGAACTAATATGTCTCTTACAATTTCTTATGCAATGAAAGAATTATCAAAAGTAGAAAGTGACAGTATAACGGAAATCGGAAAAGCATTATCTAAAGGTTCTTTAATGGGAGCAAGAGGAAATTCAGGAGTTATACTATCACAAATAATAAGAGGTTTTGCAAAATCAATAGAAGGTAAAGAAAAATTATCAGCAGAAGACTTAGCTAAAGCTTTTAAAAATGGTTCTGATACAGCTTATAAGGCAGTTATAAAGCCAATAGAAGGAACTATACTTACAGTTGTTAGAGAAAGTGGAGAGTATGCTGTTAAAGCTTGTAAAAAAGAAAAAGAGCTAATACCGTTTTTAGAAATGGTAATAAAAGAAGCTAATGCATCACTAGAAAGAACGCCAGATTTATTAAAAAATCTAAAAGATGCAGGAGTAGTTGATTCTGGTGGTAAAGGTCTTGTATTAATATATGAAGGTATGTTAGCAGTACTAAAAGGAAATCCTATAGATGTACAGGATATAAAAGTTACTGAAGTACAAACAGTAGATACAGGTGCAAATGCTATAAATCCAGACGATATTAAATTCTGCTATTGCACAGAATTTATATTAGAAAGTAATCAAATATCTGATGCTCAAATAAGAGATATGATGCTTAAATATGGAGATAGTTTAGCAGTAGTTGGAGATGAAGGAATAATAAAAGTTCATGTACATACTAATGATCCTGGACTAGTATTACAAGATGCACTAAAGTATGGGCAGTTAGTAACTATAAAAATAGAAAATATGAAGGTACAACATGAAAATACACTTGTAGAAAATGGAAATGCTGAAATTGCACCATCTGCAGAAGAAAAAGAATTTGGATTCATAGCAACATCAATGGGAGATGGACTAGCACAAATCTTTAAGGACTTTGGAGTTGACTACATAATAGAAGGTGGTCAAACTATGAATCCAAGCACAGAAGACTTTATGAATGCTATAAGCAAAATAAATGCTAAGAATATATTTATATTCCCAAATAATAGCAACATAATAATGGCAGCAAACCAAGCCAAAGAATTAAGTGAGAAAAATATCATTGTTATACCTACTAAAAACACTCCACAAGGATTTACAGCTTTAGTTAACTTCAATGCAGATGCAACAGTTGAAGAAAATGAAGAAGCTCTTATGGAGTCATTAGGACTTGTTAAATCAGGTCAAGTAACTTTTGCAGTTAGAGATACTGTTATGAATGATGTAGAAGTAAAAGAAGGAAACATAATAGGTATAGCTGAAAGTAAGTTATTATCAGCAGGAGAAAAAGTGGATGAAATAACTACAGACCTTGTTGAAAAATTAGTAGATGAAGATACAGCGATAATAACTTTATTCTACGGAGAAGATGTAAGTGAAGATGCTGCAAATGAACTTCGTGATTCATTAGAAGAGAAGTTTGAAGATATAGATGTAGAGTTATATTATGGAGGACAACCTCTTTATTATTACTTAATATCAGTTGAATAATGATTTTCAAGTCCTGTATAATCTTACTATTCTTAGTGGTGGTTATACAGGGCTTTTTTGTAATAAAATAGCCCTTAACTAGATATGAATTTTATACAGTAGGTGGTGAACATAGTGGACTTAAACAAAGATATACAGTATGTAAAAGGCATTGGACCTAAAAAAGCATATAAATTAAATAAACTAGGTATATTTACGTTAAAAGATTTAATTTATTATTTTCCAAGGCAGTTTGAAGATAGGAATAATTTGAAAAAAATTTCTCAACTAGAAAATGAGGAAAAGGCAACAATAAAAGTTGTAGTTGTAGGTTTGACTACAAGTAGCCCTAGAAAAGGATTGACATTAACGAAAGTAGATGTAAGAGATGAGACTGGCTATGCTAAACTAGCATTTTTTAATCAGCCTCATATAGAAAAAATCTTAAAAAGTGGAGATACTATATTAGTTTTTGGGAAGGTAAAAAAAGAGTTCAAGTCAGTAGAAATAGGTTCTTGTGAAGTTGAACAACTTACCAATTCACCTAAGAATACTTGTAAGATTATGCCTATATATCCTCTTACATATGGAGTTACAAATAAGGAAATCATAAGTATCATAAAAAGTGTTATAAATGAAAAAGAATTTATTATAAAAGAGTATTTACCTAAAAGAATAATAGAAAAATATAAACTATGCAGCATTGATTATGCAATAAAAAATATGCATTCCCCAAGTAGTAAGGAAGCTTTAAAGATAGCTTTATATCGAATTGTATTTGAAGAGTTTCTTATTTTACAATTAGGACTTTTTATGTATAAAAATGGAACTGAAGAGTCGCAAGGTATACAATTTAAGGAAAATAATAAACTAGATGAAGTTAGAAATTCATTACCATTTAAACTTACAGGAGCTCAAAGTAGGGCTTTAAATGAACTTATAGAAGACATGAAGTGTGATAAAGTAATGAATAGATTGGTTCAAGGAGATGTTGGTTCTGGAAAAACGGTAGTAGCATTATTAGCACTAGCTTTTAGTGTACTTAATGGGTATCAAGGTGCATTAATGGCACCTACTGAGATTCTAGCAGAACAACATTATATTTCTTTGACAGAAACTTTAAGCGAATTTGATATAAAAGTAGATTTATTAGTTGGAAGCTTAACTAAAAAGCAAAAAGAAAATGTTCTAGAAAAAGTTAAAAATAATGAAATAGATATACTTATAGGAACTCATGCTTTAATTGAAGACAAAGTAGAGTTCAATAACTTAGGTCTTGTAATAACAGACGAACAACATAGATTTGGTGTTAGACAAAGAAGTAAATTATCAGAAAAAGGTATTAATCCAGATATACTAGTAATGACGGCAACGCCTATACCTAGAACTTTAGCATTGATTCTTTATGGTGATTTAGATATATCAATAATAGATGAACTTCCACCAGGAAGACAACCTATAGAAACTATAGCTGTAGATAAAAGTAAAAGAGATAGAGCATATAATTCACTAGTAAGAACGGAAGTAGAAAAAGGTAGACAAGTATATATAGTATGCCCTTTAGTAGAAGAGAGTGAAGCAATAGAGGCTAAAGCTGCAACCGAACTTGTAGAAGAACTTAAATTAGAGTATTTTAGTGATTTAAGAGTGGGACTTTTACATGGTAAAATGAAAGGTAGCGAAAAAGATACTATTATGAAAAGTTTTAAAAATAAAGAAATAGACATACTAGTATCAACGACAGTTATAGAAGTTGGAGTGAATGTACCTAATGCAACTCTTATGATAATAGAAAATGCAGAAAGATTTGGACTTGCACAACTTCATCAGCTTAGAGGTCGTGTAGGAAGAGGACGTCATAAGTCTTATTGTATATTAATTTATGCATCTAAAAGTGATGTTTGTAAACAAAGAATGTCTATAATGGAAGAAACTAATGATGGATTCAAAATATCAGAAAAAGATTTAGAAATAAGAGGCCCAGGGGAATTTTTTGGAACGAGACAACATGGATTACCAGAGCTTAAAGTAGCTAATATATTTAAACATATGAAAATATTAAAATTGGCACAACAAGAGGCAAGGTATATATTTACACAAGATAATAAATTGCAAAACTATGAAAATAAATATCTAAAAAGAGAAATTATTGACAAATTTAATAATAATATAAAAGAAATATCGTTAAATTAAACAAAAATTATGTTAAAATATACAAGAGGTGAATAACTTGAGAGTAATATCAGGAAAAGCAAGAGGACTAAAGTTAAATACTCCTAAAAATGATGATGTAAGGCCAACAACAGACAGAGTGAAAGAATCACTGTTTAATATGATAAATTCATACATAATGGATAGTAATATACTAGATTTATTTGCAGGGACAGGTTCTTTAGGTATAGAGTGTTTATCTAGAGGTGCTAAAAAGTGTGTGTTTGTAGATATAAGTAAAGATAGTATAGCGATAGTTAAATCGAATATAAAAAAAGCAAGAGTTGAAAATGAGAGTACGATTATTAATGCTGATTTTAAGGATGCAGTAAGCAGACTTAAAGTGCAAAGAGATAAATTTGATGTAATTTTTATGGATCCTCCATATTACAAAGATATGTTTATAGATGCATTACAAAAAATAGATGATGCAAACTTATTAAATGAAGATGGAATCATAGTAGTAGAACATGATACTAAAGATGTATTTCCAGATACTATAGGAAAACTAGAAAAAACAAAAGATAAGAAATATGGAAATACTACTCTTACATTCTACAAAATGGAGGAATAAACTTAGCTATGAAAAATAAAATAACTAAAGCTATTTTTGCAGGTAGCTTTGACCCAATCACAAATGGTCATTTAGATATTATAGAAAGATCAGCAAAAATATTTGATGAATTACAAATAGGGGTGCTAAATAACCCCAATAAGAAGGGTTTATTTAGCTTTGAAGAAAGAGTGAGATTAATACAAGAATGTACAAGTCATATAGATAATATTAAAGTTGTAACATTTGATGGCTTATTAGTAAACTATTGTAAAAATAATGGAATTAATGCTCTTGTTAGAGGTGTAAGAAGCGGAGCTGATATAGAATATGAGCTACAGATGGCTCATATGAATAGAGAATTAAACCCTGATATAGAGACCATAATATTACCTACTACAACTAAGTATTCATTTATAAGTTCATCTTTAATAAAAGAAGTATTAAACTTTGATGCAGATATAAAAAACTTAGTGCCAGAAATAGTATTAAAAGAATTAAAAAGAAAATCCAATAGGGGGAAGTAAGAAATGTACGTAGATTTAGAAATGATGGAGTTATTTGAAGAACTTGAAAGTATGATTAAAAATGCTTCTTCAATACCTTTTTCACATAAAAGTGGTATAGATAAAGAAGAAGTTTTAGGTATTATAGGTGAAATAAAATCAATAATTCCAGAAGAAGTAAAACAAGCTTCTTGGGTAAATAAAGAAAGAAATAAAATAATAAATGATGCTAAACAAGAAGCTGATGAAATAAGAGAACAAGCAAAAAGAGAAGCTGAAATAATAGCTAGTGAAAATAGCAACAAGATGGAAGAGATAAAGAAAAACTCTGAAGAAATAGTAAAAGCATATGTAGAAGCAAGTGAGCCAGTTGTTAAAGCGGAAGAAAGAGCTCAAGATATAATTGCTAAGGCTGAAGGTGTAGCCAGAGAGATTAAACTAGGATCAATAGAATATGCAGAAGACGTTTTAACAAGTGTAGAACATAGTCTGAAGAATTTAATACAAGAAGTTCAAAGAGATAAACATGAATTAAATCCAGGTAGATAAAAAAAGAAAGCTTAGCTTTCTTTTTTTATATTATTGCTATTTTTTTCTAGTAAAAATAGTAATGATAATATGTAAATAATGATAAAAATAGGAATGATAGATTGGAAATTATTTATATAATAATTCCATATAGAATTATTATACATTACGTCATAAATGTTATTAAAGTTAGATACTAAAGCTGTAGAACTAAACAATGGATATAATAAAAATGTAAATATACTTGCTAGTAAACCATGCAAAAACTTACTTACTATATACAAGGTAGTATTAATATCAGTTTTAGCTAAAAAGTTGCAACATTGTGCAAGGATAGACATCCCACTAAAACCTATTAGGAAGCTACATAATGCGGCTTTTAATACTTCGGATGATGAACTAACTAATGATATTTTATTGCAGCCTATAGTAATTTCAAATAACCCACTAATAAATGCATAGCATAAATCTTTACTTGCACCAAATAAAGATAGAGGTATGTACAAAATATATGCTAAAACAGATATTACATTAAATAATGATAGTATTTCAAAAACAACTGAAAAAATAATTACAAATCCACCTACAACAAGAAGGGTATTAACTCCATTAAAAACAGCATTTCCAAATAAAACAAAAAATCCATTATCACTATTAGAACGAGTATCTATAGTTGAGATTATATTTGATTTTATTGATAATTTAGAGTTTATGACAGATTCCCTTCCGTAATTCCTGAAAAGTAATCCAACAGATATAGAACCTATATAATGACATACAAGCATTAAATATCCTAAGGTTGGATTTTTAAGCATACCAGTAGCAACGGCACCAATAATAAATAAAGGTCCTGATGTTGAACAAAATGAGGCTAATCTTTGAGCCTCAAATTTTGAAATTTGATTATTGAGTCTAAGTTCAGAAGCTAATTTAGCTCCAACAGGATATCCTGAAACAGTAGAAATGACAAAAACTAATGCGCTTTTACCAGAAACATTGAAAATTAACCTAGTAATAGGATTTATTATGAATCCTATTATATCCACTATCTTTAAATCTACTATTAAGTTAGCACCAATTATAAAAGGTAAAAGAGATGGTATAAGTACTTTTGTCCAAATATTAAGTCCTTCTTTTGCTGCATTTATGGACTCATTTGGAAATAGTATTACGCCTAGTACTAAAAATAAAACAATAAAAGCAGGCGTAAGAAAGTAAACAAACTTATTCTTTTTCATATATATCACCTAAATTAAAGTTAGTATAAGATAATTATATTAACTGTACAAAATATATATGAATGAAAGAGTGAAGAATTATCCTCACTCTAGTTGGAATCAATTATTAATCTCTAACATAAATAGGAGCTGTGTAATAGTCCATAGGACCTTTTAATAAGTGTTTGTTATCCTTATAGTAAATCATATTGTACATATTACTAGCCTTAATATCATAATCGATTAAAGTCTTAAATATATCATCATCCATAGAAAAAGATACATTAGAAAACTTATTTACTATATTTATATCAGAGTTATTTTTTATAGTTTTTAATATTTCACGGCCTTTATCATTAAAAGCTAAAACTCTAACATAAGGCATAGTATTTATATTTTTAACTTTATTTACGTCATCTTTAGTTATACCAAGTAAAATGTTATTAAGAGTTCTTTTGATTTTAGTTAGTGTATATCTTTTTGATTTTATTGCTAACTGTAAATCGTATAAGTTAGGTGATGTAAATATATTTTGATAAATTTTATTTTCTATACCTTCATTAACATCAAAGTATCTATCTAAATGATTTATATCCCTAAGTACTATAGAGTTTATTAAATCAAAATACTTATCATCGAACATAGGCGAAAAATTATCTTTAGTTTTTGATTTGAGTGTATTAAAAGTAGGTACTGGAACTACATTTGATAGCATGCTTAAATCACCGTTTTCTTTTAGCGATTTTCTTATAGCTGTAGCTGAACAAATATCACTATTAATGCTTTCTGAGTTATATGATGCACTTACTCTAGAAATTGTAAAAGATTTTATATTACTTTGTAATTTTAGTAGACATTTTATATACTCTAGGCCTAAAATGTTATTAGAGGAATTTAATATGGACAACAGTTTATCCTTCGATACATCTAATAAATCATACTTATAAATATAATCAAATAGGGCTAGACTACGAGCAGTAGGATAAAGTAACCCTTCATCTAAGTACTTTCTTAAATTTTCTTTGAACTCATCAGGTTCATTCACTAATAATTTTGCAATTGTATACAAAGTATTAATATTACCTTCTTCACTACCAAAACAAATTGAATTAACGCAGTTTAATGAGTTTAGAGTAGTGATAGCACCATGGGCAAAAAGTTCGGCGCTTTGACATGCAAACATAGTAGGTAGTTCAATAACTAAATCTACACCGTTTTTTACGGCCATTTGCGCGCGCGTATATTTATCGAATAAAGCAGGTTCTCCTCTTTGAAGAAAATTACCGCTCATAATGGCAATACTATGAGTAGCCCCAGTTAGCTCAATAGATTTTTTTAAATGATATAAATGACCATTATGAAATGGATTATATTCAACTATTAATCCTAATAAATGCATAAAACTTTCTCCTTTTGTAAAATATAAATAGGTTTTTAAATATATTTTAAAAATAAAAAATATATTTATATAATCATACTTATAATATTATAACAAATAGAGAAAAATAATCTATGTGACAACAATTATTTAAAAAAATAAATAAAGTTGGATATTGTACTGTACTTTTGTGAAAAAAAGTGATATATTATTTTATAGCAAAATGTTTAATGTATACAATGTTATAAAATAAAAATAAATACTCGGCCTAAAAAGGCTTGATACATATTATTGTTAATTTTTAAGGAGGTATACTAATGAAAATATTAGTATTAAACTGTGGTAGTTCTTCATTAAAGTATCAATTAATAGATATGTCAAATGAAGAAGCATTATGTGTAGGATTAGTTGAAAGAATAGGTATAGAAGGTTCTATACTTAAGCAAGAAAAAGATGGTGTAGAAGGTAAGTTAGTTGTTGAACAACCAATGAAAAATCACCAAGACGCTATAAAGTTAGTATTAAATGCTTTAGTTGATACTACTTACGGTGGAGTTAAAGAAATGTCTGAAATAGAAGCTGTAGGACACAGAGTTGTTCACGGTGGAGAAAAGTTTGCAGGTTCAGTAGTAATAACTGATGAAGTTAAAGCTGCATTACAAGAATGTGTTGAATTAGCACCACTTCACAACCCAGCTAACATAATGGGAATAGAAGCTTGTGAAGCTATACTTCCAGGTGTACCAATGGTAGGAGTATTCGATACTGCTTTCCATCAAACAATGCCTAAAAAATCATACTTATATGGTTTACCTCATGAATTATACACTAAGTACGGTGTAAGAAGATACGGATTCCACGGAACTTCTCACAAGTATGTATCTCAAAGAGCTGCAGCAATGCTTGGAAAGAAACCAGAAGAAGTTAAAGTTGTAACTTGCCACTTAGGAAACGGAGCTTCTGTAGCTGCTGTTGATGGTGGTAAATCTGTAGATACATCTATGGGATTCACTCCATTAGAAGGTTTAATAATGGGAACTAGATGTGGAGATATAGATGCTGCTATATTACCATTCTTAATGGAAAAAGAAGGATTAGATGCTCAAGGGTTATCTGATTTAATGAACAAGAAGTCTGGGGTATATGGAATGACTGGTATATCAAGTGACTTCAGAGATATAGAAGATGGAGCTGCTGCTGGAGATGAAAAAGCAATAGTTGCTTTAGATGCATATGCTCAAAAAGTTAAAAAGTATATAGGATCTTACATGGCTGAAATGAACGGTGCAGATGCTGTTGTATTCACTGCAGGTGTAGGTGAAAATGGTATAGATATGAGAGCTGCTATATGTGAAAATATGGAGTTCTTAGGAATGAAGTTAGACAAAGAAGCTAACAAGGTTAGAGGTAAAGAAAGAGTAATATCTACAGAAGACTCTAGAGTTAAGATATTATTAATACCAACTAACGAAGAATTAGTTATAGCTAGAGATACATTAGCTTTAGTAAAATAATTATAAATGGATATAATATATTTAAGGTAGGGTAAAACCTACCTTAAATTTTGTAATAGATTAAAGTAAAAACATGTTTATGTCGGTTAATGGATGGCAAAAATATGTATCAAGTAAAAATACTTGACAAACAAAGGACTAATTTGTATAATAAATTGGTAATGTATTGAGGTGAATTTAATGCAAATCAATCTAGATAAACTAACTAGGAGAGAAATTGACAAATTAGACTTGAATTTTTCTCAAAAAATTGATACTATTAATTATTGTGAGAATAGTTATAAACTAGCTTCACCGATAAATGTAGAAGGTAAAGTCTCAAATACAAACAAAGGTTTATACCTGGATGTAAATGTAGAATTTACTATAGTAGAAAACTGTGCAAGATGTTTAGAAGAAGTAGAAGTACCAATAGCTTATTCTATAGAAGGATTTTTAGTAAAGGAAGACTTTGATGAAGATTCTTTTGAAGATGATGATGCATTTATATTTGATGGACAAGAGCTGGACATCGTAGATATAATATGTCAAACTATGGACTTTAAAATGCCACCAAGAGTACTTTGTAATGAAGATTGTGAAGGTCTTTGTTTAGGGTGTGGGGTAAACTTAAATAAACAAGAATGTTCTTGCAGTGAAATTGCGAACGACGAGGAGATTATAGATCCCCGTTTTGCTAAATTAAAAGATATATTTAAAAACGACTAAGGAGGTGGCGTAAATGGCAGTACCAAAGCGTAAAACATCTAAATCAAAAACTAAAATGAGAAGAGCAGCTAACTCAAAGATGGTAGCAACTGGATTCGTAAGTTGTCCACAATGTCATGAGCCAAAATTACCACATAGAGTATGTCCAGACTGTGGATATTATAAAGGTAAAGAAGTTGTATCTGAATAATAACTTCTAAAAACATGTAGATTATACTCTACATGTTTTTTTTTACGTAAAATTAAGAATATTATGTAAGCTAGACTATAGTTTGAAAATGTTTTAAATGAATATATTTACCCTGGAATTATAAAAATATTATAAAAGTGTTGATAAATTTATTTTAATATTATATACTACTATTAGTAGCTGGTACTAATTCTAGCTATAAAAACTTGGAGGTAATATGAAAAAGAAAAGTAAGGCCCAAAGACAACAAGAACTTGTTGAAAGGCTACAAGAGGATCCATTCTATACAGATGAAGAATTAGCTAATTTATTTGATGTAAGTATACAAACAATTAGATTAGATAGAATGAGTTTAAATATACCTGAGTTAAGAGAAAGAGTTAAATCAATTGCGGAAACTGAAAGTTCTAAAGTTAAAACTTTAGGAATTAAAGAAATAACAGGAGAGATAATTGATTTATCTGTAGGACAATTAGGAATATCTATGTTAGAAATTACAGAGGATATGCTTTACTCTAAGACTAATACTTTAAAGGATACTTATATATTTGCACTAGCAGACTCATTAGCAATGGCCATTATTGATGCACCAAAGGTAATAATGAGGTTTGCCAACGTAAAATGCTTGAAATTAATTGAACAAAAAGATAGGCTTATAGCAAAGGCTGAAATTTATAAGCAGATTGATAAAAAGCATTACGTAAAAGTTGTAGTAAATAACAAAATGCAAGAGCAAATATTTAGAGGTAAATTCATTTTTGAAGAATTAGATTAGGAGGAAAAGTTATGAGAATAGTAATCGATGGTATGGGTGGAGACAACGCACCTAAGTCTAATGTAGAAGGTGTTGTAAATGCAATAAAAGAGTATAATGTGGATTTAATAATCACAGGAGATAAAGATATATTAGAAAAAGAATTTTCTAATTATGAATTTGATAGAAGTAAATTAGAGATTGTTCATACAACTGAAATTATAGAAAATGAAGATAAACCAGTAAAGGCAATTAGAAGCAAAAAAGATTCGTCTATGGTAGTTGCCCTTAGGCTTGTTAAAGAAGGTAAGGCTGATGCTGTAATAAGTGCTGGAAATACAGGAGCATTGCTTGCAGGTGGACTATTTGTGGTAGGTAGAATAAAAGGAATAGATAGACCTTGTTTATGTCCTGCACTACCTAATGTTAAAAGAGGAATGACTCTTATAGCAGATGGAGGAGCTAATGCAGATTGTAAGGCTAGAAACTTAGTAGAGTTTGCTGGTATGAGTAATATATATGCTAAAAAAGTTTTAGCAATGGATAATCCTAGAGTTGCGTTAGCAAATGTAGGAATAGAAGAAGGTAAAGGGAATGATTTAGTTAAGAAGTCTTATGAAGAATTAAAAAAATTAGATTTTAATTTTATTGGAAATGTAGAAGCTAGAGATGTAATAAACTCATATACAGATATTATAGTATGTGACGGATTTACAGGAAATATATTATTAAAATCTACTGAAGGTGTAGCTATGTCTGTTATGAAATTAATAAAAGAAACTTTACTTAGTAGTACAAAAGGAAAGTTAGGGGCTATGCTTATAAAAGACGACTTGAAAAAATTAAAAAGCTTTATGGACTATGCTGAATATGGTGGAGCGCCTCTACTTGGAGTAAATGGTGGAGTAATTAAGGCACACGGAAGTTCAGATTCAAGAGCCATAAAAAATGCTATAAATCAAGGTATAAAGTTTGCAAATGGAAATGTGGTAGAAGAAATAAAAGAATTCATCAAAAACACTAAAGAGTTAGAAGGTGAAGAGTAAAAATAAACTCATGTTGGAGGTTTAGAATATACATGGATATGAAGGCTGGTATATTAGGTATAGGAAGTTATTTGCCAAATAAAATATTAGATAATCATTACTTTGAAAAAATAATGGATACGTCAGATGAATGGATAAAAACTAGAACAGGAATAAGTGAAAGAAGAATTGCTAATGAAAATGAATCAACGTCGGACTTAGCAACTAAAGCAGCATTAAAAGCAATACAATCTGCAAACTTAAAACCACAAGATATAGATTTAATAATAGTAGCTACAGCTACTCCAGATATGGCATTTCCTTCTACAGCATGTATAGTTCAAAATAATATAGAAGCTAAAAATGCAGCAGCTTTTGATATATCGGCAGCTTGTTCAGGATTCATATATGCGATAACTATAGCAAAGCAATTTGTAGAAAATAATGTATACAAGAATGTAATTGTTATAGGCGCAGAAACTTTATCTAGAGTTTTAGATTATGATGATAGATCTACAGCTATATTATTTGGAGATGGAGCAGGAGCAGTTGTAATAGGAAGTGTTGAAGATGGCGGAATATTATCTACATATTTAGGAGCTGACGGAAGTGGAGGAGACTTTTTAAATATACCAGCTGGAGGTTCTAAACTTCCAGCAACTTATCAAACAATTGATAGTAGATTACATACCATAAAAATGGCAGGAAATGATGTATACAAATTTGCAGTGAGAATAATGGGAGAAGCATCAATTAAAGCATTAGAAATCGCAAAGCTAAATACATCTGATATTGACTATTTGATTCCTCATCAAGCTAATATAAGGATAATAGAAGCGTCAGCTAAAAGATTAAAACTTGGCATGGATAAAGTCTATGTTAACTTAAATAAGTATGGAAATATGTCTGCAGCATCAATTCCAGTAGCATTAGATGAAGCATATAGAGAAGGTAAGATAAACAAGGGTGACAACATAGTGTTAGTTGGCTTTGGTGGAGGATTAACTTGGGGATCTTCAGTAATAAATTGGAGTATGCAAGGAGGAAAAAATGAATAAAATTTGTCAAATGATAGGTATACAATATCCAATTATTCAAGGTGGAATGGCTTGGGTAGCGGATGCAAATCTTGCGAGTGCAGTTTCGAATGCGGGGGGACTTGGTTTAATAGCAGGAGGTAATGCACCAAAGGAAGTTATAAAAGAAGAAATAAGGAAATGTAGGGAGTTAACAGATAAACCTTTTGGTGTAAATGTAATGCTATTATCTCCATATGTAGATGAGATAATTGAATTAGTAATAGAAGAAAAAATTGATGTTATAACAACTGGTGCAGGTAATCCGGCTAAATATATTGATAGATTGAAAGAAATAGGAACAAAAATAATACCTGTAGTTCCTAGTATAGCATTAGCGCAAAGAATGGAAAAACTAGGTGCAGATGCTGTTATAGTAGAAGGAACAGAAGCAGGTGGGCATATAGGAGAACTGACTACTATGGTACTTACACCTCAAGTGGCAGATTCAGTAAGCATACCTGTAATATGTGCTGGTGGAATTGCTGATGGAAGAGGATTAGCAGCAGCGTTTGCATTAGGTGCAAAAGGAGTTCAAGTAGGTACTAGATTTATATGTAGTGATGAGTGTAATGTACATGAAAACTATAAAAATATGGTATTAAAGTCAAGGGATAGGGATGCTATAGTAACAGGAAGAACTACGGGGCATCCTGTAAGAACTCTTAAAAATAAGCTAGCAAAAGAAATAATAAATATGGAAAAAGAAGGATATAATCCAGAAGAGATAGATAAAAGGGCTATAGGGTCTTTAAGAATGGCTACTGTAGATGGAGATGTACATAATGGATCCTTTATGGCAGGTCAAATAGCATCTATTGTAAAAGACATAAAGCCATGTAAAGAAATAATAGAAAATATGGTAAATGAGGCTAAAACAATTATGCCTAATATAGATATATAAATTAGGAGGTATACTATGGGAAAAATAGCATTAGTATTTCCAGGTCAAGGGTCTCAATATGTAGGAATGGCAAGGGATATTTATGAAAATAACTATATTGCTAAAAAGACAATAGATGATGCCTGTAATGCGTTAGATATGGATTTAAAAAAAATAATGTTTGAAGGTAGTGAAGAAGAACTAGCAAAAACAGAAAATACTCAGCCAGCAATAGTTGTTCATAGTATAGCCTTATTAAAAATACTAGAACAAGAAATAGGATTAAAGTATGATTCTTGTTTAGGTTTATCTTTAGGAGAATATAGTGCGCTAGTAGCAGCTGATGCCATTAAATTTGAAGATGCAGTGCCTTTAGTTAAAAAGAGAGGTAAATTTATGCAAGATACAGTTCCTCTGGGAAAAGGTGCAATGGCTGCTATATTAGGATTAGATAGGAATAAAGTAAATAATATAATAGATACCATAAATGATGGAATTGTTGAAGTTGCAAACTACAATTCTCCAGGTCAAATAGTTATATCTGGTGAAAATGATAAGATAGAAGAAGCTATAGTTAAGTTTAAAGAAAATGGAGCAAAAAGGGCTGTAAAATTAAATGTAAGTGGGCCTTTCCATTCATCAATGTTAAAAGATGCAGGAATAAAATTATCAACAGAATTAGAGAGGGTTAGTATAAAAAATCCAAGAGTGCCAGTGGTTTCTAATGTAATGGGAGATTATTATGAAGATGAAGTTAAGGATTTACTTATAAAGCAAGTAAGTTCATCTGTTCTTTGGGAAGACTCAATAGAAAAACTAATAGATGAAGGCTATGATAACTTTATTGAAATTGGACCTGGAAAAACATTAAAAGCATTTATAAAGAAAATATCTTCAAAAAAATCTTGTGATGTAAATATTTATAATATAGATGATTTAAGTTCACTAAATGAATTTATAGAAATTTACAGAAATGGAGAGGTAAAATGATAAATTTAAATGGTAAAGTGGCTATAGTGACAGGTGGATCTAGGGGAATAGGTAAAGAGGTTGCTAAAAAATTAGCATCATTTGGATCTAACGTAGTAATTAATTATACTTCAAAAGAAGAAGAATCTTTAGAAACAAAATCAGAAATAGAAAGCCTAGGAGTAAAATGCATAACTGTAAAATGTGATGTTTCAAAAACAGAAGACGTTAATAATATGGTAGATGCAGCTCTTAATGAATTTGGTCAAATAGATATACTAGTAAATAATGCTGGAATAACTAAAGATGGTTTATTAATGAGAATGAAGGAAGAAGATTTTGATAAAGTAATAGAGGTAAATTTAAAAGGTGTATTTAACTGTACTAAAGCAGTTACAAAACCTATGATGAAAAAGAAATATGGAAAAATAATAAATATAGCTTCAGTAGTTGGAGTAATAGGTAATGCGGGTCAAGCGAACTACTGTGCATCAAAAGCAGGGGTAATAGGATTTACAAAATCAACTGCAAGAGAACTAGCATCAAGGAACATAAATATAAATGCTGTAGCACCTGGATTTATAGATACAGATATGACAAAAGTACTAAGTGATGAAATAAAACAAAGTATGTTAACTAATATTCCTAAAAATACATTTGGAGAACCTGAAGATGTGGCAAATGTAGTAGCATTTTTAGCTAGTGATATGTCTAGTTATGTTACAGGTCAGGTTATAAATGTAGATGGTGGAATGGTAATGCAATAATATAATTTAGTTAAGATTCCTTAGACTAAAGATTTAAGGATAATTATAAATATAAAATATTGAAAATTAAAAATATAAAAATAATTAAAATTCTAGGAGGAAAACAATATGTTTAATAAGGTTGTAGAAATAATAAGAGAGCAATTAGGAGCAGATGATAAGGAAATAACAATGGAAACTTCTTTAATGAAAGATTTAGAAGCAGATTCATTAGATGCAGTAGAAATAATAATGGCATTAGAAGATGAATTTTCAGTAGAAATACCAGATACAGAAGCAGAAAAATTTAATTCTATAGGAGATATAGTTAAATTCATAGAAACTAACAAATAATGCTAACAAAGGTATGGAGGTATCTCTATGAAAAAGAGAGTTGTAATAACAGGTCTTGGATGTGTTACGCCTGTAGGGGATAGTAAAAATGATTTTTGGAAAAATATAAAATCAGGAGTTTGTGGTATAGACACTGTAACTAGATTTGATACTACTACTTTTCAAACTCAAATAGCAGGTGAAATAAAAGATTTTAGCCCAGAAGAATACATAAGTAAAAAAGAACTTAAAAGATTAGATAGATTTACTCAATACGCTTTAGTTTCTGCTAAAATGGCTGTAGAAGATGCTAATTTAGATTTAGAAACGATTAATAAAGATCGTATGGGAGTTATAATAGGAACAGGTATAGGTGGAGTAGAAACAATAGAAGAACAACATAAGGTTCTTTTAGATAAAGGTAATAAAAGAGTAAGTCCATTCTTTGTTCCTATGATGATAGGTAATATGGCTGCAGGTCAAGTATCTATATATTTAGGTGCAAAAGGACCTAACACAAATGTATGTACAGCTTGTGCATCAGGAACACACTCAATAGGAGATGCTTTTAAAGTTATCCAAAGAGGAGATGCAAGTGTTATGGTAGCAGGAGGAAGTGAGGCGCCTATAACAGCTCTTGCTTTTTCAGGGTTCTGTAATATGAAAGCAATGTCTACTAGAAATGATGACCCTAAAACTGCATCAAGACCATTTGACAAAGAAAGAGATGGATTTGTTATGGGAGAAGGAGCAGGGGTACTTATATTAGAAGAATTAGAACATGCGTTAAATAGAAATGCTAAAATCTACGCTGAGGTTGTAGGATATGGATTAACAGCAGATGCATATCATATGACAACACCAGCAGAAGGTGGAGAAGGAGCTAGTCGTGCTATGCAGATGGCTTTAAATGATGGTGATGTACCATTAGATGAAGTGGACTATATAAATGCACATGGAACATCAACTCCATATAATGATAGATTGGAAACATTAGCTATAAAAGATGTGTTTAAAGAAAATGCATATAACTTAAGTGTTTCTTCAACGAAATCTATGACAGGTCATTTACTAGGAGCAGCAGGAGCCGTAGAAGCTGTCATATGTGCAAAAAGTTTACAAGAACAATTTGTACCTCCAACAGTGAATGTTCAATCAATTGATGAAGAATTAGATTTAGATTATGTATTAAATGAAGGTAAAAATAAAACTATTAGATATGCAATGTCAAATTCATTAGGATTTGGCGGTCATAACGCTAGTCTAGTGTTTAAAAAATATTAAAATAATGAAAGTCGTACTTATATTAAGTGCGGCTTTTTTATGTATAAGTAAATGTAATTTAATTATATAAATGAACCTATCGTAAGTAAAAATAGCATCTACGCCGTTGATTAAAAAGTATTTTTAAGCAAGAGAAGAAGTTGTTGTCGATATGATCGAAGTGAGTTTTTGTTGTTTAAATTATAAAAAAATAATAATAAATTTTAATTATTAGGTAATATTTTTTTAATAATGAAAATACAATTATTATATAAACTAGAGAGGAGGACAAGGTATGAATAAGCTTTGTGATGAGGTTATAAACTCACTTTCGACAAACCTAAGAGAAAAAATAAAGAAAATTTCAAATGAAAACACAAGTATTGAAGAAATTAGACTTAGAACTCAAAAGCCATTAATTCTAAATGCAAATAATAAGGATTATTTTTTTAACCAAAAAACAAATAGATTAGATTTAAATATGAATAATCCGTATATAGTTTCTAAGGAGGATGTAGAACAAACCTTTCAAATAATTTGTAAGTATTCTATTCACTCTTTTATGGATGACATAAAAAAGGGCTTTATAACCCTTCAAGGAGGCCATAGAGTAGGTCTAGTTGGGAAAGCAATAGTAGAAGATGGACAAGTTAAAAATATTAAACATATATCATCATTAAATATAAGAGTTTCAAGAGAAATAAAAGGATGTTCAGATAAGATATTGCCACATATTATAAGAGCAGATAATCAAGTGAATAACACTTTGATAATTTCTCCACCACAATGTGGTAAAACAACTTTGATTAGAGATATAGTTAGAAATCTTAGTAATGGAAATGAGTATTATGGATTTAAAGGAATAAAAGTAGCTTTAATAGATGAACGTAATGAGATATCTGGTTCATACTTAGGTACACCACAAATGGACGTTGGAATTAGGACAGACATTATAGAAACATGTCCTAAGGATTTAGGAATTATGATGCTACTTAGATCTATGTCGCCTAATCTTATAGTTACAGATGAAATAGGTAACAGTGAAGAAATAAAAGCCTTATATACGGCTTTAAATGGCGGTGTAAGCTTAATAACAACAGTACATGGTGATTCTATTGAAGATATTAAAAATAGAAAAGAATTAAGCAGCTTATTAGATAAAGAATTGTTTAAAAAAATAATAATACTGTCAGCTAAAAAGGGACCAGGTACAATAGAAAAAATATATGATTTAGAAGAAAAGAGATGGTATTTTGCAAATTAAAATTATTATTATAGGAATATTAGTTGGATGTAGTTACTTAATAGGTGAATATATTTACAAAGGTTATACAAAAAGGCATAAACAAGTCCATGAACTCATAAGAATATTAGAGATAATAAGGATGGATTTATCTTTTGGACTATATACACTAGAGGAAATTTTTAAGAGAATAGGAGATAAAAGTGAATTTTCGGCATCTATATTTTTTAAAAAGGTTGAAAGTGAACTTAAAAATGATAGGTCTAAATTACTAGATGAAATCCTAAACGAAAATATGTATATGTTAAGTAAAGAAACTTACTTACAAAATAGGGAGGTTGATGAACTAAGAAAACTTATACTTACGCTAGGTAAAAGTGATATAGAATCACAAGAAAGAATGATAGATTTATCAATTGAAAACTTAAAGAAGCTTACAGATGAAACTCAAGAAGACATAAACAAAAAAGGGGTAGTTTATAGAAAATTATCTACAATTATTGGTTTAATAGTAGGAATAATTTTAATTTAGGAGGATGTTTATGGATATATCACTAATAATAAAAGTTGCTGGAATAGGAATATTAATTTCAGTATTAAATATGCTTTTAGAGCAGCAAGGAAAAAAAGATTGGTCTAGCTTTACTACATTAGCAGGAGTAATCATAGTTTTAGGAATGGTAATAACGGAAATGGGTGACTTGTTTAATACAGTAAAAACAATGTTTCAACTTTACTAAAGAGGGGGAGTTATATTGGAAGTAATGCAATTAGTCGGTGTTGCAATTATATCAACTACTCTTTGTTTAGTAATAAAAAAAGATAGACCAGAAATAGCTATGTTTATTGCAATACTTACAGGTATAACAATATTATTATCAGTAATATTTAAATTAAACTTTATAGTGGAGAGTATACAAGACTTGGCTCAGAGAGCTAACATACCAACTATGTATATATCTTTAATAATAAAATTAATTGGAATAGCATATTTAATGGAATTTGCTATTCAACTATGCAAGGATTGTGGAGAAGGCAATATAGCTTCGAAGCTAGAATTTGGTGGGAAGATAATAGTTATGACAATGTCATTTCCAATATTACTATCTATTGTGGAAATGATAATAAATATTATCCCATAGGAGAATGAATACTTATGAAAAAAATATATTTAGGAATAATCTTAACCGCTATGTTAGTTATTTGTGGATTTGGATTATGTTTTGCAGAAGAAAATAAAAATGAAGATTACGATAAAGCTAAAACAAATATAAATAGCTACATAGATGATCAGTTAGAAAAAATAGATTTAGAAGAAATGCAAAATTATATTAATGAGTCAACCGCATTAGAAAAAGTAAATTTAAAAACATTTTTTAAAGATTTAATGAGTGGGGATAAAAATATACTTGATTTATTTGATAAAGAAGGTTTGAAGTTACTAATGTTTGAAGAGTTAAAATCAAGCTTAAAGGTGGCGACATTAATAATAGTACTAGCATTACTTTCATCAATTCTTAAAAGTTTAGATAATTCTTTTTCATCAGGAGCAGTAACTCAAATAGCTACATACATAGTTTTTATTAGTATGGTGTCATTGACTTTAGTTGGATTTAAAGATGTACTAGAAATTTGTAATTCAACCATAAATTCTACAGTAGGGCTTATGCAGATTATAATGCCAGTACTAATAACTTTACTAGTACTAATAGGTTTTCCAATTACATCAACAGTATTAAATCCTATATTCATAGGTGGCGTAACGTTTATAAATGTAATATTTAAAAATTTTTTATTTGTATCAATAGCGATAGCATTTGCTGTTCTTGTCGTAAATAATTTATCAAAAAATATGAAGCTAAAAAAACTATCTTCTTTTATAAAACAGGTAAACTTAGTATCAATAGCTGCTATGTTTACTGTTTATCTTGGATTAGTATCAATTCAGGGACTGTATGTAACTAATATAGATAATTTCACAGTAAAAACTGCTAAATTTGCAGTTGGAAACTTTATACCTGTAGTGGGAGGATTTGTATCAGATTCGGTGGATATATTAATGTCCTCATCTCAATTAATAAAAGGTGTATTTGGTGGAATAGGATTAGTATTATTAGTAGCTATATGTTTAGTTCCTATAATAAAAATCTTATCAATAATACTAGTTTATAAAGCATCAGCAATAGTAGTTGAACCTATTGGAGAAGAAGGTATATCTAGCTTTTTAAATGAAGTTGCTAATTTAATGATTATAATGCTTGCTTGTATAATAGCGATAACGATAATGTTCTTTGTAACAGTAGCTATACTTACATCTATAAGTGTAGTAGCTCAAGGATAGGAGGAGGGATAGTATGGTTGATAATATTAAAATGTGGATAGTAACTATATTAATAGGCGCATTTATAGTAAATATAGTAGATATGCTGCTACCTTCCTCTAAATTAAAGCCCTATATAAATTTAGTGCTGAACTTCATATTCGTATTTATAGTTTTGACACCAGTAATAAATTTATTTTCACCAGAGATGAGTTTAGAAGATAGGGTGTTAAAGTCTATGGGAGAATATAGTAAAGAGTACACTGAGAGTATGAATAGGCTAGCAAGTGAAACAGGAAAAGATAGTTTATCTAGAGGATATGAGGAAAGTTTAAAAGAAGTAGTTAAATTGAAATTGGATGAATATGGATATGAGTTAGAAGATATAGAATTTAATGGTTCTGATATAGAAAATATAAAAGTTAAAAATAATAGTAATAAAAGTGAAAAAGAGGACATACAATCTAAAGAAAAAGAAAAATCACAACAAGTTTTTAAAGATAAAGATACAAAAAAGGGTACTGAGCATGAATTAAACTTAAAAGAAGATAAGCTAAAAGATGACTTAGTAAAAATTCTTGATGTATCAATAGAAACAATACAAATTGATTAATAGGGGATGAGAGGATGTTTAAAAACTTAAATGAAAAAGATAAAAAGAAAATCTATACACTCTTAACTTTAGCTGTAGTTTGTGGAATTGCACTTATAGCTTTGTCTGGATTATCTAGCGACAAAGAGTCTAGCACTTTAGACAAAGATCCTAAAAAAGAAGTATCTGCTGATTCATCTCAAGAAGTAAGTGAGGAAGATTTAGAAGGTAAACTAAAAAGTATATTATCTCAAATTGAAGGTGCAGGAGAATTAGATGTAATGATTACATTTGAAGCAAGTGAAGAGATACAACCAGCGTATAATTCTAATTCAACAACTGAAAAGACAGAAGAGAAAGATGCACAAGGTGGGGAGAGAACTATAACAACTTCTACTGAAAATAAAACAATGATAACATCAAGTTCAAATGGTCCTATAGTAATAAAAACCACTGAGGCACAAATAAAAGGTGTAATAGTAGTATCAAGTGGAGCAACTGATCCAACAGTAAAACAAAATCTTTATAGTGCAGTACAAACAGCATTACAAGTATCAGGTCATCAAGTAGAAATATATACTAAATAAACAGATATTAAAAAATAATATTGAATAACTCGGGGGGATAAAAATGAAATTTAATTATAAGGGAAGAGGATTTGTAGTATTAACTTTAGCAACAATGTTAGTTGTAGTAGGAACAGTAAATTACCAATTAAGCAAAAAGTCTTTACTAGAAACAAACAAAGAGCTACAAGCATATGAACAAGTTCAAATGGATAAAAATACAGCAGATAAAGATAAAAAGAAAGATAGTGCTGATATAGAGGTTGTAGATAGTAAAACAACAAATGTTGAAGAAAAAGTAACTGAAACAAGTAAAGAAATAAAAAATCAGTTAACATCAGAAAAGAATATGAAAAAATCAACATATGTATTAGATATGAAAATGACAAGAGAAAAGCAAAGAAATGATTTAACACAAGACTTAAATGAAATGATAAATAATCCTTCAACATCAGAAGAATCTAGAAAAGAAGCTTCAGCAATGAAACTACAATTAGTAAAGGATCAAGAAACTGAATTAAAAATAGAAAACCTATTAAGTACAAAAGGTTTTGAAGATGCATTAGTTTACATAAGTAGTGAAAATATTAATGTAGTTGTAAATGAAGAAAAGTTAGACAAAGCAGATGCTGCAAAGATATTTGACTTAGTAGCAGAACAAGCAAATGTAAAATATGATGATATAAAATTAATGAATAATAATTCAAAGTAAAAATAACGTATAATCACAGCTAAATATTAGTGATTAAAATAAAGAAATAATGTACATAATTTAAATATAATAATTATTTATTAAAGAGCCTCAGAAATAACTGAGGTTATTTTCTTGCAAAGTAGTTGTGTATTTGATATTATTATATATATAAAAATAGTTCCTTAAAATAAGGGGGTAGTCTTTATCATGGAAAATAACAATTTAGGACAAGTTAAAATATCTAATGAGGTAATTGCTACAATAGCAGGACTTGCAGCTTTAGAAGTAGAAGGTGTAGAGACAAATACAACATTTACAGATAAAATACTTAAAAACAACGGCGTAAAAATACAAATAGAAGAAGAGGAAGTTAACTTAGACGTAATGGTTATGATAGAGTACGGATTATCAATACCAGATGTAGCTTTTAAAATTCAGGAAAATGTAAAAAATACTGTTGAAACAATGACAGGATTAAAAGTTTCTCAAGTAAATATACATGCTCAAGGAATCAGCTTTAAAAAAGAAAAAGCTGAAAAAGAAGAAGCTAAGCAAATCAAAAAAAGTTAATATGCACCCTCTGAAAAATCAGAGGGTTTTTTCTTGTGTAATATGTGCATAATAGAATCGAAGGAGGATTACGACAAATGAAAAGCGATAAGGCGAGAAAAGTAACAAGTAGAGAGTATATGATGAAATTATTATACCAAGCGGATGTAAACAAAGAGGAAATAGAAAACTTAGAAGGTATATTAGATAAATTTTTAAATGATAATTTTGAATACATAGCAAATAGATATGAAGAATTAAGACTTCAATATTCTAATAATCCAGAATTATCATTAGAAAACTTAGAAATGGAAGATATAGTAGATAAAGAATATATGCAAAAGATATGTAAATGCATAAAAGAAAATCATAATAAAATAGATGAACTTATAAATAATCATGCTAAAAACTGGTCTATAAGTAGAATGCCAAAGGTAGATGTATCTATATTAAGATTAGCAATATGTGAATTACTTTTCGTAGAAGAAATACCTGATAAAGTTTCTATAAATGAAGCTGTAGAAATTTCAAAATTATACTGTGATGATAAGACTCCTAAATTTATAAACGGGATACTAGGTAGTATCGTTAATGAGCAAATTAGAAAATAAAATAATAATCGGAATAGATACTAGCTGCTATACAACTTCTATAGCAGCTATATCTTTAGGCAAAAAAGTAATTTTTAATGAAAAAATAATGCTAAAAGTTAAGGAAAACACTAAGGGACTTAGACAAAGTGAAGCAGTTTTCCAACATATAAATAATTTAGGAGAAATAAGCGAAAATATAAGTGATATAATGGATAAATATAGTGTTGTTGGGATTTGTGTGTCAACAAAGCCACGACCTGTAAAAGAGTCATATATGCCTGTGTTTAATGTAGGATATAATTTTGCTAAAATGGCAGCCTGTATAAATAAATGTGAACTATATACAACAACTCACCAAGAAAACCATATAGAAGCAAGTTTATTTACAAATAAAATCAAAAATAACAATAAATTTTTATCGGTTCATATGTCTGGAGGAACTACAGAAATATTATTGGTTGAGAAAAATAAACAAGATAAAGATTCAAAATATAATATAAGTATAGTTGGTGGAAGTAAAGATATTAGTTTTGGACAATTAATAGATAGGACGGGAGTTAAATTAGGATATAAGTTTCCTTCTGGAAAGTACATAGATCAAAATGCATTAAAATGTATTGAAAAAATAGAAGAAGGCTTAAAAACTTCAGTAAAAGAAGGGTATATGAATATATCGGGTCTAGAAAATCAAATTGATAAATTAATTGAAACTAATAGTAAAGAATATATATCTAAATTAATTTTAGATGCAGTAATTAGGAATATGTATAAGTCAATACTATATATAAGTAAATTACATAATGTTAACGAAGTGGTATTTGCAGGTGGTGTATCTGCAAGTAAATACATATCTAAAGAGCTAAGTGGAAAGTTAGGAAAAAGCAAAATACAAGCATATTTTACAAAAACTGAATATTCAACAGATAATGGAGTCGGTTGTGCTATAATAGGGTTGAATAAGTATTTAGGAGAATAAATATGAAACTAAGAGCTTTAGAAATAAGCGAAGTAAATTCTTATATTAAGAGGATTTTGAGCAATGACCCTATCTTATATAACTTAAAGGTAAGAGGTGAAATTTCTAACTTTAAAGTACATAGTAGTGGGAATGTATATCTATCTTTAAAAGATGAAAATTCTAAAATAAATTGTGTTATATTCAAAAAAAACTTTAATAAAAACTTATCTATAGATAATGGGTCAAAAATAATAGCTAGTGGGTATATTTCTGTATATGAAAGAGATGGGTCATATCAGATGTATATTGAAGAAGTTGAAAGAGAAGGATTAGGAAATTTATATATTGAGTTTAACAAACTTAAAGAAAAGTTAAATAAAGAAGGCTTGTTTGATCAAAAATATAAAAAAAGAATACCTAAAATGCCAAAATCAATAGGAGTAATCACATCTCCCACAGGAGCTGTAATTAGAGATATAATAAATGTAATAAAAAGAAGATTTCCTAAAGTTAATATAAAACTTTATCCTGTTAATGTACAGGGGGAGCAATCAAAATATGATATATGTGATGGAATAAAATTTTTCAATGAAAGAGAAAATGTAGATACTATAATAGTTGGTAGAGGTGGAGGTTCTTTAGAAGAACTATGGTCATTTAATGAAGAGATTGTAGCAAGAGAAGTATTCAACTCTAAAATACCAATAATTTCAGCAGTAGGACATGAGACAGATTTTACTATATGTGATTTTGTATCTGATATGAGAGCTCCTACTCCATCAGCAGCTGCAGAAATTATAGCACCATCACTAGATGATATTTATTTTAAACTTAATAACATAAAAAATAGAATGAATAAGTCTTTAAATAACCAAGTAAATATTGATGGATATAAACTAGATTCTATATTTGAAAAAATAAATAAATATATGGAATCCTACACAATAAAAGACAAAATAACGCAGATAGACAGGATATATGATAAAATATCCTTTGAGATAGAAAATAATATTAATTTAGAAATAGAGAAATTAAGTAAAACAGGAACCATACTTCATAATTTGAGTCCTTTAGCTACTATTGATAGAGGATATAGCATAGTACAAAAGGATGGAGCGATTATAAACAGTATAGCTAATGTTAGTTTTAAAGATAGCATAGATGTTGTACTTAAAGATGGTAGCATAGAATGTAGTGTAGAGAAAATAAAGAATAAAGAGGTATAAATATGAATTTAACATATGAAGAAGCCTATAATAAATTGGAAAATATACTTGAAAAATTAGAATCAAAAAATGCTAGTTTAGATGAATCTTTAAGCTTATATGAGGAAGGAATAAGACTTTATAAACATTGTAATAAGCTGTTAGAAGATGCGCAGTTAAAAATAAGCAAATTCAATAAATTAGGAATAGAAGAAGATTTTAATATTGTGGAGGAGTAAATATGGAATTTAAAAATTCTTTAAAGCAAAAAGCAAGTTATATAGAAGAGATACTAAAACAATATATGCCAAAAGAAGAAGGTTACCAAAAGACTATAATGGAGTCTATGAATTATAGTTTAAGTGCTGGTGGAAAAAGGCTTAGACCAATTTTAACATTAGAAGCATGTAAAATAGTAGGTGGAAATGAAGCTAATGTAATACCTTTTGCAGCGGCAATAGAAATGATACATACATATTCATTAATACATGATGATTTACCTGCGTTAGATAATGATGATTTAAGAAGAGGTAGAAAAACCAACCATATAGTATATGGAGAAGATATTGCAATATTAGCAGGAGATGCTTTATTAAACTATGCATTTGAAATAATGCTTTCAACATCAATAGGAAAAGAAAATCCAGCAAAGTATCTAAAAGCAATAAATGAAATTGCAAAAACTTCAGGCATATATGGTATGATAGGTGGCCAAGTTGTAGATGTAGAAAGTGAAAATAAAGAAATATCTAAAGAAAAACTAGATTATATACACAACAATAAAACTGCAGCAATAATAATTGGATGTATGAGAGCAGGAGCAATCATAGGTGACGCAAGCGAAGAACAACTAGAAAATATAACAAAGTATGCAAAGAATATAGGGTTATCATTCCAAATAGTGGATGATATATTGGATATAGTTGGAGATGAATCAAAATTAGGAAAAAAAGTAGGTAGTGATTTGGAAAATCACAAGTCTACATATCCTTCTTTAATTGGATTAGAAAAATCTAAAGAAATAGCAGCTGAACTTATTGAAGAAGCTAAATTAAGTATAAAATCAGTAGAAAATAATGCACAGTTTTTATGTGGCCTAGCAGATTATATAATTGACAGAGAATATTAAGGAGGAAACATGGATTTTTTTGCACAGCTATTTAGCAATAAAGTCTTAGGAATAAGTATGTTTGCTTGTTTCTTAGCTCAGTTTATGAAAATATTTACAGGGAGTGAAAAGAGAATACAGTTATCTAGGATATTTACATCTGGAGGGATGCCAAGTTCTCATAGTTCTTTTGTAACAAGTTTAGCAACATTAGTTGGAATAGAATTTGGATTTGATTCTACTTACTTCGCGATAGTGTGTGTCTTTGCATTGATAATAATGTATGATGCCTCTGGAGTAAGAAGAGCTGTTGGAAAGCAAGCAACTATACTAAATCAAATACTAGACGATATACATCATGGTAAACATATAGAACAAAAAAGACTAAAAGAATTAATAGGGCATACTCCAACAGAAGTATTTTTTGGAGCTATATTAGGAATAATAGTAGCCATAGTAATGGCATAAATTGAAAAAAATAACGAATTATGATATAATTTGTATGTTTTATAACATAAAAAAATAATACAAAAGGCTTAAGGTCTTAAGTGAATTTAGAATTTTAGTTATAAAATGAATATAACTTAGTCAATACTAAGATATATTCATTTTTCTAATTTACATTAAAACTATGTAAAGTAAAGTCTTCTCGTAGAAGACTTTTTTGGCAACGTAAAAGTTGTTATCAAATTTAAAAATATTAGTCAGTAAAAGGTGAGGATAATATGTATAAATATTTAGATAAAGTAAATTCTCCTAAAGATATAAAAACTATGACCACAAGTGAGATGGACTTACTAGCAAAAGACATTAGAAAGTTTTTAGTTAGATCTATTTCTCAAACTGGTGGTCATCTAGCATCAAATTTAGGCGTAGTAGAATTGACTTTAGCATTACATAAAGTATTTGATAGTCCAAAAGACAAAATAGTATGGGATGTAGGTCACCAATCATATGTACATAAGATAATTACAGGAAGAAGAAATGACTTTGTATCCTTAAGACAATTCAATGGACTAAGCGGATTTCCAAAAGAAAATGAAAGTCCTCATGACATATTTGATACAGGACATAGTAGTACTTCTATTTCAGTAGCACAGGGACTAGCTTGTGCAAGAGATATAAAAAAAGAAGATGGTAGTGTTATAGCAGTAATAGGTGACGGATCTATTACTGGTGGTATGGCTCTTGAGGCATTAAATCATCTAGGCTATACAAAAACAAATATGATAGTTATATTAAATGACAATGAAATGTCTATAGATAAGAATGTAGGTGGAATTTCTAGATATTTATCTAGTATAATTAGAAACTCTACAGTTAGCAAAGTAAAAGATGAAGTAGAAAAAATATTAAATATTACATCAGCAGGAACATTAATAACTAAAACGGCAAGTAAAGTAAAAGATAATCTAGTTAGTACTTTTACACCACAGGAATGTTCATTTTTTGACTCAATAGGTGTAAAGTACTATGGTCCAATTGATGGTCATAATACAGATGAATTAATAGATATGTTAAAAAAGGTAAAAAAACAAAATGGCCCAGTATTATTACATGTAATAACTAAAAAAGGCAAAGGATATAGATTTGCGGAAGAAAGACCTGAAAAATATCATGGAGTATCTAAGTTTGAGATTACAGAAGGTGTAAAAAGTTCAAATAATGTATCTATATCACAGCAAGTAGGTGAAAAACTTACATCAATGGCAGCTAAAGACAATAGGGTAGTAGCTATAACTGCAGCTATGCCATCGGGTACAGGTCTTAGCATATTTGAAAAAGAATACCCAAATAGATATTATGATGTAGGTATAGCAGAGCAACATGCAACAACATTTGCAGCAGGTCTTGCTAAAAATGGAATGAAGCCTTATTTTGCTGTGTATTCGTCATTTTTACAAAGAGCATATGATCAAACTATACATGATGTATGTATAACGAAAAAGCCGGTAACATTCCTTATAGATAGAGCTGGAATTGTTGGTAATGACGGTGAAACACATCATGGAGCTTTTGACTTAAGTTATTTAAACAATATACCAAATATAATAGTAATGGCACCAAAAGACAGTAAAGAACTAGATTTAATGCTTGATTTATCTTTAGAATTAGAGCAACCTGTAGCGATTAGATACCCTAGAGGTAATAGTTATTATTTAGAAGTTGGAAAATATAATCCTATAGAATTAGGAACTTATGAAGTTATTAGTGAAGGAGAGAAAACAGTTATTTTAGCTATAGGAAATATGGTGAAACATGCCCTAGAAGCTAAAGCAATACTATTGAGAGATAATATTAACCCAACAATAGTAAATGCTAGATTCTTAAAGCCTATAGATGAAGAATTATTACATAACTTACTAATAAAATATAAAAATGTAGTAACAATAGAGGACAATGTAGGAAGTGGAGGATTCGGTAGTAGAATAAATCAATTTGTTATTGATAATAATTACAATGTAAATATTAAAAATATAGCACTTCCTAATGAATTCATACAACACGGAGATGTAGATTCTATATATGATATGGTTGGATTATCTCCAAATAAAATAGCAGATAAAATAAAGAGTTTGTAAACTAGAAAGGTAACTTTATGAAAAAAAGAATAGATGTATTATTAGTAGAACAAGGTCATTTTGACAGTAGAGAAAGAGCAAAAAAAGCTATAATGGCAGGTCTTGTATTTGTTAATAATCAAAGATGCGACAAAGCAGGAGTAGATGTAAATGAAGAAGCTAAAATCGAAGTAAAAGGAAATCCAATACCGTACGTAAGTAGAGGAGGACTTAAACTTGAGAAAGCTATGAAAAACTTTGACCTAACTTTAGACGGTAAGGTTTGTATGGATATAGGTTCTTCAACAGGTGGATTTACAGACTGCATGCTACAAAATGGAGCTAAAAAAGTATTTTCAATAGACGTAGGATATGGACAACTTGCATGGAAATTAAGACAAGATGAGAGAGTTGTTTGTATGGAAAGAACAAACATTAGACATGTAACAATAGAGCAAACAAAAGAATTTGCTGATTTTGCATCGATAGATGTATCTTTCATATCTTTAAAGCTAGTTCTTCCAAAGTGTAAAGAACTAATAAGAGAAAATGGTGAAGTAGTAGCATTAATAAAGCCTCAATTTGAAGCGGGAAGAGAAAAAGTAGGAAAAAAGGGTGTAGTTAGAGAAAAGTCTACTCATATAGAAGTAATAGAAAATATATCTAACTTTGCAGCAGAAAATGGATTTGAAATATTAGGTCTAGATTTCTCACCAATAAAAGGCCCAGAAGGAAATATAGAGTATTTAATTCACTTAAGAGTTGGGAATGAAGGTTATGTTTTTGATAAAGAACAGCATGAAATGAAAATAAAAGAAGTAGTAGAAGCTTCTCATAATTTATAATAAGATTGATTTTACAATATTAAGATATAAAAAAGAGGGGGATTTGAGTTGGTCCTTGAATTATATATGAAAAATTGTGCTTTAGTTGAAGAACTAAGATTAAGCATAGATCAAAATTTAAATATACTAACAGGTGAAACTGGTTCAGGAAAATCAATAATAATTGATGCTCTAGGTTTATGCCTTGGAGAAAAATATGATAGATCATTTTTAAGAAAAGGTACAGACAAGGGATTAGTAGAAACAGTATTTTATTCTGAAAATAAAAATTTAAAAAGAATACTTGATTCAAATGATATAGAATTAGATGAAGATAACTTACTAGTTATAACAAGGGTTATATACTCGGATGGAAAGAGTGTGGCTAGAATAAATGGAAGAACTGTAAAGATGGCCTTATTAAAAGAAATAGCATCGACTTTAATAGATGTGCATGGACAGCATCAAAACCAAGCGCTGTTTAATAAGGAAACCCATTTAGAGTTTTTAGATTTATTTGGAGAAGCAAACTTACAAGAACATAAAAAAGAGTATAAATCTATTTATGATAGATATAGTGAAGTAAAAAAAGCATTGAATACATTAACTGAAAATAAAGATGATATGCAGATTCAAAGAGAAATAGATTTATTAAAATTCCAAATAAATGAAATTGATGCAGCAAGTTTAAGCAAGGATGAGTATGAAGACTTATTAAGACAAAGAGATGTTTATAGAAATAGTGAGAAAATATTTAATAATTTAAACTCAAGCTATCAAAACTTATATGAAGGTTCTGTAAATGCAGTAGATTTAATAGGTAACGCAGTAAGCGAATTAAGTTCGATATCTCAATATGATAAATCATTAAGTGAATACAATACTGAAATAGAAAGAATAATGTATGAACTTCAAGATATATCTAGAGATATTAGAAACTATAAAGAAAGTATAGATTTTGAACCATATGAGTTAGAACAAATAGAAAATAGAGTAGATGAAATAAATAGCTTAAGACGAAAATATGGTGAAACTATAGATGATATATTTAACTACTATAATAAAACTAAAGCTAGGTTAGATGAAATATTAAATAGAGATGAAAAAGTAGAAGAATTAAAATTGGAAATTCTTAAATTAGAAAAAGAGCTTAAAGTTAAAGCTGACAAATTAACCAATGCAAGAAAAGAAGTTGCATCTAATCTTGAAGAAGTACTTCTTGTCGAACTAAAAAGTTTAAATATGAAAAATGTAGTATTTAAAGTTAACTTTGAACTTTGTAGCTTTGCACACACAGGTCAAGATGATATAGAGTTTATGATATCATTCAACTTAGGTGAAGACATTAAACCAATATATAAAGTAGCATCAGGTGGAGAAATGTCTAGATTTATGCTTGCATTCAAAACTATTTTAGCTGACATAGATGGAATAGATACATTAGTATTTGATGAAATAGATACAGGTATAAGTGGTATTGCAGCACAGATTGTAGGAGAGAAACTAAGTAATATAGGTAAGAAAAAGCAAATTATATGTATAACTCATTTACCTCAAATAGCAGCAAATGCAGATACACATTATTGTATAGAAAAAACTACAGCAAATGACAGAACATACACTATTATCAAAAAGCTAGATCATAAGCAAAAAAGAGATGAGATAGCTAGGCTAATAGCTGGAAGTAACATAACTGAAAAAACAATAGAACATGCTAGTGAAATAATTGAACTAGCCCAAAGAAGCCTATAAGGCTTCTTTTTTTACGTATTATCAAATTTGTTGGCGACATAAAATGTTTAGTCTACACGTCGCTCATACGAAGTTATTTTTAAAAAATTGTTATTAGATGAATAAATTTTTATATAGTATGGAAATATAATCACATAATTATCCAAAATAGGAGATGATATAATGTTTAATGAAAAAAATGCTAAATGGATTATACCTATATGTGCTTGCTGTTTGTTTATTATGTCAATTATACTTTATAAAAATCTACCAATTAAAGAAGATTATCTAGAAACAATAAGTTTTCAAGATACAAAAAAATATGTATATCCTCTAGGAGAAGTTGTAGGTATAAAGGCAGATACAGATGGAGTCTTTGTAGTAGGATATGAAGATGATAGTGTGGAATATGTAGGTGGAATGAAGATAGGGGATAATATAATTAGAATAGATGATAAAAAGATAAATAATATGAATGATGTATCAAATACACTTAGTAACTTAACAACAGATACTGTCAAACTTACATTTGAAAGAGATAATAAATTAAAAATGGAAGAGATAAAGGTAAAGAAAGATGGTAATGTAGCTAAACTAGGTTTATGGGTAAGAAATAAAATATCAGGAGTAGGAACAATAACTTTTTACGATCCAACAACTTCAAAATTTATGGGTATAGGTCATCCTATAACTGATGTTGATACAAACACCCTATTAAAAATAAAACAAGGATACATATACAAACCTACATCCTTTGAAGTAATAAAGGGAAGTAAGGATAAGGTAGGAGAGATAAAAGGTGAATTTAATGAAGAAGAACCTATTGGAAAATTTTCTAATAACTCAAATATAGGTATAAGTGGTCATATGCTGACTGAAAAGAAAAAAGATGTCCAATTAATAGAAGTAGGGAAAAGTGATGATGTAAAGTTAGGAAAAGCATCGATTATATTTGAAGATGAAAAAGGAAATCCAACAAGTTACGATGTAAAAATAGTAGAAATAATAAAAAACTCAAAAAATAATAGAAATTTAGTAATAGAAGTAACAGATAAAGCATTATTAAGTTATACAGGAGGTATAGTTCAAGGCATGAGTGGTGTGCCTATAATACAAAATAATAAAATAATTGGCGCTATAACACACGTTTTTAAGGATGATTACAAAAAAGGATATGGCATTTTTGCAGATGAGATGATAGAATTAGATAAGAGCTATTAAAAAAATAATAAAATATTAAAATTTTTAGTAGTTTGAAGGAATATAATTTTAGTATGTCGAATAAGCTTAAAGTGAATAACTTTTGATATATTATAAATAAAAAATAAAATGTTTTATTAATTGGGGGGAATTTTAGTGAACGAAAAAATTAAAATAGTTTTAGCGGATGATAATAAGGATTTTTGTCAAGTACTAAAGGAGTACTTATCTAATGAAAGTGACATCGAGATATTAGGTATAGCAAAGGATGGAATAGAAGCATTAGATTTAGTAAAAAAGACTCAACCAGATTTATTAGTACTAGATGTAATAATGCCGCATTTAGATGGATTAGGAGTAATAGAAAAATTAAATGGTATGAATTTACCAAAGATGCCAAAAATAATAGTTTTATCAGCAGTAGGTCAAGATAAAATAACACAAACGGCAATAAATTTAGGAGCAGACTACTATATAGTTAAGCCTTTTGATTTTGTTATATTCATAAATAGAATAAGAGAATTAGTGTCAAATAGATCTAATCATATAGAGCAAAAGCCAAGAACACATGCTGATATACAAATGACAAGAAGCGATTTTGTAAAGAATGTTGGGAATATAGAAACAGAAATAACAAATATAATACATGAAATAGGTGTACCAGCTCATATAAAAGGATACTTATATTTAAGAGAAGCTATAAAAATGGTTATAGATAATGTTGAATTATTAGGTGCTGTAACTAAAGAGTTATACCCAAGTATAGCTAAAAAGTTTAATACAACACCAAGTAGAGTAGAAAGAGCTATAAGACATGCTATAGAGGTTGCTTGGAGTAGAGGTAAAGTGGATACAATAAATCAATTATTTGGTTATACTGTTCATAATACAAAAGGAAAGCCAACAAACTCAGAATTTATAGCAATGATAGCTGATAAATTAAGATTAGAACACAGTATGGTAAAATAAATAAAAAATAAGAGCCTCCTAAATAGGAGGCTTTATTTTTTTATATTATTAATGTAGCATTAATATAATTATCATTTTTCACAAAATATAATAGGTAGTTAGTTATATAAAATGTTTTGCAGGAGGAAGTTAAATTTAATAAATTATTACAGGAGAAATAAAATGAGAATAATTATTCCAAAAGAAGTTAAATTTATTATCGATAAAATATATGAATACGGATTTGAAGCTTTTATAGTAGGTGGATGTGTAAGGGATTCTATACTAGGATTAAAACCAAATGACTATGATATTACAACAAGTGCAAAGCCAGGAGATATAAAAAAGATATTTAAAGAATATAAAATAATAGAAAATGGTATAAAGCATGGCACTGTTGGCGTTATAATTGAAAAGGAAGTATATGAAATAACTACATATAGAATAGAGAGTGAATATGAAGATAGTAGAAGACCAAAGAGTGTTGAGTTCACCAAAAATATAGTAGAAGATTTGAAAAGAAGAGATTTTACTATAAATGCTATGGCTTATAATGATAAAGAGGGGCTCATAGATGCTTTTAACGGTATAGGAGATTTAGAGAATAAAATAATTAGAACAGTAGGAAATCCGGATGAAAGATTTACAGAAGATGGGCTAAGAATTATAAGAGCGGTAAGATTTAGCTGTAAGCTAGGATTTAAAATAGAAGAAAAGACTTTAAGCAGTATATATAAAAATGCAAATATTATTAAAAATATAAGTATTGAAAGAATAACAGAAGAATTTACAAAAGCTATTTTGAGTGAAAATCCTAATAATATTGCTATATTATTTGATTCAAAAATCTTAGCTAATTTAGGAATTTATATAGACGATAGTGAATTTAATTTTAATGTAATAGAAAAAAATATAAACATACTAAAAGAATGTGAAAAGGATTTGAAGGATAGAATAGTTATATTGGAGTATTTAATAGTTAATGAAAGAATAAGATCAATAAATGATGAAAATGAAAGGATAAAATATTATAATACGTACATTCAACAACAAAATATTGTTAATAATTTGAAGTACCCTAATAAACTAACAAATAGCTGTAATGCATACTTACAATGTATGATATTAGATGAAGAAAAATTTGATGTAGTTAAAATTAAAAAGATGATAAATAATATAGGTATTGAAGATTTTTTAAAGGTAATGTTGTTGAAAAAAAAATATTATAGCAACTTTAAAAGTAGTACAAAAACAATTAATTCTAGAAATAAAAATGATATTATAGATAAAATAATAAGTATAGTAAATGAAATATATATAAATAAAGAATGTTACTCTATTAAAGATATGGATATTAATGGTAAGATATTATCTGAGTTAGGATATAAAGGAAAAGAAATAGGAGAAAAGTTAAACTATTTATTAGAAGAAGTGTTGAAAAATCCAAATCTAAATAAAAGAATAGAACTTATCAAATTATTAGAACAATAAATGTTGTCTAAGTATACAGAATAGTAATAGATAAATTTAAAACATTTCATTTGTTGTTAATTAATGCTATAATGTTATTTGATTTTAAAAATAATATCGGAGGTTTATAATATGAGAGTCGAAGGCCCTATTAAGGTAGATCGAAAAACAAAAAGGCTTGCGAAGAGACTTACAGGTGGAGAAATTGCAGTTATTAATCATATAGATATAGATGAAGTTGCAGCGAATTCATTAGTAGAAGGGAAAATTAAATTAGTAATAAATGCAGCTCCCTCTATAAGTGGTAGATATCCAAATAAAGGACCTGGAATATTAACTGAAAAAAATATACTTATAATTGATAATGTAGGAGAAGAACTATTTCATTCTCTAACAGAAGGTCAAGTTATAGAAGTTATTGATGGTGAAATATATAGAGATGGAACGCTTTTAGGAAAAGGTGAAGTTTTAGATAAAGAGCAAGTATCAATTAAATTAAAAAAAGCGTATGAAAATTTATCAGTAGAACTAGATAGATTTATAGATAATACTATAGAATATGCAAAAAAAGAAAAAGGGTTTATATTAGGAGAAGTTGAAATTCCTTATGTAAAAACAAAATATAAAAATAAGCATGTGCTAATAGTTGTTAGAGGACAAGATTATAAAGAAGATTTAAGCACAATAATATCATACATAGAAGAAATGAAACCTGTACTAGTTGGGGTAGATGGTGGAGCTGATGCACTACTTGAGTTTGGATATAGCGCAGATGTAATTGTAGGAGATATGGATAGTGTTAGTGATGAATCACTAAAAAAAGCAAAGGAAATAATTGTACACGCATATACTGATGGTAGAGCTCCAGGATTAAAAAGAGTACAAGATTTAGGTTTAGATGCTATAGTTTTCCCTGCACCAGGAACAAGTGAAGATATTGCTATGCTTATAGCATATGAATACGGAGCTGAATTAATAGTTGCTTTAGGAACTCATTCAAATATGATAGATTTCTTAGAAAAAGGAAGAAAAGGAATGGCAAGTACATTCTTAGTTAGATTAAAAATAGGATCTAAATTAATTGATGCTAAAGGTGTTAATTTATTATATAGAAGTAAGTTAAAGATGAAATATATATGGGCACTAATTGCAACAGCATTATTCCCTGTATTAATTTTAGCGTCATTCTCACCAAGTGTACAACAATTTATGCAGTTGATGCAGATAAAAATAAAGTTATTATTACAGATGTAAATTAAGGAGGAATAAAATGCATATAAATATGAAATATTATATAGTTTCAATAGGTGCTATATTTATAGCACTAGGTATAGGTATGTTAGTAGGATTTAACTTAAACTATGACCAAGAACTTAGTAAGCAACAAGAAACTATCATTAGTGATTTAGATAATAAATTTGAAGATTTAAAAACAACAAATGATAATTTAGAAGAAAGTTTAGCGGCATTAAATGATGAATATGATGAAGTTATAGAATACATAAACTTAAATGCTGATAAATTATTAGCTAATGAGTTAGAACAAAAAAACATAGGTATAATATCTACTGATAAAAGTGAGGATTATACAAATGAGATAGAAAGCACTATAACTAAAGCTAATGGGAATGTTGCATTTAATATAGTATTATTGAATAATATATATGATGCAAAGAAAATTCAAGAGGTATCTACTAAATTAGATTTAGAAATAAAAGATACTGCAGGGATAATAGATTATATAATAGAGTGTTTAAAAACTCAAGAAGGAAGTAGTAGATTAGCATATTTACAAGAATTAGAGATAATAAAGGTAAATTCTATAAGTGACAACTATACTTCATATGATTCTGTTGTATTGACTAGTCAAAGAGATTCAAAAACAGGAAAAAGTCAATTTGAAAAGATAGACAAAATACTAATACCTAAATTAAAAAATGAAGGAAAAGTTTTAGTAGGTGCACAAAAGAGTGATACTAATTTCTCTAACATAGAATTATATTCAAAGGAAAAAATATCTACAGTAGATAACTTAGAAGATGGAACTGGAAAGGTGTCTTTAGTTACAATCTTAAAGTCAGGTAATATAAATGGTAATTATGGTAAATTAGACAGTGCAGAAAGCTTAATACCATATAAGAAATAAAAAAGGAGCGGTGAATATGAATCCTTATATAAGTATAATAATACCAGCTTATAATGAAGAACAAAGAATAAAAAAAACACTAGAAAATATTATAGATATAGCTACTATAAATGAAGTTATAGTAGTTGATGATGGTTCAAGTGATGAAACTTTCAAAGTGGCATCAGAAGTTAAAAGTGATAAACTAAAAGTTTTTAAACTTGATAAAAATAGAGGTAAGGGATTTGCCTTAAACTACGGATTAAAAATAGCTATGGAAAATGCTGATATAATTGGTTTTGTAGATGGAGATTTGGGATCATCATCTAGTGAAGTGAAAAAATTAATAGAACCGATTCTTAGAGACGAGGCAGATGTAATAATAGCTAAATTCCCACCAGCAAAGAAAAAGGGTGGACTAGGCTTTGTGAAAGGCTTAGCTAAGCAATCTGTATTAGATATGACAGGTGAAGAACTAGATGCTACATTATCTGGACAAAGATTATTTAAAAAAGAAGTATTAGAACAATTTGATGAAATTCCTTTTGGATATGGTGTAGAAGTAGGGATGACTATAGATATACTAAAAAAGGGATTCAAGATAAAAGAAGTTTTAGTTAATATGACTCATGCTGAAACTGGAAGAGATTTAAAAGGGTTTATTCATAGAGGTAAACAGTACTATCACATAAAGAAAGTTCTAAGACAGAAAAAGAAAGAATGGAGGTAGTATATAAGTGGAAAATTACATACTTTATACTATTCTACTATTAACGGGGTTATTCGGCACATATGCTGTAATACCCCTATTTAAAAATTTATTAGTAGAAAGTAATATATTAAGACCTAATTACAAAAAAGATATGATACCCGTAAGTATGGGAATTGTATTTTTACCGATGATAATAATAAATGGAATAATACTAGCATTCTTTACAGCAGAATATAAAAATTTGCTATATCTATTTATGTTTATATTTGGTGTCATATCAATGTTTTTCGCAGGGGTACTAGATGATATCATAGGAAATAGAGATGTAAGTGGATTAAAAGGACACTTTAAAAGCTTGCTAAAAGGAAGTCTAACAACGGGTGGATTTAAAGCTTTATTTGGTGGATTTGTAGGTGTGATTATATCAATAGGAGTATCAAAAAATATAGGAGATATAATAATAAACACACTAATAATAGCTTTATCTACAAATCTAATGAACTTATTAGATTTAAGACCAGGTAGAGCAATAAAAGGATATTTATTTATAACAACTATATTATTCTTAACATTAACAGGATATCCAAAAGCATTACCATTACTTATTGTTCCGAATGTTCTTGCATATTTTAACTACGACTTAAAAGCTAAAGCTATGATGGGAGATACAGGCTCTAATGTGCTTGGTATATCAATAGGTATACTGGTAATAATGGGATATTCTCTAAATGTTAGGATAGTATGGTTAGCATTTTTAATATTCATTCATATACTTACAGAAAAATATTCTCTAACTAAAATAATAGAAAAAAATAAAATTTTAAACTTTATAGATAAGTTAGGAAGGTAAGATTATGATAAGCAAAAAAGTAGCAATTGTAGAAGAAATAGTTGATAAAAGTGAAGGATTAGACGATATAAGAGTTAATATAAATGGAGATATTCAAAAGGCATACAATTATTCAAAATTAACAGGAGAAGTTAATATAGGAGATGAAGTTGTATTAAACACAACAGCTGTAGAGTTAAGTTTAGGAACTGGAGGATATCACTTTGTAATAGCTAATCTAAATAGCTTAGAGTCTAATATGACTGAAGGTGGTCATATTATGAAACTTAGATATACACCCCTGCAAGTCAAAGTTAATTCAGTAGAAGAACAAGGTAGTGTACATCATGAAAAAATACAAAACTTCTCAAGTTTAGATGAAATACCAGTAGTGGTAGGAACTCTTCATAGTATGTTGACTCCTTTTGTAGCATCATATAAAAGAAATAATCCTAACAAAAAACTAGTTTATATAATGACTGATGGAGCAGCCCTTCCTATCTACTTAAGTAAAAATGTAGATGCATTAAAGAGTAAAGGATTAATAGACAACACAATCACTATAGGAAGTGCATTTGGTGGAGATTATGACTGTATAAATATATATACAGCATTAATTACAGCTAAAGAAGTACTAAATGCAGATTGTATATTTGTTAGTATGGGACCAGGAATAGCTGGAACAGGTACTAAATATGGATTTACAGGTATAGAACAAGGACCAATCCTAGATGCTATAAGCAAGCTTGGAGGTATGCCTATAGCTATACCTAGAACTAGCTTTGCAGATAAAAGAGATAGACATAAGGGGATTTCTCATCACAGCATAACAATATTTAAAGAAATAGTAAATGTAAATGTAAATATACCGTTAACACAATATGAGGAAATAGAAAAACTTAACCACATAAAAAATCAAATTAAGGAAAATGACATAGATAAAAAGCACAACATAGTATATATCAAAAACAATAAAACAAAAGAAGATTTAGATTACTTTGGATTAAAAGTAAGAAGTATGGGAAGAGGTTACGAACAAGATAAGGAGTTTTTTGATGCTGCAAGCACAGCTGCTTATTACCTAATGGAGGTTTGTGATGATAATAGAAGAAAAAACCATAAGTAGTGATAGGGTATATACGGGGAAAGTAGTAAGTTTAAGAGTAGATACTGTAGAAATAGAAAGACAAGGTTATCAAAAAAGGGAAATAGTTGAACATGGTGGAGCCGTAGGAATAGTTGCTATAACTGATGAGAAAAAAGTGATACTAATAAAGCAATTTAGAAAGCCTATAGAAAAAGTTATATGGGAAATACCTGCAGGCAAATTAGAAATTAATGAAAATCCTAAAGACTGTGCGATAAGAGAATTAAAAGAAGAGACAGGATATAGTGCAGAAAATATAAAGTTAATACATAAATTTTATACATCACCAGGATTTTCTAACCAAAAAGTATATATTTACTTAGCTATGGGATTAACATCAGGAGAATGTAAATTTGATGATGATGAAAATATAGACATGTATGAATTAGATTTCGAAGAGGCTTATAATATGGTTTTAAAAAATGAAATTGAAGATTCAAAAACAGCAATTGGAATATTATTAGCTAAAGAATTAATATAAAATGCATAACCTCCTCTTTTTGTACATACTATTTTGTAAGGTACAAGAGGAGGTTATAAATTTGAGAAGAACATATAGAAAAGAGAGTTTTAGAGAGCTAAACACACAAATATTAATTATTGGATTAATATTTATAGTAGCAGTAGGTATAGGGGCTTATTTAAATAAAATATGGCCAAACTATCAACACCTTATAATGGAAAATATAAATCCAACTATAGAGTATTATGGTAATTCAGAGTTAGGGATAAAAGAGACTGTAATGCTAACTTTAAAGTCAGATGCTATTTTTATGACAACAATAGCTATATTGTCATTACTCGTAGTAACTTTTCCTATTACTATTTTAGCAATTTTGTTAAAAGGAATGTCGATAGGATATACTATAAATAGTATTATATTAACTTTAAAATTAAAAAGTTTAAAAATGGTAGGAATTACACTACTGAAAAATATAATAATAGTACCAGGAGCTATAATACTTGTTGTAATTTCTTTTAATTACTTTAAAGAGGTTATTGAAGAGTATAAAAAAGGTAAAAAAGATAATATACTATTTTTATTAAAAAGATATTTGTTAAATGTTATAATTATAGTAGTTATAACATTAGGACTACAATTAGCATTAAATGCTGCAAGTGTAAGCATTATCAAGTTCCTAGTCAGATAAAGGAGTTTACTATGGACGTATTAAAGGAATACATAGATTATATAAAAGATAAAAAAAAGTTATCAGAAAATACTATAGTATCTTATTTTACAGATATAAAAAAATATATAGAGTATTTAAATGAAAAGAATATAAAATTAGCTGAAGTAGTAGAAAATGATATAATAGGTTTTTTAATAAAACTAGAGAAGGAAAATGTATCAGTAGCTACTGTATCTAGGATGATATCTTCAATAAAATCTTTTCATGATTATTTATTTATGAACCGAATTAGTGAAGGTAATCCTGCTAAAAATATAAAAAAACCTAAAATAGAGAAGGAAACAATAGATATATTAACTGAGGCTGAAATTGAATCATTACTGAATTTTCCTAAGTTAGTAACTCCGAAAGAAGTAAGAGATAAAGCAATATTTGAAGTTTTATATGGAACAGGAATAAAAGTCTCTGAATTAGTGGAAATGGATCTAGAGGATGTTGACTTAGATATGGATTATATATATTGTAATGTAAGTAAAAGTCAAAGGGTGATACCTCTTTCAGATATAACTAAGATATATTTACAAAAGTATATAAAAGAAGCAAGAGTTCAGCTAATAGCAGAGCATGAAAAAGCCTTATTTGTAAATTCTCAAGGGCAAAGGTTTACAAGACAAGGTCTTTGGAAACTAATAAAAAAGCGTGCCAGTTTAGTTGATATAAATAAAAATATAAATCCTACTATGCTAAGGCATTCATTTGCTATCCATTTATTGAATAAAGGAGCTAATATTGCTGTAGTTAGTAAAATATTAGGAAATACAAATTTATCAAGTTTACAATCATATTTGAATCACATAAATAACAATATGAGAAGAGAAATTAAAGAAAAACACCCTAGAAAATAACTATCGAGGAGGACAAAAGTATGAGTAGAGTAGTATGGATGATAATAGACAGTGTAGGGATTGGAGCATTACCTGACTCTGAAAAGTTTGGAGATACAGATGTAAATACTTTAGGTAATATAGTTAAAGTACATAATGATATAAAAATACCTAATATGATAAATTTAGGTATGGGTAATATAGATGGTGTAGATTTTATTGATAATATTGAAAATCCAATTGGAGCTTATGGGAAATGTGCAGAAGTATCTCAAGGTAAAGATACAACAACAGGGCATTGGGAAATGACAGGTGTTTTAGTTGAAACTCCATTCAAAACTTTTGAAAATGGATTCCCAAAAGAAATAATAGATGAATTTGAACAAAAAACAGGTAGAAAAGTTGTAGGAAATAAGCCTGCATCAGGAACAGCTATATTAGATGAGTATGGTGAACATCAAATGAAAACAGGAGATGTGATTGTATATACATCAGCAGATAGTGTATTCCAAATAGCAGCTCATGAAGAAATAATACCATTAGATGAATTATACAAAATGTGTCAAATAGCTAGAGAAATGATGATGGGAGACAATGCTTTAGCTAGAATAATAGCTAGACCTTATATAGGGAAAAAAGCAGGTGAGTTCATAAGAACATCAAATAGAAGAGACTACTCATTAAATCCATTTGAACCAACGGTACTTGATACAATAAAAGAATCAGGACTAGATGTAATAGGAGTAGGAAAAATAGAAGATATATTTAATGGACAAGGAATAACTGAAGCTATACACACTAAAGATAATATGGATGGTGTAGATGAAACTATAAAATATATCAATAAAGAAAATAAGGGATTAATATTCACTAACTTAGTAGATTTTGATTCTAAGTATGGTCATAGAAGAGATACAGAAGGATATAAAAAAGCATTAGAAGAGTTTGATGAAAGAATACCAGAAATAATAAACGCTCTAAATGATGATGATATATTAATAATAAACTCAGACCATGGTAATGACCCAACATACAAAGGAACAGACCATACAAGAGAATATATACCAGTGCTAGTTTATGGAAAGAACATAAAGCAAGGTGTAAACTTAGGTATAAGAAATAGCTTTGCGGATATAGGTGCAACTGTGGCAGACATACTAAATGTTAATATGCCTAAAAATGGACAAAGTTTTAAAGACAATCTTAAGAAATAATTAGGAGGAAATAACAAATGACAAATATTTTTGATAAAATACAAGAAAGTGCTAACTTTATAAAAAATCAAAGTAACATTACACCAAAGATAGGGTTGATATTAGGTTCTGGGCTAGGTGTATTAGGTGATGAAATAGAAAATGCTACAAAAATAAAATATAATGAGATACCTAATTTCCCTGTGTCAACAGTTGAAGGACATGCTGGATGTCTTGTACTAGGAGAACTAGAAGGAAAAATGGTTGTAGCTATGCAAGGAAGATTCCATTACTATGAAGGGTATTCACAGCAAGAAATAACGTTCCCTGTTAGAGTTATGAAAGAATTAGGTGTAGAAACTATAATAGTAACTAATGCAGCAGGTGGAGCAAACAAAAACTTTAAGCCAGGGGACTTAATGGCAATAAAAGATCATATAAATTTAAGTGGAAGCAGTCCTTTAATGGGGCACAATGATGATAGATTAGGTCCAAGATTCCCTGATATGTCAAAGGCATATACACCTAAGTATGTAGAGTTAGTTAAAGAATGTGCAAAGGAACTTAATATGAATATACAAGAAGGTGTTTATGCATTCTTTAGTGGGCCAACATATGAGACACCAGCAGAGGTTAGAATGGCACAAATATTAGGAGCAGATGCAGTAGGTATGTCTACAGCCCCTGAAGTTATAGTGGCATCTCATTCAAAGATGGATGTAGTAGGTATATCATGTATAACTAATATGGCAGCAGGTATATTAGATCAACCATTAGACCATGAAGAAGTTATAGAGACTACACAAAAAGTAAAATCTGAATTCTTAGGATTAGTAAAGGCTGTAGTTAAGAAGATATAGATAAAAATATAAATACTCAATAAGCTTAATATTAATAAATCTATTAATATTAAGCTTATTGAGGTTTATAATATAATTTCTAAATTAATAATAACAAAACAATAAATTACTTAAGGAGAAGTGCTATGAGAATTTATGATATAATCAAGAAAAAGAGAGACAATCATGAGTTAACAAAACAAGAGATAGATTTTTTTGTTGAAAAGTATTCAAAGGATGAAATTCCAGATTATCAAGCATCAGCATTATTAATGGCAATTTATTTAAATAAGATGAATAAAGAAGAAACCGTATATCTTACAGAAGCTATGATGAACTCTGGTGATGTAATAGATTTATCTGAAATTAAAGGTATAAAAGTTGATAAGCATAGTACAGGTGGGGTTGGAGATAAAACAACAATAGCATTAGCGCCTTTAGTAGCAGCATGTAACGCTCCAGTAGCTAAAATGTCAGGTAGAGGGTTAGGGCACACAGGAGGAACTTTAGATAAATTAGAATCTATACCTGGATTCTCTATAGAAATGGAGTCTAAAAAGTTTGTAGATTCAGTAAATAAACATAAGATAGCTGTTTGTGGACAAACTGCATCTATTGCAGTTGCAGATAAAAAGATGTATGCATTAAGAGATGTTACAGCTACTGTTGATAATATATCTCTTATAGCAGCGAGTATAATGTGTAAAAAACTAGCATCAGGAGCAAATGCTATATTACTAGATGTTAAAACTGGTGATGGTGCTTTTATGAAAACGTTAGACGATTCGTTTGAATTGGCAAAAGCAATGGTAGATATAGGTTGTGGAATGAACAGAGAAACTATTGGTATGGTAACAGATATGGACGAACCATTAGGTTTTGCTATAGGAAATTCTGTAGAGGTAATAGAAGCAATAGAAACGTTAAAAGGAAATGGTCCTAAAGATTTTGTTATGTTATGTGAAACGTTAGGTGCATATATGTTAGTATTAGCTAAAGTAGTAGAAAACTATGATGAAGGTATAGAGAAAATAAGAGAAGCTATAACATCAGGAAAAGCTTTAGATAAGCTAAGAGTATTTATAGAAAATCAAGGTGGGGACAAAAGGGTAGTAGATGATTATTCATTATTACCAACAGCAACAAAAGTAATAGCTATAAAGTCACCTAAGACAGGTTATATAAGCAAAATAGAAGCAGAAGAAGTTGGAGTTTCGGCTATGATACTAGGTGCAGGAAGAGAAACTAAAGATGATGTATTAGATTTATCTGCAGGTATTATACTAGAGAAGAAAATTGGAGACTATGTACAAGAAGGTGATATATTAGCATATATGCATCTGAATAAAGAAGGAAAGTTTGAACAAGCAAAAGAAAGGTTCATAAATGCATACACTATAGTAGATGAAAAAGTAAAACCTAAAAAGTTAATTTATGGTGTTGTAACAGAGAAAGAAATAAAAAAATTCTAGAAATATGATTATAAAAAGCCTAACGTGTAAAAAATAACGTTAGGCTTTTTATGTACTAATAAATATATATATTTATTATAAAAATAGAGTATTTAAGAGTATATTGAAAGCTAGAGGAGTGAAATTTTTACAAAATGTGTATTAATTTAATAATTGTTCGACAAATTTATTGAAAATTTTTATGCTTAGTTTTATAATATAAAGGATATAAATATATAGAAGGAGTAAATCACCATATGGATTTGAAAAATAATAAATGGAAAATAGTTGGATTGACTTCTATTGTGTTAGCTATTTTAATAGGAGTGTTTATATTTATACAAATAGGACCATACAATAAAAATAACAAAAAAGATATAGTAATAGAGATTCCAAAAGGAGCGGGAACTAGTGCTATAGCAAATGTTTTGTATGAAAATGAATTGATAAGAAACAAGACTTTATTTAAGTTAGTTGTAAAAGTAAGTAATAAAGCACCACAATTTAAAGCAGGAAAGTATCTAGTAAATCAAACATATTCTAATACTGAAATAGTAGATCTTTTAGCATCAGGTAAGATATATCATGATGGAATAAAGATTACGGTACCAGAAGGCTCTACATCAAAAGAAATAGTCGCTACTTTAGTAAAAAATAAGTTAGGAGATAAAGATGTTTATTATAATCTAATAGATAATGCAAAAGATTTTTATAATAAATTCGATTTTCTAAAAGAAAATAATATAGAATCGTTAGAAGGTTTTTTATATCCAGAAACATATTATTTTGATGAAAAAGCTACAGAAAAAGAAGTGCTTTCAAAGATGTTAACTGCATTTGACAATGTATATACTGATGAATTAGAAAATAGACAAAAAGAGCTTGATATGACTTTAAGCGATGTTGTAAACTTAGCATCAATAGTTGAAAAAGAAGCAGTGCTAGACAAAGATAGACCAACAATAGCAAGCGTATTTTATAACAGACTTGATATAGGTATGCCTCTTCAGTCTGATGCAACAATACAATATATATTTGAAGAAAGAAAAAAAATAGTAACATATAAAGATTTAGAAATTAACTCGCCTTATAATAGCTATAAAAATAAAGGATTACCGCCAACACCAATTGCAAGTCCTGGTATTAAGTCTATTGAAGGGACTTTATACCCAGATGATACAGACTATTTATATTTTGTAGCAAAGATGGATGGTGGAAATAATTATAGTACTACTTATGAGCAACATTTAAAATATGTTAAAGAGTATAAAGACGAGAGAGATAAACTAAATAAAAGCAAAACACAGTAATAAAAAATTGGATTATACTAAAGAAATAGTATAATCCTATATTAATTTTATTACCACTTAAGGAGTGAGTTTATGAGCAATATAGTAGATAATCGTGTAGAAGATTATATAAGAGATACATTAAAGGAAACAGAAGGACTATTAAGTGAACTAGAAGTTTATGCAGCTGAGCACAATGTTCCAATAGTTCACAAAGAAGTTGCAGATTTACTTAAAGTACTATTAAAGGTTCAAAAACCAAAGAGAATACTAGAAGTAGGTTGTGCAATAGGATATTCTTCAATATTATTTGCATCTGTATTAGATAAAGATGTTGAGATAATAACTGTAGAAAGAAATGAAAAAATGATTGAAAAGGCAAAGGAAAACATAAAGTTAGCTGGATTTGAAAATAATATAACTATATTAGAAGGTGACGCAGAAGAAAAATTAAAAGAAGTAGAAGGTCCTTTTGATATGATATTTTTAGATGCAGCTAAAGGGCAATATCAGTTATTTTATGATATGATTATAGGAAAGTTAAAAGTGGATGGTCTTTTAATCTCAGATAATATATTATATAAAGGTATGGTAGCACATGATGATTTTGTTATAAGAAGAAAGAAAACTATAGTTAAAAGAATGAGAAATTATTTAGACTATATATGTAAATGTGATTACTTAGAAACATCGCTAATACCTATAGGAGATGGAGTTGCACTAAGCTATAAGCAAGGTGAAAGAGGTGACATAAATGCATAATGTAGAACTTTTAGCACCAGCAAAAGATTTATTAGACATTAAAAGTGTAATCGAAAGTGGTGCAGATGCAGTTTATATATCTTATCGAAAAGATGATGAATTTTGGGATGATGTGAAAGAAGGAGCTAGATTTGTACATAAAAATAATAAAAAAATATATGTAGCTTTAAATCTAGTGCCACATAATAAAGATATAAAACATATAGAAGAAAATCTAATAAAATTAGAACAATATAATATCGATGCGATTATAATTACAGACCCAGGTATGCTAACAATTACTAAAAGTATAGTACCTAATATGGAAATACATCTAAGTGATCAAGCAAATACTACCAATTATATTACAGCGAATTTCTGGTATAATCAAGGAGTAAAGAGAATAATAGTATCAAAGGAACTGTCGTGTGAAGAAATAGGCACAATAAGAGTAAAATCTCCTATAGATATGGATATAGAAGCTTATGTTCATGGTGCAATGGCTATTTCTCATTCTGGAAGATATTTACTAAGTAATTTTATAAAAGGCAAAAGTGAAAACAGAGTACAAGCTTCAAGTGAGATTAGATATAATCTTGTAGAAGAAAAAAGACAAGGTGAATTTTACCCAGTTTGTGAAGATGAGAGAGGTACATTTTTCTTTAATTCAAAAGAACTATGTATGATAGAATACATACCTAATTTAATAAAGTGTGGTATAACTAGCTTTAAAATCGAAGGAAGACTGATGGATTCTAAATATACATCAGAAGTTGTGAAGGCTTATAGAATGGCTATTGATGAATTCTATAAAAATCCAAATGAATGGACTCTTGATGAAAAAAGATTAGAATACCTAAAAGAACTAAGCGGTAGAGAGTTTACATCTGGATTCTATCTAGATGAGCCATCAAGTGAAGAGTAAGAGTTAATATATTGATACAGTTAAGGAGCAAAAGATAACATGGAAAATAAAAAAAGACCACTTATAATAGGAATAACAGGCGGAACAGGTTCAGGAAAAAGTTCAGTTTGTAAATCTATAATAGAGAATATACCAGAAGAAAATATAGCTATATTAGAACAAGATGCATACTACAAAGATCAAACGCACTTAAGCTTTGAAGATAGATTAAAGACTAATTATGACCATCCTTTAGCATTTGATAACAAATTACTAATACAACATATAGATGAGCTATGTGAAGGTAATGATGTTGAAAAGCCTATTTATGATTATGAATTACACACAAGAAAGCAAGATGAGACAGTTAGCATAAATCCTAAAGATATAATAATAGTAGAAGGAATTATGATTTTAGAAGATGAAGAACTAAGAGATAAATTAGATATAAAAATATATGTGGATACAGAAGATGATATAAGAATACTTAGAAGGATACAAAGAGACATAAAAGAAAGAGGAAGAACTGTAGACTCTGTAGTAGACCAATATTTAACTACAGTAAAGCCAGCGCATGATCAATTTATAGAGCCATACAAGAAATATGCAGATATAATAATACCTGAAGGTGGACAAAATGAAGTAGCTATAGATATAGTTATAACAAAGATAAAAACTCAATTAAATTAAAGAATAATTTTAGATAAAGTATTAACCCCTTAGAAAATGTCAAGAATGACAATATCTAAGGGGTGATTTTATGTCAAGAAAAAAGTACAGCTTACCAAAGCAAATAATCAATAGATCAAGTAGTATATTCTGTGTATTTGTTATAGTATATGTTTTTTTAATCTATAGACTGATAGATATTCAATATTTAAAGGGTGATTTTTACAAAGAAAAAGCACAAAATCAAAGTACAGAGAAAATCGAGTTAAATAGTGGTCGAGGTATAATTTATGATAGAAATGGTAAAGCACTTACTGATGTTAAAAAAAATAAAATTGTAATAGTAGAAAAAGAGCGACTATTTAATGATGAATCAGCAAAAGAATTAGTAAAAATAGCAACAGGACTAGATGAAACGCAAATTTATAAAAATATTGAAGAACAAAAATATTCTTCGGTTGTAAAACTACCTACAAAAACATTAGATTCACATATTAAAGAACAGTTAGAGGAAAATAATATTTTAGTAGAAGAAGAAACTTTAAGATACTCTCCTGATGGATTAATGGCTAGTACTATTGGATATATATCTGGAGATAAGGAGGGGATTTGTGGTATAGAAAAAAGTTTAGATTATCTATTAAAAGATTCTAATGAAAGGTATGTATCAGCGTTTAGAGCAGGCGAATCTGGAAATGTAGGGAAAAATAAAGTAAGTATATTAAAAGGTAGTATAAAAACGGTAACTGATAAGGAAAATAATCAAAATGTTAAGTTAACTATTGATAAGGATATACAAAAAATAGTTGAAAATATTACTAAAAAAGAAGAAAATCCTACATCTGTGGTTATTTCAGATATTAAGACGGGTGAAATATTAGCAATGAGTTCTATGCCGACCTTTGATCAAGAGAATATATCGAAATCAATACAAGAAAATGAAAAAAATAATAATGGAGCATTTTATAATAGGGCAGTTCAAGTTACATATCCACCTGGATCAGTATTTAAAATAGTGGTACTGTATGCAGCCTTAGAAGCGGGTGTAGTTGATGAGAACTATACGTATACTTGTACTGGAAAAACTAATGTTGGAAATACTGATGAAATACTTAGATGTCACAATTTAGAGGGTCATGGATTTGAAAACTTACAACAGGCATTTTCAAACTCCTGTAATCCTGCTTTCTTAGATATAGCAATGAAGGTAGGAGAGGAAAAAATCTTAGCTGCAGCAGAGAAACTACATCTAGGAGAAGGTGTAGATATAGGACTTGAAGAAGAAAAAACAGGATCTATACCAAAAGATATATCTATTAGAAATTTAGCAATAGGTCAAGGGAGTATAGAATTTACACCACTAGAGATAAATCAGTTAACTCAGATAGTATCAAATAATGGGTCATACAAGCCTCTATACTTATATGATAGCATAGTTGATGAAAATAAAAATATAATAAAACTTTTTAAACAATCTAAAAGTCAAGAAATAATTTCTCCATATACAATGACGATTATAAAAGAAATGATGAAGGATGTTTCCAAAGAAGGTACAGCTAAAGAGTTGAAAGAGTTAGACGGTGGAAGTGGTGTAAAAACTGGTACAGCTCAAAGTAGTCTAAATGGAGCCAAAATAACTCATGGATGGATTACAGGATTTTATCCTGAAAACAATCCAAAGTATGCAATAACAATTATAGTAGAGGGCTTAGAAGGAAAAAGCAAATCAGCAGTACCTATCTTTAATGAAATATGCAGAAAAATAAATAAAAAATAAATATTTTAAAAATAAGCAATTTAGTAAGGCCACCGTCATATAATTTAAAATGACATGTAAAAATAAGGGGGTGGCCTATTGACGATTCTAAAATCATTTGAAAAACCATTAACCCCTGAAGAAGAAGTAACTTATTTAACCAAATTTAAAGAAGATAAAGATGAGAATGCAAAAGAGATATTAATCGAGAGAAATATGAGATTAGTAGCTCATATAGCAAAAAAGTATAACAATTCAAGTGAAGACCAGGATGATCTTATCTCTATAGGAACAATTGGGTTAATTAAGGCTATTGAGACTTACAATGTAGAAAAAGGAACTAGACTAGCTACGTATGCCTCTAAGTGCATAGAAAATGAAATCTTGATGAATATAAGAACAAATAAAAAAAATAAAGTTCAAGTATCTCTTCAAGACCCTATAGGCATGGATAAAGAGGGCAATGAAATAAGTCTAATAGATGTATTAGGAACAGACATAGATTATATATTAGACCAGGTTGAACTTAAAGTTCAAATTGGAAAACTCTATGAGCAATTAGATAAAATACTTACGAAAAGAGAAAAAGAAATTGTTCTTTTAAGGTATGGTCTTACTACTTGTGGATATAAAACACAAAGAGAAATAGCTCAACAGTTAGATATATCAAGATCTTATGTATCTAGAATTGAAAAAAGAGCTCTTAAAAAGTTAAGAAAAGAGTTAAAATCTGAAAAAAGTCTTCTTTAGAGAAGGCTTTTTTTTCATATAATCAAAAACTGACAAAAAAACAGAATAGATTGTGCTAAGATAACCTATATAACAAAAAAATATCAATAAATATCTTTACAAACATATATAAATCATAAAAAGAAATAAAATATACAAATTTAAGGAAAAATAAATGAATTAAAAAAAGGATGGTGAGTATTGTGGTTGATTTATATAAATATAAAGAGATTTTGACATTATTAAATATAAGCATAATTATTTCTCTACCCTTAATATCAATAGTACTTTTTATTGTATTAAAAAATAAATCATTTTTAGTTATATTTTGTAGCTCGCTACTAGAAATGGGTGTCAACTTATTTTTAGAAAGTGGATATTATTGGAATTCTATTCAGATAATTTTAGTATGTTTAGTTTTTATAACTAAATTATTGCTAATAGCATACACAATAAAAAGTTTAAAGTTGGAAAAAGATTACATAATATACATAGTTATTACATCTATAATAATTACGTTTATGATGACTAGAAAAGTAGAGTATTTTATTACATGCAACATAATATTAAATATTCTAATTTTGAAAAAATTTACTATTGATAATATAAAAAATATAACATTAGAATTTATACTTAATAAACAAAAGTTAAAGACAGATAAAGAATTCTTAAAGAATTCAGATGATAAAGTTTTAGTAGAATATGAATTGCAAAATAGATACAAAAATGAAATATTTAATATAAATAATAAAATAAACAAATCAATGGATGAATCTGACACACCTATATTTATTTTAGATATCAACAAGGAACTTATTTACAGTAATAACGCATTTAATAGTCTTATTATTGAAGATAACTTTAATCCTAATAATTTTGAAATATTATCTTATTTAAAGACAAAATTCACAGAAAGAAATCAGCTTATAGAGACTATAAAAAATATAAATAAATTAACTTATAACAATATGATTATAAAGAGTAAAGATGGTAAAACGTTTAGATTTATATGTATTGCAGATTTGATAGAAAAGCAAAATATTACAATTTGTATATTAAATGATATAACAAAAACTACTATTATACAAAATAAGTTACGAGAAAGTGAAGAAAGATATAGGAACTTAATGGATATACTTAATGAAGGTGTAATTATACATAATGGAGATTCTATTAGTTATACAAATAGTAAGGCATTAGACTTATTTGATCTATATGAAACAAAAGAAGAATTGAATATAGAGCACATTAAGTGTAAAGTATCAAAGAAGTTTAGAAAAGAATTTTTAAATAATATACAAACTATTAAATTAGGAAATCAAGAAAGAATACTTACTAAAGTAGAAACTATAAAGGGAAATACTATAGAGTTGATAACAACTAATTTAGGATTAAACGAAAAAGATATGTATATTAGTATAGCTATAGATATAACGGATTTGGAAAATGCAATAACAAACATTGAGCAAAGTGAAAAAACGTACAAGTTACTTTTACACACACTTCCAGAAGGTATAATTATAATAGATAGAAAGCGAAAAAAACATATTTATAGAAATGAATCAATTATGGGAATTCTAAAAAATGTTGGAGTAGAAAAGCTTAATGAGGTTGTTAAAACATACTTAGAAGAAGCTGAATTTGGTCAATTTAAAAAGTTTACTATTGATAATAAAAATAATATAGATATATCAGTAGCTATTATAGAAAGAAAAGAAGATGATACTTTAGTTGTAGTAGTTAGAACTCTGGATCAGGAGTATAAGTCTAAGAAAATGAAAGAAGAACTAAAAGAAATAAGTAAGAAGACAAAGTTCAAGACGGACTTTTTATATAATATTGTAAATGATATAAAAAATCCAATCTATAGCATATACAATGCTAATGATAAATTGAACAAAGAAAAAGGTAAATATAATATACAATATATTGAAAATTATACTAGATTATTAAGACAAAATTGCTACAGATTAATTAGATTATCAAATAATATAAATGAAATTAGAGAAATTGAAAATGGTAATAGTAAATTAAGCTTAAAAAAGTGCGATATAGTAAAATTAACAAAAAGTATAATAAAGAATTCTCAGTATTATGTATATGAAAAAGGTATAGATATTAGTTTTTCATCAAGTATAAAAGAAAAAAATATACTTATTGACGTAGATAAAGTAGAAAAGATAGTTTTAAATATACTATCTAATGCTATTAAGTTTACCAACAAAGGTGGAAGGATAATATTAGAAATCAAAAACATAGAAAATAAAGTAGCAATTTCTATAAAAGACACAGGTATTGGGATTCCAGAAGAAAAACTAGAAGATATATTTGATAGCTTTGAGCAAGTTGATAGAACATTATCAAGAGGAACAGAAGGCACAGGTATGGGGCTTTATTTGGTAAAGAAGATATCTGAAATCCATAATATAGATATAAAAGTGGAAAGTAAACTAGGTGCTGGAAGTGAGTTTACACTTATTTTAAATGAGTGTAATAGGGAGAGTCATTTGATTGTTGAGAATGGAACATATAGAATCTTAGATAATAGTGAAAAGGTAGATATTGAGTTTTCAGATATATACTTTGATCTTAGTTCTTAAAATAGCAATTAGTATGATTTTGAAGAAGGGAGAGAAGTATGTTTAAATATATAAATATTATTACGCTATCAATACTTTTAATGTGTATTTATGTGATATATGGAAGATGGAGTGGTAAGAAAAGCAGAGTAAATACAATGCTTATGTTTATCTTAAGTACAATTATGATAAGTAAATTTGTATTTGTAACTTATAATGATAAATCATTAAGTATTGCAAATTTAAGCTACACATATGAAATATTAATAGTTCTATTTATTTTTTTACTTAAAATAAAAAATGATAAACTAGATAGATTAATATTTAGTAGTTATATATTAGCATTGATTTCTATAATTATGATGAAGATGGATGCTAAAGCGATTTATATACAACTTATCTCTATGTATATGCTAATGTCAACTTTATATCTATTTTATATGGCGTGTTCACTAGGGTTAAGTAATAAGTATAAAGCTATTTCCATTTTATATTTTGGACACATATCGATATCTTTAATACTAAATAATAATATAGAAATCTTATCAATTGGGTGTAGTATAGATTTTGTGCTAAGTATATTATTGTTTATAGATATATTTAAACTTAGTGTAATAGATGTTGTTAATAAGAATGTAAATACAATAGAAAAGTTAAATAAATTTAGTATAAAGATGGAATTAAAAGAAGATAAGATTTATGTTAATCAGCATATAACTGAAACCCTAAATCAAAGTTTAGTAAAAAAGCAAAATTTATTAGATACAATAGTTGGTCAATGTGATAAATGTGTAATAGTAGTAGATGCAAATGGGTTTATAGTAAATGAAGATGAAAGTTTTATTAAAATGTGGAATGAGTATAAAGACAATAAAAATCAACTACATATAAATAAGTTTTTAAATGACAATATAAAAAATCCAACAACATTTATAAAATGCATAAACACTGTAAATGAAACTGAAAAATCAATAGAAGAAGAAATAGAAGGAACTGATGGTAGGTATTTTAATTGTACATACTCGCCGTGTTTAGTTGGAAATAAAAACATAGGGACTATATGCTATATTATTGACATTACATATATGAAAAAAAGTAAACAAAGAATAAAAGAGAATAACACTAAATATAAAGCAATAGTAGATAACATACCTTATCCTATACTTTTGGCGGATGAAGATAACATAATATATGACAATAAAAAGTATGAAAGTGTAAACTTAGATAAAAATAAAATCAATGATATAACATTAAATGATACTAATAACGGAGAAATAAAGTACAAGAATAATACTAATAATGATGTTTATTTGAATATTGATAGAGTTAGCTTTATGGATGATGAATCTATTAAAAAATTAGTTGTAATTAGAGATATAACTAGTTATAAAGAATTACTAGCTAAGGTTGAGTCTAGTAATGAAAAACATGAATCATTAGTAAATCTAATTCCTGAAGGTATATACATACTAGATTTCGAATCTAAGGCTTTGACATATGCAAATGATGTATTTTTAAATATGGCAAATGCTGATTGTATCGAAAATATAAAATTAGAAGATGTGGGAGAAGGATTGATAATAACATCTGTAAATAAAAATGAAAGTATTAGATTCCAAAGAAAAACAATAAAACATAAAAATAAAGAGGAAATTCACGTTGAATGTGGTGGAATGGTAATAGAAGTAAACAAGAAATTAAAACTAGTTGGAGTCATAAGAGACATAACAGAACAAGTGAAAACTGAACAGATAGAAATAGAAATAGAAAAAGCAAAACTAGAATATAAAAATAAAAATGAATTTTTCGTAAATATGTCTCATGAATTAAAAACACCATTAAACTTAATATCATCATCAAATCAATTGCTAGAAGCTTTAGGAAAAGATGAAATAAAAAAGAATCCTAATAGTAATTTATCTACAACAATTAAGTGTGTCAAAAATAATGCTTATATGGTAATGGGATTAATTAATAACATAATGGATTTATCTAAATTAGAGCAGGATTTTCATCAGTATAAAAAAGACTACTATAATATGGTTGATATTGTAGATGATATATGTATGAATTTTAGTGAATATATAGCTAATAACAATGTTGAAATAATTTTTGATACTGATGAGGAAGAAAAAATAGTTAATATTGATCCAGATGATATTGAAAAGGTAGTATTAACATTACTTTCATTTGTTATTAGATATTCTGATGATGATAGCAACGTTAGTATAGAACTTAAAAAAGAAGGAAATGAAGATATACTAGAAATAAAAAATGAAGGTGGATACGATTATAACAAATATAACTTGGATACAGAAAGACGAAGCTTAGATATTGCTATAGAACTTGCTAGACAAATAATCGAACTTTATAGTGGTAGTATAAGTATAACATCTAATCAAGAGAAGAATGTTATAGTTAGTGTAAAAATAAATATTGATAAAGATAAAGAAGAATATAAGGAAAGAGAAAAAAATAATAATTTAGATTATGTTTATTCAGAGTATATTAGAATGTGTAATTTCTAATGGTATAATATGTAGTATATAATAGTAAAAAAATGACAATAAACTTAGAGAGGAGAAAAAATGAAAATAAATTCAACAACAAATATAATTTGTCTTTTAGGGCATCCAATAAAGCATAGTTTTTCACCAGAAATACATAATTATCTTTTTGAAAAGTATAATCAAAACAAAGTATATGTTTGTTTTGATATAGAAGAGAGAAATTTAAATAAAACCGTAGAAGGGATTAAAGCAATGGGCATTTTGGGCTCTAATATAACAATACCTCATAAGGTTGATATTTTGAAGTATATAGATAACGTAGATAATAATGCGAAGCTAATTGGAGCAGTTAATACCATAAAAAATGAAGGTGGAATTTTAATTGGATATAACACAGATGGAATAGGTTTTGTAAAATCAATAACTGATAAAGGTCATAAATTAGAAGGAAAAAAAGTAATGATAATTGGAGCTGGAGGAGCTTGTAGAAGTATTGCAGTAGAATTAGCCTCTAGCAATGTTTTATCTATAGAAATAAGAAATAGAAGCTTAGAAAATGCAAAAGAAATAGTAGATACAGTTAAGTCTAGTTTTGATGTTGAAATTACTTGTTCAACTAAATCAATAGATAAAAGTGATATAGAAAATGTAGATATACTTATAAACACAACACCTATAGGTATGGAAAATAATTTATGTCCAATAGATGAAAATATAAAAGTATCTAAGTCTGTACTAATATGTGATATAGTTTATAAACCTCACAATACAACATTTATTAAATGGGCAAAAGCTAATGGACTAGATGTTGTGTATGGTATTGATATGCTTATAAACCAAGGGATATATGCATTTTATATTTGGACAGGTATTCAACCAACTATAGAAGATGTTGCACATATAAAGGACATATATCAAAAGAAGAACAATATAGTTTTTGATTAGAGGAGTGAAAGTTGAAATTAAATAAAAATGGATTTGTAGCAGTAGAGTGTATAATAAGTCTAGTGATAATAAGTTTGGCTGTCTATATAGTATCATCAGCACTAAAAGATAACTATACAATAACCAATAAGAGTGGGACAAAGATAGAAATGTTAAGCATAGCAAAATCTAATTTAGAGCAATTAAAGTATGAAATAAAGTTTTTAAATGAACCTACATATAATGAAAAAATAGAAGAGTTTAATGGTTATAAAGTTACTAAAAATATAGATAGTGAAGAGAAATATTATCAATGTTATAAAGTTAATATAGAAGTAAAAAAGAATACAGAAAGTATTAATTTAACTGGATATGTATTTAAACAATAAGGGGTCTGTATTAGTATTTACATTGATAATATTTTCTATTATAAGTATGGTAACTATGATGTGTATAGGATTAAACTATAGCAATGAAATGGTTTTTAGATTAGAGTATAAAGAAACTAGGCTAATTGAAAGTTCTTTAAGTGGTATAGAAATTCTAAGCAGCAATGTACTAAAAAAAGTAGATAGCAATTTTACTAATTCAAATAATAAAGATGAATTTGATTCTTATTTCTTAGGAAATAATTTTGAGGATAGTATAAGTGATATTTCTGGTATTGAAATAAGTAACTTGAAAGTTAATATAGTAAAAGAAAATCCTTTTTATGTAGATGGGACTTATAATTTCAAAATAACTAGCAGTGCTAATGAGGGTAAGTATTCTAAAAAGTATCAAGCTAAAGTTAAAATAAATAATCCTTTTTTAGACTATAAAGAAGAAGAGATGGAATTAGAAAATTTTAAAAATAATATTAAAGTAAGTGATTTGGTAAAGATATATAATTATAAGGAGAACTAATAGATGAAAAGAGAAGGAATGTGACGTTAGTTGAATTAGTAGTCACTATAGGTATATTAGCAGTAATTGTAACGCTATGCTTTCCAAAGGATAATATAAGCAAATATCAAGTTAATTCTTTTATTAAGCAATTATGTTCAGATATAAGGTATGTTAGAAAGTGCAATATGAACGGTAATACTGGAGTATATATATATTATGGGGACGATGAAGATAATCAAAGTTACATACTTAGAGAAAATGGTAAAAATATAAAAGAGATAGTACTACCTAAAGAAGCCAAGTTAAATTACGTATATCCTAAAATAATATTTAAAAGTGATGGCTCGCCAGACCCTTTAGGTACAACTATAACAGTATGGTTTAAAGGTAATAAAAAAGAGATAACGATAGTGCCTATAAGTGGAAGAGTATTAATAAAGGAAGATATTTATGAAGCGTAAAAAAGGATTTTTGCTATTAGAAAGTATAGTATCCTTATCTTTGATAGTAATCTTAGTATCGTTGTTGTATTCATTGTTATTCTTTTGTTTAAATATGAAAAATAATGTGGAAGACAAGATAGAACTGCAGCAGCAAGCCTTGGAAATTACAAACTACATAGAAAAAGTTATTGGAGATTCATATGGAATTATAAATAAAGATTTAAATTATAACTCTAAGGATTTAATACCAGTTATATCTATAAAATGTAGATATAGAAATGGTGAAAATATTGAAAATACTATAAAAGATAAAGAGATTAGCTTAAAAAAAGATACAAAGAAACTGTTTATAAATACTTTAAATAAATTAGGACAAAGTGAGCAAGGTGGATATGAAATAGGATGTTATATAGATAATCTATATATTGCAGTATATGAAAATGGAAGACTTGCAAAAATAAAATTAGAACTATCTAAAAATAATCAAATATATGACACTGAATTTGATTTATACATAAGAAATTTTGAGGGAGATACGATATGAAGATAATTTTAATTGGATTTATGGGGGTAGGAAAAACTACAGTAGGAAGAGAATTAGCTAAAAAAGCGAATTTAGAATTTATTGATATGGATGAAGAAATAGAAAAAAGAGAAGAAAGATCTATATCAAAAATATTCAAAGAAAATGATGAATTGTATTTTAGACAAAAAGAAACAAGCCTGTTAAAAGAATTATTAAAAAGAAAAAATATATTAATATCTACAGGTGGAGGTATTGTAACAACAGAAGAGAATTATAAGATTCTAAAAAAAGAAAAAAATGTTATTTTTTTAGATGCAAATACAAATACTATTTTAAAACACTTGTCTAATGAAAATGATAAACGACCACTTTTAGCAACTAGTAATAATAAAGAAAAAACAATAAGTGAACTTTTAGAAGCAAGGTACGATAAGTACAATGGTGTAAGTGATGTAAAAATAGATGTAAATCAAAAAAATGTAGAAGAAGTAGTTAGTCAAATACTTGTTTATATTAACTAAAATATGATATTATTATATTTGTAGAAGTTTGTAATCTAAGTTTTGGGGGTAGTTATGAAAGTAATGGTAATTAATGGACCGAATTTAAATATGCTTGGTAAAAGAGAACCTCATATTTATGGAAGTGAAACTTATGAAGATTTAGTAAACTATATAAAAAGTAGATTTATAGATAATATAGAAATAGAGTTTTTTCAAAGTAACCATGAAGGCGATATAATTGATAAAATTCAAGAGTCTCATAGTAAAGTAGATGGAATAGTAATTAATCCAGGTGCATTTACTCACTATAGTTATGCTATATTAGATGCTATAAAATCTGTATCTACAAAAGTTGTAGAAGTACACATATCTAATGTTCATCAAAGAGAAGAATTTAGACAAAAAAGTGTAACTGCAAGTGGTTGTATTGGACAAATAAGTGGATTTGGATTTGAAAGTTATATTTTAGGAATAAATGCCCTTATAAACTTGACAAGATTACAATAGCATATATAATTGAAAAAGGATACGGTGATAAAAGGATACATATAAGGTAAATAACAAATTTACAAGAAGGATTTGCCTAAGATTAAAATTAAAGTTTTGATTATAATAATAAATAGAAACACTTTAATCATGAGTATCAAAAAAATATATAATATTATATTTATAACGGAGGGACAAAAATGGTTTCAGCAAGTGATTTTAGAAAAGGTGTAACATTTGAAAAAGACGGGCAACCATGTTTAATAGTTGATTTCCAACACGTTAAGCCAGGAAAAGGTGCTGCCTTTGTAAGAACAAAATACAGAAATTTAAAAACAGGTGCTATAAGAGAGGAAGCTTTCAATCCAAGTGATAAGTTCCCTAAAGCTCACATAGATACTAGACAAATGCAATACTTATACAATGATGGAGAATTATACTACTTCATGGATGAAGAAACATTTGATCAAGTACCTTTAAACTATGGACAAGTTGAAGATGCTATAAAGTTCTTAAAGGAAAATGAAGTTGCTACAATAAGATTCTACCAAGGTCAACCTTTCCAAGTTGAAGCTGCAAACTTTGCAGAGCTAGAAGTTGTAGAAACTGAACCAGGAATCAAAGGAGATACTGCAAGTAATGTAACAAAGTCTGCTACAGTTGAAACAGGTGCAGTTGTTCAAGTTCCTATGTTCATAAATCAAGGAGACAAAATAAAAGTAGACACTAGAACTGGTGAATATTTATCAAGAGTTTAAGATTTTATGTATAAAAAGCTTGTATATCTTAATAATAAAGATGTACGGGCTTTTAATTTATATAAAAAAGAAAGAGAGGGGTACATATGAAGTATTTATATGAAGAAGTTGCATACCTAAAAGGATTAGCAGAAGGATTAGAAATTAGCAAGGAAACTAAGGAAGGAAAGATTATTCACAAAATAGTTGAAGCATTAGAAAGCTTTGCAGATGCAATAGTAGAACTAGATGAAGAACAAGCTGAACTTGCTGAGTATGTAGAATCTATAGATGAAGACTTATCTGATATAGAAGATGATATATACGAAGATGGTGAAGATGAAGATGAAGATATGGATGATCTTAGTTTTATAGAAATGGAATGTCCAAACTGTGGTGATTTAGTAGAAATAGATGAAGAATTACTATACGACGATGAAATAGATGTAGTTTGCCCGAACTGTGATGCTATTATCTTATCAGCAGAAGACGAAGATGATTGTATGTGCATAGATTGCTGTGAAGATGAAGAATAAAAATAAACAAAATTAATATAGCCTATGGAATATTTATATTCCATAGGTTTTTCTACATATAATTTTATTTTGCAATACTTCTAGAAAAATAGTACACTATAATCTAGAGAGAATTAACTCGGAGGTAGTAGCATGAAGATAAATAAAAAAATACTAGATAATATAAATAAGTTTGAAGATATTATAGATTATAAATTTGAAAATAAAGAGTACATATTAGAAGCTCTTACACACAGTTCTTATTCAAATGAAAATAAAAGTTATGAATTTAATGAGAGGTTAGAATTTTTAGGGGACTCTGTTCTTAGTATAATAATAAGTGATTATTTATTTAATAAAGAAGAAAGCTTGCCGGAAGGAGAACTTACCAAATTAAGAGCTAATATAGTATGTGAAGAATCTTTAAGTGAAGTAGCTATAAATATAAAGCTAGGAGAACATATGCTATTAGGAAAAGGAGAAGAAGCAACTGGAGGTAGAGAAAGAATATCGATACTAGCAGATGCATTTGAAGCCGTAATAGCAGCTATATATCTAGATGGAGGAATAGAAGAAGCTAGAAAATTTGTTTTAAATTATATGAAAGAAATAATAGCGAATTCTAGAAAAGGAAAAATATTTAGAGATTATAAAACCCATCTTCAAGAAGTATTACAAGGTAGAGGGGAAAGTAATATTTGGTATAAGTTAATGGATGAAAAAGGACCAGACCACAACAAGAGATTTATAATGCAAGTTGGAACAAATGATGAGGTATTAGGAACGGGTGAAGGCAAGAGTAAGAAGGAAGCAGAACAATCAGCAGCAAGAATAGCTCTTAATAATATGGAGTAGACATTAAGTATATAAAGGATGATGCAAAATGAAAAAAAGAATAATTCCAATATTTGTACCACATAGAGGATGTCCACATGACTGTATATTTTGTAATCAAAAAAAAATAACAGGAGTTAGTACAGATGTTACTAGTGAAGATGTAAGGAATATAATAGAGGAATACCTAACTACAATAGATAAAGATGCTAGTGTTGAAATAGCATTTTTCGGTGGAAGTTTTACTGCTATAGATGTAGAAATCCAAAAAAGTTTATTATCAGTAGCGAAAGAATACGTAGAAAAAGGATTGATTGATGATATTAGGATGTCTACAAGACCAGACTGTATAAATGATGAAATCCTTACTATGCTAAAAGAGTACAAAACTAGTATTATTGAATTAGGAGTACAATCTTTAGACAAAGATGTATTAATAGATAGTATTAGAGGTCATGAAGTAGAAGAAGTTATAGAAAGTTCTAAATTAATAAAAAAATATGGAATTTCACTTGGTTTACAAATGATGGTTGGCTTACCTTCAGATACTGAAGAAAAATGTATAGAAACTGCTAGGAAATTTATAGAATTACAACCGGATTGTGTAAGAATATATCCAACATTAGTAGTAAAAGAAACTGGTCTAGAGAGTTTGCTAGAAAGAAATGAATATACTCCGTTTACATTAGATGAAAGTATAAACATAGTTAAAAAGCTTTTAACTTTATTTTATGTTAATAATATAAATGTAATAAGAGTCGGACTACAAGCTACGGATGACATACAAATAGGAAAAGCTATAGTTGATGGTCCTTATCATCCTGCATTTAGGGAGTTAGTAGAAAGTGAAATGATAAAGGATTACTTAAAGAATATTATTGTACAAAATAAAGCTAAAAGTAGTATTATTGTAAAAACTAATAAGAAAAATGTATCAAGGATAATAGGAAATAAGAAAAGTAATAGCTTATATATGAAGCAAGGTTTAAATATAGATTTGAAAACAAAAGAAGAAGACATGGAAATAGATAAATTAGAAATTGTATTTGATGATAAAAAAACTATAAATATTAGTATGAAAGAAATCTATACAAGCTTATATAAAATTTATGACCTTTAGTTTTAGCATTGAAGGGAGAATGAAACATTGTATTTAAAACGATTAGAATTAAAAGGATTTAAGTCTTTTCCTACAAAGACAGACATAATTTTTAAAGAAGGAGTAACCGCCATAGTAGGTCCTAATGGAAGTGGTAAAAGCAATATATCAGATTCTGTTAGATGGGTTTTGGGTGAACAAAGCATTAAAAGTCTTAGAGGAGACAAGTTAGAAGATGTAATTTTTGCAGGGACAGACACTAAAAAACCTATGAATTATTGTGAAGTTGCTCTTACAATTGATAATTCTGATAATAAACTAGATTTAGAATATAGTGAAATAACTATAAAAAGAAGAGCATATAGAAATGGAGAAAGTGAATTTTTCTTAAATAATAAAAGTTGTAGACTAAAAGATATAAAAGAGATACTTTTAGATACAGGAATAGGTAAAGATGGATACTCTATAATTGAACAAGGTAAAGTAGATGAGATTCTTAGTAATAATCCTGTAAATAGAAGAAAAGTGTTTGATGAAGCGTGTGGTATATCTAAATTTAGATATAAAAAACAAGAAGCGGAAAGAAACTTAAAGAATACAAAAGAGAACCTAGAAAGAATAAATGATATCTATGTAGAAATAGAAAATCAACTAAAACCTCTTTTTAATCAACAAGAAAAAGCTAAAAAGTATATAGAAGTGAGTGAAAAACTTAAGACAATAGAAGTTAATAGTTATATAAAAGAAATAGAATCACTAGAAAGTGAATTTGAAGAGATAAATAAACATAGTGAATTGTTACAGTCTCAATCTGAAGAAATTGAAAAGCAAAAGGGAATAGTTGAAAAAGATTTCAATGAAACTAATTTACAAATTGATAAAGTGGATGAAAGTATAAATAAGTCACAAGAATATATAAATACTATTAAATCTGTAATATCTCAAAAAGAAGCTCAAGTGAGTCTTATAAATGAAAGAATAAAAAACTTAAAAAACGATATAGAAAGAAAATATAAAGAAGTATCAGATATAAAAGAAAAGCTAAGTAATGATAAAGCATTATTAAAAGACTTAGAAATAAAAAAGAACAACACGAGTCAGAGTATAAAAGGCTTAGAAAATTCTATTTCTCAAATTGACTCGAAAAATAGTGATAATAAAACAAAAATAGAAAGTTTAAGTAATGAAATAGAGGATTTAAAGGATGGAATAATAAGCCTTTTAAATAAAAAACAAGAACAAAGTAATAAGTTATCTACACTGACTGCAAATACAGAAAATATAAATCTAAGAACAGAAAATATAGATGTAGATATAGATGAAATCAATAATAGGGTAAACGAAAAAGTAGAGAACTTAAACAAGATAGAAGATTACTGTAAAACAAAAAATCAAGAACTATCAATTTTAAAGTCTAAGGATATTGATACTAATAAATTATTAAACGAATTAACTTCAAATAATAAAGATTTAGAAAGAAATATCCAAAATAATAAATATAGCTTAAATGAATACAATTCAAAGCTTAATATTTATAAAGATATGGAAAATCATTACGAAGGCTTTAATAAAGGAGTAAAAGAAGTACTTAAAAATAAAAATCTTCAAGGTATATATGGAGCATTAGGTCAAGTTATAACAGTTCCGCTAGAGTATGAAAAGTCAATAGAGGCAGCTTTAGGTGCATATATGCAAAATATAATTACTGAAGATGAAAATAGTGCTAAGTTTGCAATAAACTACTTAAAGAAAAATAATTTAGGAAGAGTTACATTCCTTCCTATAAATACTATAAAATCTAATAAAATAGATACAAGGAATTTAAAAGGAAATATAAAAACTATAGGAGTTGCTAGTGAATTAATATCTTACGATGATAAATATAAAAACATTATTGAAAATATTCTAGGTAGAACTATTATAATAGATAATATAGATAATGGGATTAAGTTTGCTAGAGAAAATGGACATAAATTTAAAGTGGTTACCCTAGATGGAGAAATATTAAATCCAGGTGGATCATTAACAGGTGGAAGTTTAAGAACTAACGGTAACATATTATCTAGAAAAAGATTAATAAATGAGTACACTGATAAGATACAAATAGTAAAGAAAGAAATAGTATCTTTGGAAAGTAAAAAGCAAGATATCGAAGAAAATATTTTACATTTAAAAGAAGAAATAGTAAAAATTAATCAAAACATTAAAGAGTTAGATAAGGTAATAATAATAGAACATTCTAATATTAATAATACTAAAATGGAAATTAACTCTCTTAACACAAGCCTTGAAAAATTACAAAATGAAAAGAAAGGCTTAGGAGATAATTTAAAGTATACCTTAGATAAAACTAACCTAGTAAAAGATGAAATTCTTATAATCGATAAAAAACATAATCAAAACAAGTTTGAAATAGAAAAATTAAGTACAGAATTAAAGGCATTTAGTGTAGGGTATGAAAGTGATAGAAGGAAATTTGAGGAGCTTAATTTAGAATTAGTAAAAAATAAGCAAATCTATGAAGGTGTTATTAAAGATATAGAAAGGATTAATACTGAAAATATAGATTTAGAAAATAAATACAAAAACATAGAAACTACATTGAAAAACCAAGAACTAGACATTACAAAACTAGAAGCTGAAATATTAATAGAGGAAACTGAAAAAGTAAATTTAAATAAGCAATTAATAGATAATATTAAAAACTTAGAAAATAAAAAAATTGCTAAGGATGGATTAAAAGGAACTTTAGAGGATCTAAATAAAGAGTTCAAATCTATTGATAGACAGTACCTAGATTTAAAAGAAAGTTTATTTAAAGTACAAGGAAGATTAGAAAGAGTTAAATCTAGTCAAGAAACTTACACGACTAAACTTTTTGAAGAATATGAAATGACAGTTACAGAAGCTATTGAAATTAAAGACGATAGCATAGTAATAGATAAAAAATTATTAGATAGTTTAAAAAGAGAAATAAGAAGTCTTGGTAATGTAAATATAGATTCTATTAAAGAGTATGAAGATGTAAAAGAAAGATACGATTTTTATAGTGAGCAAAAGCAAGACCTAGAACAGTCTATAGAGGCTATTGAAAAATTAATAAATGACTTAGAAGAAAATATGAAATCTGAATTTGAAGTTAAATTTAACGAAATAAATGATAACTTTAAATACGTATATAAAAGACTATTTGGTGGAGGGTATGGAGAACTTATTATTATAGATAAGGAAAACATATTAGAAAGTGATATAGAAATAGTAGCTCAACCACCAGGTAAGAAAATGAAAAATTTAAACTTATTATCAGGTGGAGAAAAAGCTTTAACTGCAATAAGTATATTGTTCTCAATACTACTTACAAAACCAACGCCGTTCTGTATATTAGATGAGATAGAAGCACCTCTTGATGATGCGAATATAGCTAGATTTGGTGAATTCCTAAAAGAATTAGCTAAAGATACTCAATTTATATCAGTAACCCATAGAAGAGGTACTATGGAAGCTGCAGATTATATATATGGAGTTACAATGCAGGAAAGAGCTATATCAAAAGTATTAAGTTTAAACTTAGTAGAAGCAGAACAAATTACAGATGTAATATAATAAGTAAGCAACTAAGTAAAGTTGCTTACCAAATCTACATAATAAAAATAAATGCAGTATAAAAATTAGGAGGACCAAAAGTGTTTAAAAAGTTATTTAAATTTGGTAAAAAGAAAGAAGAAGAAACTAACGTAGAGAATGCAGGTTTAGTTGAGGAACAAGAAATAGAAGTCAAAGAAGATGATAATCAAAGTGAAATTATTGAAGATAACAAAATAGTAGATAATGAACAGCTTATTGAAGAAGAAGCGCCAACTAACGACAATATAGAAGGTGTATTAGAAGAAGATGTAGAAATTGATGACGTGGTTTTATTAGAAGATACACAGGAACTAGTTAAAGAACAAATAGAAGAAACTAAAGAAGATGATATACCTAAGTCAATTGAAGAAGTAGAAGATGAAATAATAGAAGATAGAGTGGAAGTAGAGGAGATAGTTGAAGAAGAATCTGAGAAAAAAGTTAGCTTATTTGACAGATTAAAGCAAGGTTTGACAAAGGCGAAGCAAGGAATAACAGATAGAATAGATGAGGTATTAAAATCATATACAAAAGTAGATGAAGAATTATTAGAAGAACTAGAAGAAATTTTAATAACAGCTGATGTTGGTGTGAACACTACTATGAATATAATAGAGAGCCTAAGAGGAAAGATAAAAGAAAAGGGAATAACAAATCCTATGGATGTAAGGGAAGAGCTTAAAAGTGTAGTAGAAGACATACTAACGAATGAGAACTCTAAACTAGATGTAACTCATTCACCTACTATAATATTAATGGTAGGAGTAAATGGAGTTGGAAAAACAACTACTATAGGTAAATTAGCAAATAGATATAAAAAAGAAGGTAAAAAAGTATTATTAGCAGCAGGAGATACATTTAGAGCGGCTGCTATAGAACAATTAGAAGTATGGTCTCAAAGAAGTAACGTTGATATAATAAAACATCAAGAAGGTGCAGACCCAGGAGCTGTAATATTTGATGCAATTAAAGCTGCTAAAGCTAGGAATGTAGATTTACTAATTTGTGATACTGCAGGAAGATTACATAATAAAGCAAATCTTATGAATGAGCTTGGAAAAGTATTTAAAATAGTAGATAGAGAATTCCCGGAAGCTAAAAGAGAAGTACTTTTAGTAGTGGATGCAACTACAGGTCAAAATGCAGTAGTTCAAGCTAAAACATTTAAAGAAGTTGCAGATATAACAGGTATAGTATTAACTAAGCTTGATGGTACTGCAAAAGGTGGAGTTGTACTTGCTGTAAAAAGCGAAGTAGATGTACCTGTAAAACTTATAGGTGTTGGAGAAAAAGTAGAAGATTTACAGGATTTTGAAGCAAAAGCATTTTCAGATGCTTTATTTGGGAAGTAATTAGCATTTTGAAATAAATTGTTGACAAGATATCCTAGATGATATAAAATACTATGTGTAAAGTAAATAACCTTTACAGTATATCACTGGGAAGTGTAAGAGATGAATATAGAAAAGATGGTAGAGATTGGGTTGTTGTTTGAACAATATAAAGAATTATTAACTGATAAACAAAGAGAGATTGTCTCAATGTATTATGAAGATGATTACTCATTAGGTGAAATCAGTGAAAATTTAAATGTATCAAGGCAAGGTGTATACGATACATTAAAACGTTCAGAAAAAATACTAAAGGAATACGAAAGTAAACTACATTTAGTATTCAAACATCAAGAACAGGAAAAATTCGTCAAGAGTATTACAGATAAAATTGTTGACATTAAACAAGATTTATTGCAAAATAGAGATTGTGCTAATTTAATCCCTAAGCTAGAAAACATAGAAGATATATGCAGGGAGATGTTAAAATGATATTTGAAGGATTATCTGATAAACTACAAGGAGCACTTAGTAAGTTAAAATCTAAAGGAAAACTTACTGAAAAAGATGTAAAAGACGCTATGAGAGAAGTTAAACTTGCGCTTTTAGAAGCGGATGTTAACTTTAAAGTAGTTAAGGACTTTATAAAAAAAGTTCAAGATAGATGTGTTGGACAAGAGGTAATGGAAAGTTTAACTCCTGCACAACATGTAATTAAAATAGTTAATGAAGAACTAACAAGTTTAATGGGTGATACTGCTAGTAAAGTTATGATATCATCTAAACCACCAACAGTAATAATGATGGTAGGGTTACAAGGTGCTGGTAAAACAACTACATCTGGTAAGCTTGGAGGTTATTTTAAAAAGCAAGGTAAGAGACCTTTACTTGTTGCATGTGACGTTTATAGGCCAGCGGCTATAAAGCAGTTACAAGTTGTTGGAGAAAAGTTAGATATACCAGTATTCAATATGGGTGATAAGGAAAGTCCAGTTAATATAGCGAAAGCAGGATTAAGTCATGCTATAAAAAATAACAATGACTTAGTAATAATAGATACAGCTGGTAGACTTCATATAGATGAAACTTTGATGGATGAGTTAAAGTCAATTAAATCTGAAGTTAAGCCGCATGAAATACTTTTAGTAGTAGACTCTATGACAGGTCAAGATGCAGTTAATGTTTCAGAAAGCTTTAATGAAGCACTTGGTGTAGATGGAGTAATACTAACTAAGCTAGATGGAGATACTAGAGGTGGGGCGGCACTTTCAATAAGAGCTGTAACACAAAAGCCTATAAAGTTTATAGGGATGGGTGAAAAATTAGATGATTTAGAACCTTTCCATCCAGATAGAATGGCTTCAAGAATATTAGGTATGGGTGATATCCTAAGCTTAATAGAAAAAGCCCAAGAAAGTATTGATTTAGATAAAGCTAAGGAATTAGAAATGAAAATTAAGAAACAAGATCTTGATTTTGAAGATTTCTTAGAGCAAATGGAACAAATTCAAAATATGGGTCCTCTTGATAAAATCTTAGGAATGATGCCAGGTATGGGTAATATAAAAGACCAACTTGGTGATGTAGATTTAAATGGAAAAGAAATGAAAAGAACAAAAGCAATTGTTCAATCAATGACTATAGAAGAGAGAAGAAACCCAGGTATATTAAATGCTTCTAGAAAGAAAAGAATAGCTAGAGGTAGTGGTACTACAGTACAGGATGTAAACAGGCTGATTAAACAATTCAATGAAATGAAGAAAATGATGAAGATGTTTACAGGCTCACAAAAAAGTATGAAGAAAAGGGGCGGTTTTCCCGGACTTCCTTTCTTTAAATAAATTATAGACAAAAATATTTCGGAGGTGACTGTAATGGCAGTTAAAATAAGATTAAAAAGAATGGGATCTAACAAAAAACCTTTCTACAGAATAGTAGTTGCGGATTCTAGATCTCCAAGAGATGGAAAATTCATAGAGGAAATAGGATTCTACAATCCAGTTTCTCAACCAAAGCAAGTTAAAATAAATGATGAGAAAGCTGTAAAGTGGTTATCAAATGGTGCTCAACCAACTGATACAGTTAAGACTTTATTAGTTAACAACGGTGTTATGGAGAAATTCGAAGCTTCTAAGAAATAATTAAATTCTTATTAGGAGATGAGTATATGAGAGAGCTAGTGTTGGATATAGCGAAAGCTCTAGTAGATAATCCTGAAGCTGTAGTTGTTGAAGAAACTAAAGAAAAGGATGAAATAATTCTAAAACTTAAAGTTTCTGAAGATGATATGGGTAAGGTTATCGGAAAGCAGGGCAGAATAGCTAAAGCTATAAGAACTGTCGTTAAATCTGCTGCAATTAGAGAAAATGTAAAAGTTTCTCTTGAGATAATATAAAGAGGATTAGGTATATACCTAATCCTTTTTGTATATAATCCCAAGGATAAAAGCTTAATATATACATAAAATAGACTTAACTTAAAGCATAAGGAGAAGTACTAATGAATAAGGTAACGCATTTTAAAATAGGAAAAATAGTAAACACTCAAGGTTTAAAGGGTGAAGTTAGAGTATATTCTTATACAGATGACATATATAGATTTGATGAATTAGAAACTTTCTACTTAGGTAAAGACTTAGAAACTGAGTGGGTAGTAGAAAAAGTAAGATACAAAGGTAATATGGTAATAATGAAAATAAAAGGTATCGATAGAGTTGAAGATGCTGAAAAATTAAGAGATAAATTTATGTATGTTTCAAGAGAAAATAGTAGAGAATTAGAAGAAGAAGAATATTTCATATCAGATATGATTGGTTTAGAAGCATACACTGTAGATGGAGAACATATAGGTAAGTTACAGGAAGTTCTTCAATATGCAGCTAATGATGTATATGTAATAAAAGGAAATGAAGGACAAGAATATTTAATACCGGCATTAATGAAGTTTGTTCCTACTATAGATATGAATGAGAGAAAAATGATAATAGACCCTATTAAGGGTATGTTAGATTAGGTGATATTATGAGATTTCACATAATGACTCTTTTCCCGGAGATATTTAATTCATATATGAATGAAAGTATAATGAAAAGAGCAGTAGAAAAAAATATAATTGAAGTAAATGTATATAACATAAGAGATTTTTCAACTAACAAACATAAAAAGGTAGATGACTATCCATTTGGAGGGGGAGCAGGAATGGTAATGACTCCACAACCCATATATGATACTTATAAACATATAATAGATACTCATAATATACAAAATCCTAGAGTTATATATTTAACTCCTAAGGGGAAAGTACATAATCAATCTATAGCAGAAGAATTTTCAACAGTAGAAGACGTAATACTATTATGTGGTCATTATGAAGGTGTTGATCAGAGAATAATAGACTTAATAGTTACTGATGAAATATCTATAGGGGATTATGTATTGACTGGAGGAGAACTTCCAGCACTTATTTTAATCGATTCAATATCAAGGCTAATACCTGGGGTATTAAGTCAAAATGAATCTTTTGAAGAAGAATCATTTAAGGATAATCTATTAGAGTATCCGCATTATACAAGGCCAAGGGAGTTTATGGATTGCAAGGTACCAGATGTTTTATTATCTGGAAATCATAAACATATAGAACAGTGGAGAAATGACGAATCTATTAGAATAACTAAAGAAAGAAGACCGGATTTGTATAAAAAAGCTTGTAAATAAACAATAAATGTAGTATAATTTTAGATGTTGAAAAAAAATAAACGGGCATTCCTCTGCTTACAAAATGAGGTAATTAAGAATGTCTATGATACTAGGAGGACTTAGAAATGAACGAAATATTAAAATCATTAAACAAAGATCAATTAAAGAATGATGTACCTAACTTTGGACCTGGGGACACTGTAAAAGTACACGTTAAAATAGTTGAAGGTAAGAGAGAAAGAATACAGGTATTCGAAGGTGTTGTTTTAAAGAGACAAGGTGGAGGAATACAAGAAACTTTCACAGTTAGAAAGATATCTTTCAACGTTGGTGTAGAAAGAACTTTCCCAGTTAACTCACCAAGAATAGAAAAGATAGAAGTAACTAGAAAAGGTAAAGTAAGAAGAGCTAAGTTAACTTACTTAAGAGGTAGAGTAGGTAAAGCTGCTAAGATAAAAGAAGCTAGATAATTAAACCTTACTATAAATTAAAGGACTGATATATCAGTCCTTTTTTACGTATTAGGAAACTATATTACCTCACAAATTGTGGATAAGTAAATTAGATATAGTTATATTAAGGTACTCCTCGTGAGTAAAAAAGTTTTTGAGCAACGGACGAAGTCGTTGGCGACATAAGCGAAACGAATTTTTACGTATTAAGATATTATATAAAAATAGCAAAACATTTAGTTTAAAAAGAATTTATAAGACAAATAATAGTAGTGTAACAAGCAATAATAATTAGATAAGAAAATTATCTTATGCTATAATAGAAAAGTTGAAATAAATAAAGCTTAATGATTGCACATAAAGGAGTGATAGTATGGCAAGAGGCGATAAAATGAGAGCTAACTATGATGAATATCTAAGAGATGATAATTTACATATAAACTGGTATCCGGGACATATGAAAAAGACAAGAACTCTAGTTAAAGATAACCTAAAGCTAGTAGACGTTGTTGTAGAATTATTAGATGCTAGAATACCATTTAGTAGTAAAAACCCTGATATAGATGAACTAGCAGGTAACAAACCAAGAGTAGTTATATTAAATAAAAGTGATTTAGCAGATAGGGCTAAATTAGATAAATGGATAAAATACTACAAGGATAAAGGAATAAAAGCTATACCAGTAGATACTATGAAGGGTATAGGATTAAATAAGTTAATAGATGAATGTAGAAATGCAACTAAAGATAAAATGGACTTATTAAAAGAAAAGGGTAGGAAAGAAAGACCTATAAGAATTATGATAGTAGGAGTACCAAATGTAGGAAAATCTTCTATCATAAACAGATTAACAGGTAGAAAGAGTGCTGTTACAGGAGATAGACCAGGGGTTACCAAAGGTAAGCAATGGGTAAGATTAAAAGGAAACTTAGAGTTATTAGATACTCCAGGTATACTTTGGCCTAAATTTGAAGATCAACAAGTTGCTTTAAACTTAGCATTCTGTAGAGCTATAAAAGATGAAATACTAGATGTTGATACATTAGCTTTAAGATTAATAGCTAAACTAATGGAAATAGAACCTGAAAAATTAAAAACAAGATATAAGTTAGAAGAGTTAGGTGAATCTGATATAGAAACTATGGATATGATAGGCTATAAAAGAGGCTTTGTAACAGGTAGAAAAGAGCTTGATTATACTCGTATAGCAACAACTGTTCTAAATGAATTTAGAGATGGTAAAATAGGAAAGATAAGCTTAGAAGTACCAGACGATATAAAATAAATATTATTAAATACAAAATGAAGTTCATAAAATAGATTATTCTATTTTGTGAACTTCATTTTATTTTTTTACTTATAAAAGGATAAAACTTTAATTACTACACAAAATATAAAAATATGTTTATAAATAAAAAAATTATTTTATTTATTGTAAAATTTAAATATATTTTGAAAATTGTTGACATTGCAAAAATTACTATATATAATATGAAAATATAAAATAAAACATTAAATAAAGTTAAAAATTAATTTATAACGATAGAGGAGAAATAAGATGAATAAAAAGAACAAAGACATAGTAGTTGTAGGATTTGCATTATTCGCTATGTTTTTTGGAGCTGGAAATTTAATATTTCCACCATACTTAGGCGTGGCATCAGGAAATCAATGGATAATAGGATTTGCCGGATTTGTATTAGCTGACGTAGGATTAGCATTACTTGCTATACTTGCAGCAGCTAAATGCAAAGGTCAAATTAGTAATATACTAGGAAGAGCAGGGAAAAATGTTGCTATAATTTTAGGTTCAGCTATAATGATATGTTTAGGCCCATTATTAGCAATACCAAGAACTGCAGCTACAACTTTTGAAATGGGTGTATCACCTATATTTAGTGGATTTAGCCCAATTTTATTTTCAATTATATTTTTTGTGGTAGTTTTAGTATTAACTATAAAACCGTCAAAAGTTGTAGATATAATCGGTCAGTTTTTAACGCCAGCATTATTAGTGGCTTTAGCAGTGCTAATAATAAAAGGTATAATTTCACCACTTGGAGAAATAAGTTCTACTCCAATAATAGAAAATGTATTTTCAAATGGAGTTAGTCAAGGATATCAAACTATGGATGCTTTAGGTGCTGTAGCACTTTCTACAGTTGTAATACTATCTTTATCTAATAAAGGATATAAAGATGAAAATGAAAAAATAAAATTAACAGTAAAAGCAGGTTTAGTAGCAGGATTAGGATTATGCTTAGTATACGGTGGTTTGACGTATTTAGGAGCGACACTGTCTAAAGTGTATGGATTAGATATATCTCAAACTACACTTACGGTTGAGATGACAGCTATGTTATTAGGACAACCGGGTAAAATAATATTAGCCATAATAGTTACACTAGCATGTTTAACGACTGCTATAGGTCTTACATCTGCAACTGGAGAATACTTTAATAAATTAAGTAATGGAAAAATAAAATATGAAACAATTGTAATTGTTGTATGTGTATTTAGTGCGGTAGTATCAAACTTTGGAGTGAGTACAATCATAAAGTTCTCAGGTCCAGTATTAGATATGATATATCCAGCCACAATTGTATTAGTTTTAATGACTTTAGTAGGAAAACACATTAAAAATGATAATGCTTTTAAAGCAGCTACTTATATGGCTTTATTTATAAGTATATTAACAGTTGTAAATAACTTAGGTATTAGTATTCCTATAGTTACAAAATTACCTTTTGCTTCATTAGGATTTAATTGGATAACACCTGTTTTAATTGCAGGTATAATAGGCAATTTTATACCATTAAGAAGAATAAACAATAGAAATAAAATAGATAGAGTGGGTTAATAAAAAAATCGTTGATTAAAATCAACGATTTTTTACGTATAAGAAACTATGATAAAGAGATGGAGATTTGTATATAATAATTTATTAAAAAATAAATTAAAAAAATATATTAATGTTATAATAATACGGTGAAATTATAAATACTATCATAAAACAGTAAACAGAGGAGAAAATTATGAAAGATAAAAGTGTAAAAGAAATAAAAGAAATAATAGAGACTTTAAGTATAGATAAATATTTAGAATATATAGAAATACTAAGGAGTGATGAAAGAAAGTCAGTACAAGCCCTAGCTTTAAAATTAGCTAAAAGATTAGATGCTATTAGAAGAGAGGAAGAAAGACTAGAGATTATAAATGCTTTTGAGAATGATGGGTATGAAAAAGGATACTTATATATTGGTGGTATAGATGAAGCAGGTAGAGGGCCGCTTGCAGGACCTGTGGTAGCATCTGTAGTAGTATTCAAGCAAAATACAAAAATAGAAGGCATAAATGATTCTAAAAAATTAAGTGAAGCAAAACGTGAAGAATTATTTGATATTATTAAAGAGCAAGCTCTAGATTATGGAATAGGAATAGTAAATAATGAAGAGATAGATGAATTTAATATATTAAATGCTACATATATGGCAATGAAGAAAGCTATAAACTGTTTAGAAAAAGCTCCAGATTATTTACTTGTAGATGCAGCAACAATACCAGGAATAGAAATAGATCAAAAGCCAATTATAAAAGGTGATTCTAAATCTATATCAATAGCAGCAGCGAGTATATTAGCTAAAGTTACAAGGGATCATATAATGTATGCATATGATGAAATGTATCCAGAATATGGATTTAAAGCACATAAAGGATACGGGACAAAAGAACATTATGAAGCTATAGAAAAACATGGAATAACTACGATACATAGAAAAAGCTTTCTTAAGAATGTGCTATAATAAAAATTAAGAGAAAATATAATTAATAATATTGGGGTGAAAAATATGAATTATAGTGAGATATTACAAAGTGCAAGAGAAAACTTTAATGGAAGTTGTAAAGTTTGCAAAGTTTGTAACGGAGTTGTATGTGCAGGACAAGTTCCAGGTATGGGTGGAAAAGGTAGTGGATCAGCTTTCACTGAAAACAGTAAGAGTTTAGAAAAAGTTAAGCTAAATATGAGAGTAATACATAATGTAACTAATCCTGATATGTCTATAGAGTTATTCGGCAAAAATATGAGTGCACCAATATTTGCAGCTCCTGTTACAGGAACAACTTTAAATATGGGCGGAAAAATAAGTGAAAGAGAATATATAACACCTGTGGTTGAAGGATGTATAAATGAAGGTGTATATGCAATGGTAGGAGACACAGCAGTAGATTCATTCTTAATAGAAAACTTAAGTGTATTAAAAGAAAATGATGGACAAGGAATTGTGTTTATAAAGCCTTGGGAAAATGAAAATATAATAAGTAAAATAAGATTAGCAGAAGAAGCTGGAGCGTTTGCAGTTGGTGTTGATATCGATGCTTGTGGGCTAGTTACTTTATCTCTTCATGGCAAACCAGTAGTACCAAAGAATTTACAAGCTATAAAAGAATTAAAACAATCTACTAAATTACCGTTTATTTTAAAAGGTATAATGACAGTAGAGGATGCGATAATGGCAGCAGAAGCAGGTGTTGATGCTATAGTAGTATCGAACCATGGAGGACGAGTTTTAGATTGTACTCCAGGAGCGGCTGAGGTGTTACCTAAAATTGCAGAAGCTGTAAAAGATAAGGTTACTATACTTGTAGATGGTGGAATTAGAACAGGTGTAGATGTATTAAAGATGATAGGTCTTGGTGCAGATGCAGTTTTAATAGGAAGACCATTTGTAACTGCCTCATTTGGAGGTAAAACAGAAGGTGTTGGGTCATACATAAAAAAGTTAAAAGATGAATTAAGCTCAACTATGATACTTACAGGATGTCAAACTATAAAAGATATAGATACTAAAGTTATATATAAATAAAGCTATTATAAAAGTGTATTCTAGTAATAGAATACACTTTTTATATAGCTGTTACTCCTCAAATGGATTTGGAGCAAGTTTAACGATGTCGCATTCTTTAACTTGTAAAGATGTATTATCATAAGATGCTTTAGCTTTATCAAGAGATAAATTTTCAATATTAGATAGTTCTTCTTTGCTAGTAATAGGAATTATTTCATAAATATCTTTTCCATTATTTTGGTACTTATTAACCCATGTAGGTATACACGTAGCCTTAGTTACTGTAGTTTTACCTTCTATAGGATCCTTAGTGATTTCAATATCTACCATTAGTCCATCTTCAGTATAAGGAGAACCGAGAAGTTCTTTTCTTTGGTTTGAAATAAAGTTTCCTAAGGAATAAATAACTAAAGTTTCATTACTACCATCAGAGGATTTTATCATCTCGACAGGTTGTACTACATGGGGGTGAGAACCAATAATAATATTTACACCGCTATTAGAAAGCATTTGAGCTAAATTTTTTTGAAAATCACTAGGAACTCTTTGATATTCATTTCCCCAGTGAATTACAACAATTTTTAAGTCTACATCTTTAATATTATCTAAAGTAGCGTTAATAGTATCAAATGCTACTTCAGTGTTATACATATCAAAAATATTCATCTTGTCTTTAGACTTATCTGATATTCTTATGCCATTTACGAATTTAGTATTATCTTTTAACTCACCATATGAAAAAGATGTGATACCTAATTTTATATCATTTACATCTTTTATTATATAGTTGTTATCCGTTATATTTTCTATGGTTCCAACTGTATCAAATCCCTTTTCTTTTAATACACTTAATGTTCTCTCTACTCCTAAATCCCCTTTATCAAAGGAATGATTGTTAATAGTTGATATAAGGTCGACTCCAGCGTACTTTAAAGCATCAGCCAAAGCATCAGGAGAATTGAATGAAGGATAAGAACTATAAGGAACTGATGAACCGGCTAAAGTAGTTTCTAAGTTGGCTATTGATAAATTAGCTTTTTCTATGTAATTTTTTACATGCATAAAATTATTTTCGAATGAGTAGGTATTGTTCTTAGAATCATATTGAGCTCTTAATTGTGGATTATGAGCCATAACATCTCCGATGGTGTTTATGTTTATTTTGATAGGAGGCTTAGGAGAGGTTATAGTCTGCACAACTTCTTCTTTTACTTTATAAGAAGAATTATTGTTATCAAGACTTAACATATTATCTAAAATAAAAGAACCGCCAATTATTGTGATTGTGATAAAACAAAGAAGTGATAAAACTAATTTTAATTGCTTAGCTTTTCTAATTTTCTTATTTTTTTTATATCTAGACAAAGTTATTCCCCCTTATACACAAATTCTAGCTATATAATGGAAAAAATTCAATTAAAAAATATAAAATGTATATATAAAATTTTGTATGACAATAATTTAAAAAACACTTAATAGGAGAATTGTATGAATAATAAAGAAAAAGGAGACTTTGGTGAAGATATAGCAAAACAATATTTAGTAGAAAATGGAGCCTATATTTTAGAATCTAAATACAAAATAAGATCGGGCGAAATTGATATTATAGCTAGATTAGATAATGAAATAGTATTTGTTGAAGTTAAATCAAGAAGCAATTTGAAATTTGGAAGGCCATCGGAAGCGGTAAATAAACATAAAATTAATAAAATAATAAACACATCAAAGTATTACATATTAAAAAATAATTTATATGATACACCAATAAGATTTGATGTGATAGAGATATATTTAAATGAGAAAAAAATAAATCACATTGTAAATGCATTTTAGGAGGGGTAAATGTTAAGTATTATAAATTCGAGCAGTTTGATAGGTATAGAATCATTTTTAGTTAAGGTAGAAGTTGATATTAGTAATGGAATACCATGTTTTAACATCGTAGGACTAGCAGGTATTGAGATTAAAGAATCAAGAGAAAGAGTTAAATCTGCAATAATAAATAGTGGATATAAATTTCCTAATTCAAGAATAGTTGTTAATCTATCTCCTGCAGATATAAAAAAAGAAGGATCATATTTTGATTTACCAATTTCTATAGGGTTATTAAGAAGTCTTATAAAAAGAGATGACGAGTACCTCAATGATAGTTTGTTTGTAGGAGAATTGTCACTAGATGGAAACTTAAGAAGAGTAAGAGGAATATTACCTATAATAATAGGTGCTAAAAATACAGGATTAAAAAGAATATTTATACCAAAAGAAAATTTAATTGAAGGTTCATTTATAGAGGGGATAGATATTATACCTTTAAATAATCTAAAGGAATGCATAGAATTTTTAAATGGTGAATTAAAATTAAATCAATATAATACTACGCTTATTAATTTTAATAATGATACAAATGAAGATTATATTTATGATAATGATTTCTGTGATATATCAGGTAATTACTTTGTAAAAAGATGTGCAGAAATAGCAGCAGCAGGAAATCACAATATTCTTATGATTGGTCCACCAGGATCTGGAAAAACTATGATAGCAAAAAGATTAAATACTATTCTACCTAGCATAGAAAAAGAAGAGATGATAGAGATAAGCAAAATATATAGTGTAGCAGGCCTTATGAATGAAGAAAAAGGAATCATAAAAAGAAGACCATTTAGATCTCCGCATCATACAACAACTAGACAAGCTCTTGTAGGTGGTGGACGTGATGCTAGCCCAGGAGAAGTAGTTCTTGCTCATAAAGGAGTATTATTTTTAGATGAAATATGTGAATTTGATAGAAAAATATTAGACACATTAAGACAACCAATTGAAGACAAAACAATTAGCATATCTAGAGTAAAATATAGCCTAGAATATCCATGTAATGTATTATTAGTAGGTGCGATGAATCCATGTCCTTGTGGATATTATATGTCAGATACAGAATGTAAATGTAGAAGTTATGAGATAGATAGATATATTAATAAAATATCTGGTCCACTCTTAGATAGATTTGATATATTTGTTGAAGTAAATTCGATTCCATATAAAGAATTTGATAATACAAATGAGGAAAACTCTAAGACTATACAAACTAGAGTAGAAAATGCTAGGAAAATACAATTAGAACGTTTTATAAATGAAAATATAAAAACTAACGATGAAATAAAATCGTCTCAATTAAAAAAATATTGCAAGCTTGATGAAAAAGCAAACTCAACCTTAGACTTGATATTTAATAAATATAAACTAAGCAATAGAAGTTATACAAAACTACTAAAAGTTTCTAGAACTATTGCAGACTTAGAAGAAGAAACTTATATTAAATCAAATCATATTATGGAAGCTTTTTCTTATAGAAAAGCATATTATACATATTTTAAATAGAGGTGAAAAATGAATAGAAAAGATTCTTATTTGTGGTTAAATAGTATAGAAGGGATTACTAATAAAGTTATTGATAAAATAATTGATAATGGAATAAATTTAGAAGAATTAATTTACTTAAATGATAAAGAAATTTTAAATTTAAAAAATATAAATTTAAATATCAAAGAAAATATAGTAAAATATAAAAGCATTACTTATTTAAACGATATAAAAGATAAATTAAATAAAAAATCTATAGAATATATTTGCATAGACGACAAAAACTATCCAAATAACTTAAAGCATATACATAATGCTCCTAAAGTATTGTTTTACAAAGGAGAGATTGATATATTAAATAAAGATATAAATCTTGCTATGGTAGGTGCTAGAAAGTCAACTGATTATGGTATAAGTTGTGCAAAGAAAATAAGTAAAAGTCTATCCGATGTTGGAATAAACATTGTTAGTGGATTAGCACTAGGTATAGATTATTATTCACATGTAGGTGCACTTAATGGAGCATCAAAAACTATAGCGGTATTAGGATCATCAGTTAATAATCCTTTACCAAAACAAAACTTAAAATTATCGGAAAAAATATTAGAAGATGGAGGTTTAATATTATCAGAGTATAATATTAATGATAAGATATTTCCAAGTAATTTTTCTAATAGAAATAGAATAATAAGTGGCATAAGTGATGGTGTAATAGTTGTTGAAGCGGCAGAGAAAAGTGGTGCTTTGATTACAGTAGAGTTTGCACTAGAACATGGAAAAAACGTTTTTGCGGTTCCGGGAAATATTAATTCTTATATGAGTAGAGGATGTCATAAAATCATCAAAGAAGGAGCAAAATTAATAGAAGATATTGATGACATTTTGAATGAGTATAATATAAATTGTACAAAATATAAAGAAGATTTGAAAAAATGTGATAATATAGACTTAAGTGAACAACAAAAGAGGGTAATAGAAAGCATAAAAAATCAAGGGGTCTTGCATATAGATGAAATTTGTGCTAATACTAGAATGGAAATAAAAAAAGTAAATTCTATTTTGAATGAATTAGTATTAAGAGATTTTTTAATAGAATTAAGAAATAAAACATATAGTTTGAATATATAAAAGAAAGATAGTGGGGGTGTGTCGTTTTATGGCAAAAACATTGGTCATCGTGGAATCTCCTGCAAAAGCTAAAACAATAGAGAAGTTTTTAGGGAAAAGCCACTATAGTGTAAAAGCTTCTGTGGGACATGTAAGAGATTTACCTAAGAGTAAACTGGGTGTAGATATAGAAAATAATTTCGAACCACAGTACATAAACATCAGAGGTAAAGGTGATGTAATTAAAGAATTAAAAAAAGAAGCTAAAAAATCAAAGAAAATATATCTAGCAACCGACCCCGATAGAGAGGGTGAAGCTATATCATGGCATTTAGCTCATATATTAGGGCTAGAAGAAAATGATGAGTGCAGAATTGAATTTAACGAAATAACAAAGGATGCTATAAAAAAAGCAATTAAAAGTCCTAGACATATAGATATAAGCTTAGTAAATGCACAACAAGCGAGAAGAGTTTTAGATAGACTATTAGGATATCAAATAAGTCCTATACTATGGCAAAAGATTAGAAAAGGTCTGAGTGCAGGTAGAGTTCAATCTGTTACAACAAAACTAATATGTGATAGAGAAAAAGAAATAAACGCGTTTGTTCCAAAGGAATATTGGACAATAGACATAGAAACAAAAACTAGCAATGATGAAGAAGTAGTCTTAAAATTCTATGGAAAACAAAATGAAAAATTAGAAGTTGATAATGAAGAACAAGTAAATGAAATATTAAAATCAATAGAAAATAAAACTTTAGAAATAAAAAAAATAGAAGCTAAATCTAGAAAAAAATCAGCTCCAAAGCCATTTACAACAAGTATGCTACAACAGGAAGCTGCAAATAAACTTTCATTTACAACAAAGAAAACAATGAGTATAGCTCAAGAGTTATATGAAGGTATAGATATTGACAAAGAAACAGTCGGGTTAATATCTTATATAAGAACAGACTCAAAGAGAATCTCAGATGAAGCTAAAGAAAAATCAAAAAATTATATATTAGAATCAATTGGCGAAAATTACTATAAAAATAGTCCAGAAAAGAAAGATAAAAAAGAGACTAAAAAAGTACAGGATGCCCATGAAGCAATTAGACCTACTTATGTAGATAAAACGCCAGACAAGATAAAAAGTTGTTTAACTAAAGATCAATACAAACTATACAACTTAATATGGAGAAGATTTGTAGCAAGTCAAATGGAAGACTCTGTATTTGATGTATTAAATGTTGAAGGTAAAATAGGTGACTATGTATTTAAAGCTACAGGTTCTAAAATGAAGTTTGATGGATATACAAAAATCTATAACTTTACTGAAAGAGAAGATAAAATACTTCCTCCTATAAATGAAGGTGATGAGTTAAGATTAGAAAACATACTTCCAGTTCAACACTTTACGCAACCACCAGCTAGATTCACAGAGGCTAGTCTTGTAAAAACATTAGAAGAATTAGGAATAGGAAGACCAAGTACTTATGCACCTACAATTTCTACTATATTAAATAGAGAATATGTTGAAAAGCAAGGTACTAGTTTACATCCAACAGAGTTAGGCATTATAGTAACAGAGATTTTAGAAAATAACTTCCAAAAGTTTATAGATGCTGACTTTACTGCTGAGATGGAAAGTCAACTAGATCAAATTGAAGATGGAAATGTAGAATGGAAAAATGTAGTTGCTAAATCATATGAACCATTAAAGGAAGCTATAGAAATAGCTAAAGAAAGTATAGAAAAGATAAATATGGATGAAGAAACTGATGAAATATGCGAAAACTGTGGAGAAAATATGGTTATAAAGCATGGTAGATTTGGTAAATTCATGGCTTGTAAAAAATATCCTGAGTGTAAGACTACAAGACCTATAGTAAATAAAATAGGAGTAACTTGTCCGAAATGTCATAAAGGAGACATCATCCTGAGAAAGTCTAAAAAAGGGAAGGCTTTTTATGGATGTTCAAATTATCCAGAGTGTGATTTTGTGGCATGGAATAAGCCAACAGGAGAAGTTTGTGATGTTTGTGGATCTTATAAAGTAGAGAAAGTAACTAAAAGTGAAACTAAAGTTGTCTGCTCAAACAAAGAGTGTGGAAAAGAACCTAAAGAAGAAACAAAAGAAAGTACTGAAAATAGTGAAAATTAGAAAATTAAATATAAAATTTTGTTGAAAAACTAACTATTTTATGTTAATATTTCTATTGCACAATTAACAAAATGTGCATTTTACTATGATTAATATTAACAATACAATATATAAAGGCGTAACTTTCATGAGGAGATGAATATAAATGGCAAGCGAAGTATTACAAAAAACAAGAAAAATTAATAAAACGTTACAAACAAGTGGTGGAAGCAATGTGTCTTTTGATTTATTAGCAGGGGCACTAGGAGAAGTATTAAATGCAAATGCATATGTAATAAGTAGTAAAGGTAAAGTATTAGGTATGCATCTTAATGATATTCAAGATAGCTCGGTTATAGAAGATGAATCAACAAAGCAAAAGAAATTCCCAGAAGAATATACTAAGAGTATGCTTAAAATAACAGAAACAGCAGAAAATCTAACTGGTGAAAAAGTATTAGAATTATTCCCGTTAGAAAATGATAGAGTAGAGAAGAAAACAACAATAGTTCCTATATTAGGAAGTGGACAAAGATTAGGTACATTAGTGCTTTCAAGATACAACGAGTTATTTACAGATGATGATTTAGTTATAGCTGAATACAGCGCAACTGTAGTTGGGCTTGAAATATTAAGAGCTATAGGTGAAGAATTAGAAGAAGAAATGAGAAAGAAAGCCGTTGTACAAATGGCTATAGGAACATTATCTTATTCAGAACTTGAAGCTGTAGAGCATATATTTGAAGAATTAGATGGTAAAGAAGGATTACTTGTAGCAAGTAAAATAGCAGATAGAGTTGGTATAACTAGATCAGTTATAGTAAATGCACTTAGAAAATTTGAAAGTGCAGGAGTTATAGAATCAAGATCATTAGGTATGAAAGGAACTCATATAAAAATACTTAATGATAAACTTATAGAAGAACTAAAAAAACTTAAACAAAATTAATATTTTATAAATTCTAGGTATCTATATTATTATAGATACCTTTTATCGTATATAATAATAGATAGACTTTTAATTAATAGGAGGGATATGATGCCTTTAGCTAATAAGATTAGACCTATGTGTATTGAAGACGTAGTAGGGCAAAGTCATATTATAGGTGAAAAAAAGTTACTAAATGAAATACTAAAATCTAATTTTTTGCCAAATATGATATTCTTTGGTCCACCGGGAGTAGGAAAAACTACAGTAGCAGAAATAGTAGCTAAAAAAAGTAATAAAACTTTTTATAAAATAAATGCAACTAATTCATCACTAGATGATATAAAAAAAGTAGTAGCAGAACTAGAAACTATAAATAACGTAGGTGGTGTGTTGTTGTATATAGATGAGATACAAAGCTTTAATAAAAAACAGCAACAATCTATTCTTGAATTTATGGAAAATGGAAAGATAACTTTGATTGCAAGCACGACAGAAAATCCATATCATTACGTTTATAAAGCTCTTTTAAGTAGATCTACAGTATTAGAATTTAAACCTGTAGAAAAAGAAGATATAGTAAAAGGTCTAAAAAGAGCAATGAACATAATTAAAGAGGATAGCTTTATGGACATTACTTATACAAAAGAAGCATTAGAAGATATTGCAACGGTTTCAGATGGTGATATGAGAAAAGCCTTGAATGTATTGGAGTTAGTAGTTTATTCTACAAGACCGAATATTGATAATATAGTAGAAATAAATTCTGATGTAATAAAGAAAAGTACTTTTAATAAAATACTTAACTATGACAGAAAAGGGGATAGTCATTATGATATTTTAAGTGCATTTCAAAAATCAATAAGAGGAAGTGATCCTCAAGCGTCTATCCATTACTTAGCTAGACTAATAAAAGGTGAAGATTTAATAAGTATTTGTAGAAGGCTGTTAGTTATAGCTAGTGAAGATATAGGACTAGCATATCCAAATGCCATAACTATTGTAAAGTCATGTGTAGATAGTGCTATGCAAATAGGATTTCCAGAGGCTAGAATACCATTAGCTCAAGCCACTCTATTACTAGCAACATCACCAAAATCTAATTCGGCTTACCTTGCTATATCAAGAGCACTAGAAGAACTAGATAATGAATTTATAATGGATATTCCTGCTCATATTAAAGATGCTCACTACTCTGGAGCTGAAAAAATTGGAAGAGGTATAGATTATTTATATCCTCATAATTATAAAAATCATTATGTAAAACAACAGTATTTACCGGACAGTATTAAAGATAGTATATACTATAATCCACAAGAAAATAAAACAGAACAAAATATAAAAACTTACTTAGAGTACATAAATAATAGTTATAAGTGATAGATATATAAAATATATAAATATATAAGAATGATTTCATTTAATATGTAATTATATAATTCTCATAAGTTTAAAATTTGAGGTATATATCAGGGGGAAAAATATGATTGTAAAGGTGGATAACACTTATAATAGAAAAGTTATAGAATACCTAAGAAAGGAACCTGATTTTAATTTATTTATTATAGGTGATATACAAAGATATGGATACAACAACTACTTTTTAAATGTATGGGCAAGTATTGATTCAAATGGTAATATAGGTGGAGTTTTATTAAAGTATTTTGAGTTTTTAATATTTTATTCAGATAATATGGAAAGTAGTGAGGAGTTTTATGATTTAATTACTACTTTAGAATATGTTGAAATAAGTGGTAAAAGTGAATGCGTAGATTATATGGCTAGAATGCTTGAACTAAAAAAGAAAAGAGTTGTTAATTTTAGTAGATTAGAAAATAAAAATAGTTTAGTTGATAATGATTTAAAAATAAAGGTAAGAAAAGTTAGATTTGGGAACATAAAAAAAGTGGTTAAGTTGTATGAAGTAATTGATGAGTTTGAAAATACAACAGTAGATAGTATAAAAAATGGATTAAAAACAGGCAGAGGTTATTGTATAGAAATAAATAGAAAAGTAGTAGCTATGGCTAAAAGTACATGTGAAAATAAAACACATGCAATGCTAGTGGGCGTAGGTACTCATCCTAATTATAGAAATAAAGGACTTGCTACAAAGTGTATAGTTAAGATATGTAAAGAACTTATAAATGAAAATAAGGTACCTTGTTTGTTTTATGATAATGAATACGCAGGTAAAATATATAGAAAATTAGGATTTAATGATATTGGAACTTGGAGCATATATTCTAAGTAGATAAGTTATTAAATCAAGTAGAATTAAAAATATGATGTAGAAAATGAGTAAATATTGTATAATTTTATTAGTTGGAGAAATCATTTTCATATAGAATGAAACTCTTCACTAATAAAATTATAAAAATATTCTATAATGAGACAAAAGGTAATTAGGAGGAGAAAATGTATAATATTGGGATTGATGTAGGTGGAATGAGTATAAAAGCTGGAGTTGTTCATAATGGTGATATAATACATAGAGCAGTTATAGAAACAGATCCAAAGGGTGGAGTAGATAAGTTAGTTGAAGATATAACTAGTTTAGTTAATACTTTAGTAACTGAAAACAATATAGACACAAAAGATATAAACACTATAGGTATAGGATTGCCTGGTGTTGTAACAAGAGATGGTTCGGTTACATGTGTAAACTTAGGACTTAATAATGCTCCAATCGTTGAAAAGTTAAATGAAAAAATAAAAGATGCTAAGGTTGCAATTGGAAATGATGCTAACGTTGCTGCTCTTGCTGAATACGCATATGGAAGTATGAAGGGATATGATAGTGGAGCCATGATAACTTTAGGAACTGGAGTAGGTGGAGGAATAGTAATAGGTGGGAAACTTATAACAGGAGCGAACGGTTTAGGGGCTGAAATTGGACATACTATGATAGCTACTAACTATTTTAACTGTAACTGTGGAAACAATGGTTGTTTTGAAACCTTCTGTTCAGCAACTGCAATAATTAAATATGCACAAAAATTATTAGAAGAAGATAGACAAACAATAATAAAAGATATGTGTGAAGGTGACTTGAACAAAGTAACTGCTAAGATGGTATTTGATGCATACAGAGAAAATGATGAAGCAGCTGTAGAAGTAATAAATAGATTTAAAAAGTATTTAGCTATGGGACTTGCTAATATAGTAAGTTTTATAGATCCAGCTGTAATATCTATAGGTGGAGGAGTATCAAATGCGAGTGATATATTACTAGAAGGATTAAGTGAAAATATAAAAACATATTTACCTTTTAAAGAAGGAAATATAGCAGATATAGTAATAGCTAAATTTAAAAACGATGCAGGAATACTAGGGGCATCGGCTTTATAATAAATGAACTGTCTAAGTGAAACTTAGGCAGTTTTTTACGTATAACTAAATTTATAAAAATTAATAAATATGTAGATTTAAAATAATATAAGTGGGTATTATACTAAATGTGAATTTGATGAACTGAAAATTTAATCCTGACAAAAATAGTATGAATTAAAGTTGACAAACTTAGTGTGATATAATAGAATAATAATGAAGATAATTCATACTAAAATAGTAGGAATTAGATTTCTAGTAAAGGGTGATAAATATGAAATTATCTACAAAAGGACGATACGGTCTAAAAGCAATGTTTGAACTTTCATTAAATCAGCATAGTGGACCAGTTCCGTTAAAATATATTGCAAAAAAGCAAAATATATCTGATCAATATTTAGAGCAAATATTTTCGGCTTTAAAAAAAGCAGGTTTAGTAAAAAGCGTAAGGGGTGCTCAAGGTGGGTATCTATTAGGTAAAGAACCAACAGACATAACAGTTGGAGATATACTAACTGTACTTGAAGGTCCTGTATCTTTATCAGACTGTTTACTAGATGAAGATATATGTGAAAACTCAGGTATATGCGTGACAAAAGTAGTTTGGGAAAAGATAAAAAAGGGTATAGAAGAAGTAATACATTCTATCACTCTTAAGGACATGATAAATGATTACAATAAAAATAAATTAGATAACGATATAACTAATTTAATTAATAATAAATAAAAGAGATAGGAGACGTATAAAAATGGAAAAAAGAAGATTATATATGGATTACTCTGCGACAACTCCTGTAAAACAAGAAGTATTAGATGAAATGATGCCATATTTAACAAATTATTTTGGGAATGCATCAAGCTTTCACACATTCGGAAGAGAAGCTAAAAATGCTTTAGATAAAGCTAGAGAACAAGTAGCAAGTCTTGTTAATGCAAAACCAAATGAAATATATTTTACAGCAGGTGGAACAGAAAGTGATAACTGGGCAATAGAAGGTGTTGCTTTTTCTAATAAAGAGAAAGGAAACCATATAATAACATCTAAAATAGAACACCATGCAGTTCTTCACACTTGTGAATATTTAGAAAAATATCATGGATTTGAAGTAACATACCTTGATGTTGATAGTGAAGGAAAAATAAGATTAGAAGACTTAGAAAATGCTATAAAGGACACAACTATATTAATAACAATAATGTATGCTAACAATGAAATAGGTACAGTTCAACCGATAAAAGAAATTGGTGAAATAGCTAAAAAACATAAAATAATCTTCCATACAGATGCAGTTCAAGCATCAGGAAATATATTAATAAATGTAAAAGAATTAAATATAGACTTAATGAGTATGTCTTCACACAAAATATATGGACCTAAAGGAATAGGAGCATTATATATAAAAACAGGAACAAAGCTTCATACATTTGTTCATGGTGGAGCACAAGAAAGAAGAAGAAGAGCAGGTACTGAAAATATACCATCAATAGTTGGATATGGTAAAGCTGCTGAATTAGCTAAAGCTAATATGGAAAATCATATACAAACATTAACATCTTTAAGAAAAAAATTAATAGATGGAATATTAGAAGCAATACCATATACAAGAGTTAATGGTAGTATGACAGATAGATTACCAGGAAATGTAAACTTCTCATTTGAATTTATAGAAGGAGAAGGTATACTTTTAATGTTAGATATGTTAGGAATAGCTGCATCTAGTGGTTCAGCATGTACTTCAGGATCATTAGATCCATCACATGTCTTAATGGCAATAGGGTTACCACATGAAATAGCTCATGGTTCGCTTAGACTTTCAATAGGTGACTTTACAACAGAAGAAGATATAGATTATATATTAGAGCATTTACCAGCAGTTATAGAGAGACTAAGAAGTATGTCACCTCTTTATGATGCAGTAAAAAATGAAAGAAAATAATGAGATTATAAATATAGATAAAAACAGTTAATAGATTATAATAGGAGGATAAGATTATGCAATATAGTGATAAAGTAATGGAACATTTCATGAATCCAAGAAATGTTGGAGAAATAGATAATGCAAGTGGTATAGGTGAAGTAGGAAATGCTAAATGTGGAGATATAATGAGAATATATCTTGATATAGAAGATGAAATAATAAAAGATGTTAAGTTCAAAACATTTGGATGTGGATCAGCTATAGCAAGTTCTTCTATGGCTACAGAAATGGTAAAAGGAAAAACTATACATGAAGCACTAGCTGTAACAAATAAAGCAGTTGCAGAAGCATTAGATGGTTTACCACCAGTAAAAATGCACTGTTCAGTACTTGCAGAGCAAGCTATAAAAGCTGCATTAATAGATTATGCTAAAAAGCACAATATCCATATACCAGAATTAGATGGTGTAGTAATAGATGATGATCATGATCATCACCATGATTTAGAAGAAGAAGCTTAAATTTAATATTTAATTTAAGATTATAATATCCCTTTTAAGTAAAAACTTAAAAGGGATATATTTATTGTAATGAATATAAAGTATTTTAAAAATACGACAAAATAGATATAATATAAACAACGAGGTGATTATATGAGCAAAAGAGTAATGATAGGTATGAGTGGTGGAGTTGATAGTTCTGTTGCGGCATACTTACTAAAAAAGCAAGGCTATGATGTAATAGGCGTAACTATGAAATTATGGCAAGATGATGAGGACGATGATTTAATAGAAAATGAAGGTGGATGTTGTTCATTAGCAGCGGTAGAAGATGCTAGAAGAGTAGCTGAAAAAATAGGCATACCTTTTTATGTTTTAAACTTTAGTGATGTATTTAAAGAAAAGGTAATAGAGCCTTTTATAGATGAATACTTAAACGGTAGAACACCAAATCCATGTATAGCATGTAACAAACATATAAAATTTGATGACTTCTTTAATAAAGCTCGTCAAATAGGATGCGACTATGTAGCAACAGGCCACTATGCTAAAATAGAAAAAGATGAAGAGAGCGAAAGATTCTTATTAAAAAAATCTGTAACAGATAAAAAAGATCAGACATATGCATTATACAATATGACTCAAGAACAATTAGAGCATACCCTACTACCTATAGGAGACTATGAAAAAGACACTATAAGAGAAATAGCTAGAGAAATGGGATTACTAGTAGCAGATAAACCAGACAGTCAAGAAATATGCTTTGTAAAAGATAATAACTATGCAGGTTATGTAGAAAAACACTCTAAAAAAAGAATAGAAGAAGGATACTTCGTAGATACTAAAGGTAATGTGTTAGGAAAGCATAAAGGAATAATAAATTACACAATAGGACAAAGAAAAGGCCTAGGAATAGCATTTGGAAAGCCTATGTTCGTAGTAGATATAAATGCTAAGAAAAATACAGTGGTACTAGGAGATAATGATGAATTATTCAACAGAGTTGTAATCGCAAAGGATTATAACTTAATACCATTTGATGATATTACAGAGCCAGTAAGAGTAGAAGCTAAAATAAGATACTCGGCAAAACCATCACCAGCAACACTTTACAAAATAGATGACAAAAAAATTAAAATAGTATTTGATGAACCGCAAAGAGCTATAACAAAAGGTCAATCAGTTGTAATGTATCAAGGAGAGGTTGTAGTTGGTGGAGGAATCATCTGCTAATAAAAGTGTTAATAAAATAATTTATGATATTGATTAATAATAGTATTGATTAATTTTATAAAATTTAGTAATATATCATATATATATAACTTAAAATAATAAACACAGTGATAAGAAGTAGTAAATTATTTGAAGTCTTACAGAGAGAGGGAAATGGTGGAAGCCCTTAGAATAAAATAATTGAAGCAGTCTTTGAGTAACAATCTTGAACTAATAGTAGAGGTTGTCGGTAGTTCCGTTATAACTAAGGTTTTCCGAAGATGTCACAATTTAATTTGTGATAATTAGGGTGGTACCGCGAATTTAATCCTCGCCCCTATAATTTATATTATAGGTGCGAGGTTTTTTAATACATACATTTAGGAGGAAATTCAATATGAAACAAATGGGATTAAATGAAATAAGAAGTAAATTTCTTAAATTTTTTGAGTCTAAAGAACACTACTTACAACAAAGTGCTTCTTTAGTACCGCACAATGACAAAAGTTTATTATTAATAAACTCAGGTATGGCACCGCTTAAAAACTACTTTGCAGGTGTAGAAGTACCACCAAGTAAGAGAATGACTACTTGTCAAAAGTGTATCAGAACGGGTGATATAGAAAATGTAGGAAAGACAGCTAGACATGGTACTTTCTTTGAAATGTTAGGAAACTTCTCATTTGGAGATTATTTCAAGACAGAATCTATAAAATGGGGATGGGAGTTTGTTACAGAAGAGCTAAACATACCTACAGATAAAATATGGGTAAGTGTTTATGAAGAAGATGATGATTCATATGACCTATGGGTAAAAGAAATGGGATTCCCAGAGGAAAGAATAGTTAGATTAGGAAAAGACGACAACTTCTGGGAAATAGGAATAGGACCTTGTGGACCATGTTCTGAGATACACTTTGATAGAGGAGTAGAATATGGATGTGACAATCCAGATTGTAAGCCAGGATGTGACTGTGACAGATACTTAGAGTTCTGGAACCACGTATTTACTCAATTTAGTAGAGATGAAGAAGGTAACTACACTGAATTAGAAAATAAAAATATAGATACAGGTATGGGTCTTGAGAGAATGGCTTGTATAATGCAAGGTGTTGATACTATATTTGATGTAGATACTATAAAGCATATATTAAACACAGTTGAAAAAATGGCTGGTGTTGAATATGGAAAAGATGCTAAAACAGATGTATCCATAAGAATAATAACTGATCATATAAGAGCAGTAAGTTTCTTAGTTGGAGACGGTGTATTACCATCGAATGAAGGTAGAGGATATGTACTTAGAAGATTACTTAGACGTGCAGCTAGACACGGAAAGTTACTTGGAATAAAAGAAAACTTCTTATACAAACTAGTTGATGAAGTAATAAAAGTTAGTGGAGAAGCTTATCCAGAATTAGTAGAAAAAGAAAACTACATCAAAAAAGTTATAAGAATAGAAGAAGAAAAGTTCAATGAAACAATAGAACAAGGTATGGAAATACTATCATCATATATAAATGAATTAAAGCAAAATGGAAAAACTACATTAAGTGGAGAAAATGCATTCAAGTTATATGATACTTATGGATTCCCAATAGACTTAACTAAAGAAATATTAGAAGAAGAACATCTTTCTTTAGATGAAGAAGCTTTTAACGAAGAAATGAACAAGCAAAGAGAAAGAGCTAGAAGTGCTAGAGGTAATATGGAAGGTGAAGGATGGAAAGAAGATCCTTTATCAAAATTAGAATGTGCAGTTGATAGTGAATTTGATGGATATTGTGACCTAAAAGGTGAAGGTATAGTAAAAGCTATAGTAAAAGACAATGAATTAGTAGAATGTGCACAAGCTGGAGATAAGGTAGTTATAGTTCTTGATACAACTACATTCTATCCAGAAGGTGGAGGACAAGCAGGAGATACTGGTCTTTTAGCTAACAAGGATGAAGATATAGTAATTGAAGTAACAGATACTAGAAAAGGTGCTAACAATACTATAAAACATATAGGATTTGTTAAATCAGGAATGATAAATACTAATGAAAAATTAAATACTTTAGTAAATAAAGAAACAAGAATGGCTTCTGCTAGAAACCACAGTGCTACACATATATTACACAAAGTATTAAAAGAAGTATTAGGAGATCACGTTAACCAAGCAGGATCTTTAGTTACTCCAGAAAGATTAAGATTTGATGTAACTCACTTTGAAGCTATAACAAAAGATGAGTTAAAATTAATAGAAGAAAAAGTAAATGATGCTATATTAGAAGCTTTAGATATAGAAAGTGAAAATATGAGCATAAATGATGCAAAAGAAAAAGGAGCTATGGCTCTATTTGGCGAAAAGTATGGTAATGAGGTAAGAGTTGTATCTATGGGAGACTACTCAATAGAGCTTTGCGGAGGAACTCACTTAACTAATACTTCTCAAATAGGAATGTTTAAAATACTATCTGAAGGTGGAGTAGCTGCAGGTGTAAGAAGAATTGAAGCTATAACAGGTAAAGCAGTATACAACTACATAAGAGAAAGAGAAGAAGCATTAGCGACAATATGTGCTAGTCTAAAAACTAAAGAAGATAGTTTATGTCAAAGAGTAACATCTTTATTAGAAGAAAATAAAAGCTTAGGTAAAGAGTTGCATGAAGTTAAGACTAAGATGAGTTTACAATCAATAGACTCAGTATTAGACTCTAAGGTAGATATAAACGGAGTGAACGTAGTTACAGCTAAGTTTAATGGAATGGATATGAATACATTAAAGGATGTAGCAGATAAACTAAGAGACAAATTAGTTAGTGGAGTAGTAGTGCTTGCTAATACTACAGAAGACAAAGTAAACTTTGTTGCAACAGCTACAGCTGATGTTATAGCTAAAGGAATACACTCAGGAAACATAGTTAAAGAGGTTGCAATGGTAGCTGGAGGAAAAGGTGGAGGAAGACCTAATATGGCTCAAGCTGGAGCTCCAGATATATCAAAAGTAGACGAAGCTTTAACTCAAGCTACAGAAGTTGTTAAAAATCAAGTAAAATAAATTTTAAATAACAACTTATATATATAAATAAAAAAGGGGAGTTGAACATGGAAAGAGATTTAGACTTTACAATGAAATTTGAAGGTGTATCAGAAGATAAGATTAGCGTTGAAGAAATGATAAGCACGGTATATGAAGCTCTACTTGAAAAAGGGTATAATCCTATAAATCAAATAATAGGATATATTCTTTCTGGAGATTCAAGTTATATAACCTCACATAAAAATGCAAGAACTATGATAAAAAAGTTTGAAAGAGACGAGATACTAGAAGAAGTAATCACGCACTATTTAAACAGAAAGTAGGTTAGAATAATGAAGAAGAAAATTGTATCATTATTAGCCATAACAATGATACTTTTATCTTCTTTCCCTAAATATAGCTTTGCCAATGAAACTGGCAAAGTTATATTTATTGATATGAATAGGACAAATTTAGCAAATATGCTAAAAATACCAACTCTAGAAAATGAAATTGAAGCTAGAGGGTATATAGGTCTTATGAATGTTAGAGGAGATAAGGGAACAGATGATAAAAGATCTTATGCTAGTATGGGTGCTGGTGGAAGAGCAAATGTTTCTGCTGAAAGTAACATAAATTTTCAAGAGGCAAACAAAGATACAGGTCAAGTATTTGAATCTGCAACTGGGCAAAGACCAAAACAAATAAATGATTTAACTATAAATAAATCAATAAATGATAACTTAGAATATGGTCAGTACGGTTCTACACTAGGAGCACTAGGTAAAACTTTATCGGATAATAATAAGAAAATATCATTAATTGGAAACTCTGATATAGTAGAAAGTGGAGAAGTAAAGAAAATTAGAAACCTAGCATTAACAGCTATGGATGAGTATGGAAGAATAGATTCAGGTAATATCGATAATATAAATATAAAAGATAATAAAATGCCATATGGAATTAGAACGGACTATAAAAAGCTAATAGAAGAAACTAAAAACTCATATTCTAAAAGTGATGTTGTATTTATTGAACTAGGTGATACATATAGATTAGATAATTACAAAGGTAATCTAAATGAAGAAACTTACTCTAATATGAAAAAAAATATATATAAAAACATAAATACATATTTGTCAGAAGTTTTTAAAATGGCAAATGAAAATGATGTAGTATATATTTCAAGTGCTTTTCCAAGTGACTTAGATTATAAAAATAAGAGAAGACTATCTCCAATAATAAAGTTTAAAGGAAATGAAAAGGGAATACTATCATCATCAACAACAAGAAGAGAAGGTATTGTAGCAAATGTAGATGTTGGTGTTGATATATTAAATGAACTAGGTCTTGAAAATAAAGCTATGGTAGGTAGAAGTTATAGTTTAATAGAAAAAGAAGACAATGTAAACTACATACAAGGTGAATTTGAAAAAATAGTATCCATATCAAATATAAGAGCAAATGTTGTAAATACATTTGTAGGTATAGTATCTACATCGTGGGTATTAGGAATGCTGGCTATAATATTTAGAAGCTACATACCTAAAAAAGAACAAATATTTACAGTACTAAAGGAATTTATAAAACTTGGAATAATAATGCCATTGGCATTTTTAGTAGCTCCAATATTTAATTTCAAAGATCCTATGACTATTACTATTGGAGTTATAATAACAACATTAGTGTTTTATCTAATAAGTAAAGCTATATTTAAAAATGATGATATAAAACAAATGGGACTATTAGCTATAATTACTATAGCAATTATAGCAGTAGATTCGGCTATGGGAACGTACCTAATGAAAAATAATATTATGAGTTATGATGCCATAATAGGAGCTAGATACTATGGTATAGGAAATGAGTATGAAGGAGTATCTATAGCATGTTGTGTATTTGCTTTAGCTGTGCTTTTAACCTATACTAAAACGCCAAAATGGTTAGTGTGTTTACTTTCTGTAATAATACTAATAACAAGTGCATATCCATCTATGGGAGCCAATGTAGGTGGAGCAATTTCTCAAAGTGTAGCATATTTACTATTTATTTTATTAATATTTGATGTAAAATTAGATATTAAAAAAGTTATACTATTAGGAATTGCAGCGGCAGCAGTTGTTGCAGCATTTGCAATTTTAGATGTTGTATCAGGTAGTGAATCTCATCTATCAGTATTTATTAATAAAATACTATTAGAGGGTCCAAGTGCTATAATACAAACATTTAGTAGAAAGATACAAATGAACTTGAAATTAGCTCAAACTAGTGTATGGGTAAATATTCTACTTGTAGGAATAATTATAATAGGAATATTTATATTTAGACCATCAAAGCACTTTAAATCTATATCTGATAAGTATCCAATACTATTCAAAGGTTTTATAGCATCTATGGTAGGATGTATAGTAACTCTTTTAGTAAATGATTCAGGTATAGTAGCAGCAGCAACTGCATCTATTTATATACTTATACCTATAATAATAATAAGTATAAATATGATAATATTTAATGAAAAATAAAATTATCAAACAAATAGTTTAAACTATAAATAGTCAGGAAATAAATCCTGACTATTTTACATAGTAAAAGCTCAGTAGCATAGAATAAGCATTATAATAATTAAATACATTTAAGGAGAACATACATGTTAGACGGAAGAATAATGGGATTAGATGTAGGCGACAAGACAATAGGAGTTGCAGTTAGTGACTTAATGGGACTTACAGCTCAAGGTGTAAAAACTGTAAAAAGAGTAGGTAAGAAAAAAGATATAGAAGAATTAAAGGCAATAATAAAAGAAAGACAAGTAACAAAATTAGTTTCGGGGCTACCTAAGAATATGAATGGAACATTAGGACCACAAGGTGAAAAAGTAATAAAATTCTGTGAATTATTAGAACAAGAGACTGGAATGAAAGTAGAATACTGGGATGAAAGATTATCTACAGTAGCAGCTGAAAGAACACTAATACAAGGAAATGTTAGAAGAGAAAATAGAAAAGGTGTAATAGATATGGTTGCAGCGGTAATAATATTACAAGGGTACCTAGATAGGCAAAGAAATTTCTAAAAGGCCTATAAATTTATACTTTAATGATATATAATATAAATAATAATATAAATAACAGAGGTGAATGATATGCAAGAAAACATAATCAATTTAATAGATGAAAATGGAGTAGAAAGTGAATTTGAAATAATATTAACTTTAGAAGCAGAAGGAAAAGAGTATGCTATATTAGTACCAGTAGAAGAAGAAGAAGCAGAAGAAGCTTTAATATTCAGAATTGATCAAGATGAAGAAGGAGAAATATTAGTTCCTTTAGAAAGTGATGATGAATATGAAACAGTTGTAGCAGTATACAACGCTATAATGGAAGAAGAAGGATTAAACTTCGACGATCACCAATAGAAATTAAGAACTTATAAAAAGACTCTTGTAGCAAGTAGCTACAAGAGTTTTTTGTTATTATGAAATGTGTAATTATTGATAATAAGGGAAAAATATATACAAATATTTTAGAAAGGAAGTAGAATAATGAAAAAAATAATATCAGCTATAATAATATGTTCCTTAATTTTTATAAATATATTTTCATTTAAATCTAGTTATGGTCTAGATGACTTTGATGAAGAGTGCTTTAAAGGCGAGGATATGGTAGATAATATACTTTTGATAGGAAGAGATGGTATAGATGAGAAACTGCCAGCTAGGTCTGATACAATGATTATTTTAACAATAGATAAGCTTAATGAATCCTTAAAATTAACATCTTTAGCTAGAGATACATTAGTAGAAATACCAAATAAAGGTTATGAAAAATTAAATCATGCTTATGCATATGGAGAAGAAGAACTACTGGTTCAAACAATAAATAAAAACTTCGATTTAAATATTAAAGACTATGCAGTAGTAAATTTCAAATCATTTATAGATATAATAGATATATTAGGTGGAGTAGATGTAAAAGTTAGTGAAAATGAAATAGAACACCTAAATCAAATTATAGAAGCTTGCTATGGAATAAACAACGAAAAAAATATAGAATACATAAAAAGTGCAGGTAATCAAAATCTAAATGGATACCAAGCGTTAGCATACGCAAGAATTAGAAAAATAGATACTATTTATAAAAGAGATGAAAGACAAAGAATTATACTAGCAAATATGGCTCAAAAGCTGTCAACTACAACAATAAGCAACTATCCTCAAATAGTAAAAAGTGTATTAAGATATGTAAAAGTAAATATTTCCTTTAATAAAGTTATGAAACTTGCTTTAATGTCACATGAATTGGGTAGTTATGAAATAAGACAATTAGAATTCCCAATAGAAGAATATAGACAAGAAGGTAGGTTTGGAGAAAATGGAACTTATGTAATAAAATGGGATAAAGAAAAAAATGTTAAAGAATTACATAAGTTTATATATGGTAATCAGTAAAAACAAATAAGATTGACAAAAATACTGTTATCAATTAAAATAATTAATAAAGATTATCAATTGAAAAAATAAGGGTGATATTTATGGTTAATACAATGGATATATTAAAAGAAAAATTAAAAGAAACGGGATTTAAAATAACGCCGCAAAGAAGAGCGATAGTAGATATACTTTTAAAAAACAATAGTGAACACTTAAGTAGTGAAGAAATATATGATTTAGTAAGAGTTGAATGCCCGGAAATAGGATTAGCAACAGTATATAGAACAATGCAATTACTAGATGAAGTAGGGGTAATATCAAAACTTAATTTAGACGATGGATGCATAAGATATGAATTAAGTTTAGATAAAGATGATTGTCATAATCATCATCACTTAATTTGTAAAAAATGTGGCAAAATAATGGAAGTTAAAGAAGATTTATTAGATAGTATAGAAAAGCAAATACAAGAAATATATAAATTTAATATAGTAGATCATGATGTTAAATTCTATGGAACGTGTGAAGATTGCACATTACAAAACTAGATAATATATAAAAATATAAGTCCAGTGATGGACTTATATTTTTATTATAGAAAAGATAATGCCTCCGACTAATAAAAGAATAAAGGCTATTTCTAAAATATTATTAAAGAAGCTCCCTACCTTAAAAAAACCAAGAGAAAACTTCTTATGGCTTAATGGATAAAAAATAGGGATACCTGATTTTGTAAATAAATCGCCTAAAAATATATGACTTGAATAACTTATAGTTCCCAAAAAAGCTAAATTAGATATATTATATATTAGCTCTATTTGTTTTAATAAAAAGTATATTATCATAGTCGCAAATATACTATGAGAAAAGCTTCTATGTTTTAGCCAAGGAAATGTAGCTAACATTAAACAAAACACAACAAAATAAATTTTTACTTTTATTAAGTACAAGCAAATAGCTAAAAGTAAAAAAATTAGAGATAAAAATATTTTTCTAAGTAATATATGGGTTAATTTAGATTCAACTATAAGAATTGCTATAAAAGTTATAGCTGAGCTTATGTAAAAATTATTATTTATTTTTAAAGAGATAAAAAATATTGCTAAGTTAATTGCATATATTATCATCTTTGATAAGAATTTTGAAACTTTCTTTTTTATCAAAATATCAGAAATTACAGAGTTAGATTCATCTAAGTCTGGTAGTATTGAAAAAAAAGCTGATAATATAAGATTAAATATTGAAATAGGTATATTAAACAGTATAGAAGCTTGTATAACACTTAACACACCTATTGCACAATGGGTTTTACCACGCATACATCCTCCTAAATTATTAGATTATACTCAGAGAATATCAGATTGATATGAATTTGTCAAAATAATACAATAAATGTATTTGAAATATGACTTAAATTATGTGATAAATTATGGTACAATGATAATAACTGGTAAAGAGTGCGTGATTTGATATTATTTAAAACGATAGAACGTGTTTATATCTAAAAAATGAATAGACAGAAGGAGATGATGCAATTGTTCAAGAAGAACGCCAACAAAATAAAAGTAATGGCATTAGGTGGGCTTAATGAAGTAGGAAAAAACATGACAGTTGTTGAGTATAAAGATGAAATAATTGTTATTGATGCGGGTCTGAGTTTTCCAGAGGATGAGATGTTAGGGGTAGATATAGTTATACCGGACATAACTTATTTAGTAAAAAATAAAGATAAAATAAAAGGTATATTTATAACACACGGACATGAAGATCATATAGGAGCGCTTCCTTATATATTAAAGAAGATAAATGTACCTGTATATGGAGCTAGACTTAGTATTGCGCTGATACAAGTTAAACTAAAAGAGCACAAATTAAATAATGTAAAGTTAAATGTTGTAAAACCTAGAGAGATAGTTAAAGCAGGAGTAATGGATGTAGAGTTTATAAAGACAAACCATAGTATACCAGATGCATGCTCTATAGCTGTTCATACTGATCAAGGGATAATATTCCATACAGGAGATTTCAAAGTAGATTTAACTCCTATTGATGGAGAGGTTATGGATATTCATAGAATCTGTGAGTTAAGTAAAAAGGGTGTATTATTAATGCTAGCAGACAGTACAAATGCAGAAAGACCAGGATCTACTTTATCTGAAAGAACTGTTGGAGCAGGGTTAGATGATTTATTTAGAAAAGCAAATAATAGTAGGATAATAGTGGCTACATTTGCTTCGAATATACACAGATTACAACAAATAATAAATACAGCAGAAAAGTTTAATAGAAAAGTTGCAGTGTCTGGAAGGTCAATGGTTAATGTAGTGGGAGTTGCAAGTGAATTAGGATATTTAGAGATACCAGAAAATATGCTAATAGATTTAAATGATGTATATAAATACGATGACAATGAAGTAGTTCTAATAACAACTGGTTCACAAGGAGAACCAATGTCAGCTTTAGCTAGAATGGCAAGTGCTGAACATAAAAAAATTGAGATAAAAAATGGAGATTTAATAATAATATCAGCTAATACAATACCAGGAAATGAAAAATCAGTATCTAAAATAGTAAACTCGTTATTAGCACAAGGAGCACATGTAGTTTGCGATGATCATGATATACATGTATCAGGACATGCAAAGCAGGAAGAATTAAAGCTTATACACAGATTAGTAAGACCTAAATTCTTTATGCCAGCTCATGGTGAGTATAGAATGTTAAAAAGACATGCAGAACTAGCAGAAGAGTTAGGAATGCCAAGTCAAAATATATTTGTAAATAAAACTGGAGAAATATTAGAAATAGATAGAAATTCTGCTAAGGTAGTTGGAACAGTACCAACAGGAAATGTATTAGTAGATGGATTAGGTGTTGGAGACGTAGGGAATATAGTATTAAGAGATAGAAAACATTTATCAGAAGATGGACTTATGATAGTTGTAGTTACAATATCAAAAGAAGACGGCAAAGTTTTAGCAGGACCGGATATAATCTCAAGAGGATTCGTATATGTAAGAGAATCTGAAGATTTGATGGATGGAGCTAAAAATGTTATAAAAGATGTATTAAAAGAGTGCGAAGAAAGAAACATTAAGGAATGGGCATACTTAAAGAATAATATAAAAGAAAACTTAAAAGAATACCTATACCAAAGAACAAAGAGAAATCCTATGATACTTCCAATAATAATGGAGGTATAAATAAGAAAGATTGAATATAATTTATTATATTCAATCTTTTTTAATGTAAAAAAGTAATAGGGAGGTAAATTATGGGGGTGTATGATACAGCTAATAGGTTGGCAAATGAAATTAAAAATAGTAAGGAATACAAAGATTTTAAAAGATATATGAAAGCTATAAAAGATGATAAAGAAAGTGAAGAATTATTAAGAGAATATAGAACTATTCAATTACAAATACAACAAAGTGCAATGCAAAATCAAAGAGTAGATAAAAAAAGTATGATGAAAGTAGAATCTATACAAAAAAAAGTATCAAGTAATAAAAAAATATATAATTATCTTATAAGTGAACAAAAATTTACATCTATGATGGAAAATATAAATAAAATACTAGCAAAAGCAGTTGAGCAAGATTATAAATAATATATATAATAAAAATTGTAAATAATATAGAAAATAACAAAAGGAAGGTACTAAAGATGAGAGTATTTGTAATGAAGGTACAACTTAGAGCGAACTGGGTACATTCATTAAAAGAAAAAAGAATGATAGTAAAAAGCATAATAAAGAGACTTCAAAATACTTTTAATATTTCTGTCTCAGAAATAGATGACCAGGACATACATCAAAAAATAACCATAGGAATATGTGGTATAACTTTAGATAGCAGTCAAAGTGATGCTACAAGAGAAAAAGTAATAAATTTTATAGAGGATAGTACAGAAGCAGAAATTATAAGTATAGAAGAAAATGATGAAAAATATTAATATAAAAAAGACTTAGATGTTATCTAAGTCCTTTTTTAATATTAATAAAAGTTAATATACAAAAATTAACAATAATAATTGCCTTATATTAGTAAAAAATAAACTTATATAAATTACTAATAAGGAGGATAAATATGAGTGAAAAAATAACAAATCAAAATGCAAGAATGGCTTTAAAACAAATGAGAATGGAAGTAGCTGCGGATTATGGTATGAGTCATGATGATATATTTGACATAATAGAACATGCTCACAATAATGGAATGGATCCATACAAGCTAAAAAATTCACCAATAAGAAAAAAAGCAATATCCCGTAAACCTAGCCACTTAGAATAAAAAAGAAAAAATAGTGAAAAATAAAATCAAATAAATATTAAGAGGTGACATGAATGAAAAAGTTGGCTAGTATCATAGTAGCTATAATGCTATTTATTATGCCGATTAACATAGCTTTTGCAAATGAAGACAATTCTTCAATGAATGTATCTTCTAAGTCAGCAGTGTTAATGGATGTAGGCAGTGGACAAATATTATATGAAAAAAATTCACATGAAAAATTACCACCTGCAAGTGTTACGAAAGTAATGACAATGTTATTAATAGTGGAAGCACTTGACTCAGGAAAAATAAAGTTAGATGATAAAGTGCAAATAAGTGAAAATTCAGCTAGTATGGGAGGTAGCCAAATATTTCTAGAACCTGGTGAAACTCAAACAGTAGACAATTTATTAAAAGGAATAGCTGTAGCATCAGCTAATGATGCATGTGTAGCAATGGCTGAATATGTAGCAGGTAGCGTTGAAGATTTCGTAGGAATGATGAATGATAAAGCAAAAGTTCTAGGAATGAAAGATACTAATTTTGTAAATACAAATGGTTTACCAGTAGATAATCATTATACAACAGCATATGATATAGCTTTAATGTCTAAGGAATTATTAAAACATGATATGATAAGTAAGTACTTAACTACATGGATGGATAAAGTAGTAGTTGGTAAAAAGCAAGTTGCAGTAGGTCTTGCCAATACAAATAAAATGATAAAGCATTATCAAGGTGCAACTGGAGTTAAAACAGGATTTACTCAACAAGCAAAATATTGTTTATCAGCTTCAGCTAAAAGAGGAGACACTCATTTAATAGCTGTTACACTTGGAGCAGAAACATCACCAGAGCGTTTTAAAGACGCTTCAAGCTTGTTAAATTTTGGTTTTGCAAACTATGAAAGTGTTAAGTTATGCTCAAAAAATGATAACATAGCAACACTAACTATAGACAAAGCAGATGAAAATAAAATTTGTTTGGTGGCAAAAGAAGATTTAACGGTTCTTATTAAAAAGGGAAGTAGCAAAGACTTTACTAAAAAGATAAAAGTAAATGAAAATCCTACTATGCCTATTAAAAAAGGTACAGTACTAGGACAAGTAGAAGTATATAAAGACAAGCAATTAGTGGGTAAAGTAGATTTAGTTAACACTAAAGATATAAATAAAGCAAGCTACCTACAAATGCTACAAAGAGTAATAGATAAAATGCTATAAAATTAAAATCCAACAAGTAACATTGTTGGATTTTTACGTATAAGCAAATTATATTAACAACATTTAAAAATTAATCATATATAAATAGTAAACAAAATAAGGAGATTTATATATGATAGATTCAATTTATAACCAAATGAGAATAATTGATACAGGTAAATATATACTAAGGCCAGCTCAGCTAAGTGATGCTAAAGATATGTTTGAATATTATAGTCAAGAAAAAGTAGTAAAGTACTTGCCGACTAATCCTCATAAAACAATCCCTCAAACTAGAAGATTCATACAATCTTTTTTTATTGATAATTATAAAAAGGGAAAAGTAGGTCATTCAGTAATAGTAGATAAAAAAAATAATAAAGTCATAGGAAATATAGGGCTAAATAATGTGTCGACAGAAGCCAAAGAAGCTGAGATAGGAATATGTATAAATCCAGAATATTGGGGACATGATATTGCTACAGAACTTACAATATACTCACTAAAATATGCTTTTGAATATTTTAATGTAGAGAGATTAATAGCAGCAACCTATGAAGATAATAAAAGGACTAGAAAGTCTTTGGAAAACTTAGGATTTAAATATATAGGAACTTACAGTAAAAAAATAATAAAAGGAATAAATATAAGTTATGTAAGATGTGATAAATTTGAACTTTTAAGAAACTATTATTATGAATCTATGTACTTAAATAAATAAACCAATCTAGATATTTATCTAGATTGGTTTATTTGTTTTAATATATAAAAGTTTTGATTATAACTATATATATTGGTATAATAGAATTAAAATTGAAATTTAGGAGATGAAAAATGTTTAGTCTAAGTAATATATTAGCTAGTTTAGTAGGAATTGCAGTAGCTATATCTGTACATGAATTTGGTCATGCATTTGCTGCTCATTTATTAGGGGATGATACAGCAAAATCTTATGGAAGAATGACATTAGACCCGGTAAAACATATAGATCCATTAGGATTAGGAATGCTTTTAATTACAATGGTTATTGGATCACCAATTGTTTTTGGATGGGCAAAGCCAGTTCCAGTTAATCCAAATAACTTTAAAAACTATAAAATAGGAAATGTATTAGTTTCTTTAGCAGGGGCAATAGGAAATATACTAGCTGCTATAGTTTGTGTATTAATAATAAAAAATGTAAGAATGGAAGCTATATATATAATTGCATCTACGACTATGATGTACAATATAGGCTTTGCAGCATTTAACTTATTACCTATACCACCATTAGATGGATGGGGCATAGTATCTTCGTTTATACCATATAAGTACAATGAATTTGTTTACAAATATGAAAGCTATAGTTACCCAATATTAATACTATTATTAATAACAGGTGCATACGGAATAATAGTTTCTCCAATAAGAGATGTAATTTGGAATATTGTTACATTATTCTATTAATTAAGAGGTATTTAAATGAAATATAATATACAACTACAAGTTTATGAAGGACCACTAGATTTATTATATGATTTAATATCTAAGCAGAAAATTGATATAAAAGATATATCAATTATAGAGATAACTAAACAATATATAAACTATATAGAGATGTTAGAAAAGATGGACTTAGAAATTACAAGTGAGTTCATTACAATGGCATCAAAACTACTAGAAATAAAATCAAAATACTTATTATACAAACAAAAAAATGAAGAAGAAGCAGAAGACCCTAGACTGGAACTTATGGAAAAACTAGAAGAATATAAAAAGTTCAAACTAGCAGCCGAAAATTTAAAAGAAAATGTAGATTATTCAAATGAATTATTTTATAGAAAAAAAGAAGAAATCATTATTGATGATAAAATTGATTTTGATGGAATCTCAATACAAGCAATAAAAAATATACTACCATATATACTAAAAGTAAAAACATCAGAAATAAAAGAGAAAATAAAAGATGAAAGATTAGATAAAATAGTAAAAGGTAGAATAGTATCTGTTGAAGAAAAAATGACTTATATAAGAGATGTTATGAGAGAAAAAAATGAAATAAGATTTACTAATATAATTCATAGCTGTGACAAAAACGAAGTCATAGCGACCTTCTTATCGGTACTAGAATTAATAAAATCAAAAGAAGTAGTAGTTGATCAAGATATATTCTTTGATGACATACTAATAAAGAAAAGTTCGGAGTGGTAAAATGAGACGTGAAGATATAAAGCATACAATAGAAGCTGTTATGTTTGCATATGGCGACCCAATAAGTATAAAAGAACTTAACAATATAATAAATGAAGAATTATCAAGTAAAGAAATAGAATATATGCTACACACTCTTATGGATGAATATAATGAAAAAAATAGAGGCATACAAATAATTAAGCTAGAAGATAAATATCAAATGTGCACAAATAAAGATTACTCTAGTTTTATAAAAAAAGTACTTGAACCAAAGAAAAAGAAAAGTTTAAGTCAAGCAACCTTAGAAACATTAACTATAATAGCATATAAACAACCTATTACCAAGGTTGAAGTAGAAGATATTAGAGGAGTTAAGAGTGATAAAGTTATACAGACACTATTAGAAAATGAGCTCATAGTAGAAGCTGGTAGACTTGACAAAATAGGTAAACCGATAATATACAGAACTACGAATGAATTTTTAAAACTATTAAATATAGAAAAACTAGAAGACCTACCTCCATTAGAGGAAGTTCAAAACATAGAAGTTGAATAAACCTAAGGTACATACAAATTAAGTATGTACCTTTTTAATTTGAAAAAAAGTACAAATAATAGTATATATAGTTAAAATTAGAAAATAATAGTATTATGAGATACAATGGTATATTTGGAATAATACTAGTTATTGTGATGATTGTAGCTATACTAAAATCATCATTAAATATTATACTTTTATCAACTATAAACAATGAAGATATAAATATTAAGCTAAACATAAAGTATTTATTTAATATGATAAATGTAAAAATACAACTTTATCCGTTGAAGAAAAAAGAAAAAGAAAAAGAAAATAACACTAAAAAAGAAAAGAAAGGAGAAAAAATAAAACTATCAAAAGAAGACATAAATAATGCATACTATCAACTAAAAAAAATAAAAGTAGAAGAAATATATTCAAACATAAAATTTGGAAATGAAAATATTCATTTTACATGCTTTATATATGTATTTATAAACACCATATATGGAAACCTAATAAATATAACAAAACCTAAAAAACTTTACTTGAATATAGTGCCAGATTTTACAGATAACTATATAAACTTAAATGTAAAAATTCACTTAAAGTTAGCTATAAAAGATATAATTAATATGTTAATATTTGTAGTAAAAACGTATATAAAAAATAAAAAGGAGGATGTAGATAATGAGAGCGCCGGGGTCAATAAAAAGTCTTATGGAGACAACTCTTGAAAATATAAAAGGTTCAATAGATGCAAATACTATTATAGGAGATCCTATACAAACAGAAACAACAGTTGTTGTACCTATATCTAAAGTTACGATAGGATTTGGAATAGGTGGAGGAGAATACTCTAAAGGTCAAAGTGATAAAAAGCACAAAGAAAAAGAAGTTAACGAAGACAAAAATGATACTAATTTTGCAGGAGGAAGTGCAGGGGCAATATCAATCCAACCAGTAGCATTTGTAGTAGTTGAAAATGGTGAAACAAGACTTATGAGTTTGGATAATAATATAAATATGGTAGATAATATATTAACAGTGACACCTAAAGTAATCGAAAAGATACAAAAAATATCTCAAAACAATAAAAAATCTTAAAATAAAAATACTATCTATATTTATATAGATAGTATTTTTATTTATGGGAAAAATTATATAAATAAGAGTGAAAAAGTTTTAATTTAAAATAATTTAAATAGATTATAATATTAATATATAGTATAATTAATAAGAATAAATTGTTGGAATTATAATAATTAATAAAATATTATATAATATAATGTCATTATTTATAGGAGGTGTAACCGGTGGAGAGAAATGAAGTTTCAAAATTAATACTACTAAATATGAATACGTTTCATAATTTAGTTAAAATAGTTAACAATGAAAAATTTAAGACGGAAAGAACGCTTACTGAAAAGCAATTTTTTGCTTTATCAAGTATAAAAAAACATAAGAAAATAGAACTTAAGAATTTGAGTAAAGATTTATATGTATCTACATCTAGTTTATGTATATTACTTAATAAAATGGTTGAAAAAGGATATGTTTATAGAGAAGAAGATTCTAAAGACAGAAGAAATACCTTCTACGGAATAACAGAAGAAGGGGATAAAGTATTTTTAGAAGAAATAAAAGAGATTTTATCTATAATAGAAAGCAAACTATCAAAACTGTCGGATGGAGAAATTTCTAAATTACTCGAGGCTATGGTGGAAGTTGATTCAATAATGAGTAAATTATTTTAATATTTAATAAACTTTTGAAATAAACACACTAAAACAGGAAATTTATGTTATAATTTAAATAGCCTAAGATCTTTATTTTCTTCTTACATATAAAATTGAAAATAAGATCTGTTGCTCGCTAGAGATAGCGAGCTTTTTTTATGTTTATTTATGTTTATTTTTAATTTTAAGCTTATATTCATCTTTATCTCTATTAAATATAAATACTGGGATATAAACTAATGTAGTAGCTATTATAAATATAGCTATACCCATTAAGTTGCTTAGAGAAAAACTATAAGCATAAGTAGAAGACGTAAGTAGATTTAATGAAACAATAAATGAGAAATATATCAAGCACATTACTAAATTGTCTTTTATAGCAGATTTGCTAACTTTGAACTTTCTAACCTCCACCATATAAACACAAGCATAAATGAGAATACACTTAGAAAAAATAAATAAGAAGTAGAGCACATTGGGAAATCTATATGGTATGTATTCAAAGAAAATTATATCTCCAACTGAACACACCAAACTCCAAGCAAAAAACACATTAAACAAATGATATTTTTTAAATAAAAGTATAGCTATACAAATATATGCAGCAAATCTACTAATACTTATGGGTAAACAAGTGGAAACATTGTAACTACCCATAGAAGCAAGGGATACTTGTTCAAAAACAATTTCTAAAATAATCAACCCACATATTACTTTTTCAACTATATAACTATAAGGCAATAAGTTTTTTGTCAATCTAGGACAAAAATATAAAAATAGAGAAAATAGTATAAGAATAACTAGATGCTCTTTTGAAAATAAAAAAGTATTGGCCATATAAAAACTCCTATAAAAAATATTTTATTTTTTATTTTTAATTCATTAGCTATAAAATTTAAATGATTAAAATTAATATATTAATATTATAGTACATCTATCATGGAAAAAAATAGGAATATTTGAAAAAATAGATTTGTAACAAAATATAAATTTAGTAATAAATTATAATATATAGTAATAGACACTTGAAAATATCATTTTAAGGAAGTGAATAACTTGAAAAAGGCTAATATTCAACAATGTGCAGATGCAGGTAGTAACTATTGTCCATGTCATCTTGCTTATTCAGGAGATTGTATAGAATGTGGATTATTAAATTCAAAAAACAAATGTGATTGCATTTGGCAAGGTGTATGTATATACAGTGAAGTACAACATAATAAAAACATACCGATAAACGAAAGACAAGAATATTTATGCAAAATAGAAGAAGTGAGGGAATTAGATAATAATATATTTTTAATAAAAATACAAATCCCAAAAGCAATAGCTAAAGATTTATCTAATCCAGGTGCATATATATTAATGAAAAGCAAAGATAGAAGCAGTGATATGTTTAACACACCAATATCTGTTATGGATGTAGATGTAGAAAATGGTATATTAGAGGTAGTATTAAAACCAAGAGGGATAAAGACTAAAACTATGATTAATTTTGATGAAGTTTTTATAAAGGCACCGTATTTTAATGGGATATTTGGAATAAATGATATAAAAACTACAATGGAGTCAAATTGTGTAGTAGTGCTAAATGGACTTTCTCAAGTAAACTCTATAAACATTATCAAAAGATTGAAATCCAATAATAACAAGGTAGACGTGTTTATAAATAACAAGGGTGTAATACTAGAGTATATTGTAAAGAAACTATCTAATCTAGGTGCAAATATTTATTATGTAGATATTAAAGAAGAAAGAGATTTAATTATAGACTATATAAAAAGAAATAATGTTTCTTTTGTATATAGTGGAGGTTCTAATAGTTTTAATAAAGAGATTATGGAATTAGTAGATACAGTAGATGATAGTATAAAACTAGCAATATCAAATAATAATCTAATATGTTGTGGTGAAGGTATATGTGGTGCCTGTGCTATAAATTTAAATGGGGAAAGAGTTAAAACTTGTAAGTCACAAGTAAATAGTAGAGACTATTTAAATACTTTATAGATTAACAAGGGGGAGAGATTATGGCTAAAGTAGTTATTATTGGAGGAGGATGGGCTGGTTGTGCAGCTGCAATATCTGCTAAAAAAGCAGGAGCAGATGTTTTGATTCTAGAAAAGACAGACTTATTATTAGGACTTGGCAATATTGGTGGAATAATGAGAAACAATGGTAGATATACAGCAACAGAAGAGGCGATAGCACTAGGAGCTAAAGAGCTATTTAATGTAATAGATGATAATGCAACTCATAAAGATATAGATTTTCCAGGTCATAAACATGCAACTATATATAATGTTACTAAAATGGAAAAGAAGGTAAGAGATGTAATTAAAGAAATGGATATAGAGGTTAAATTTTTTAGTAGAGCATTAGATGTTAAAATGGATGGTAACAAAATAACATCAGTAATACTAGAAAATGGAGAGGTAATAAGTGGTGATGCTTTTGTAGAAACAACAGGGTCCTCAGGTCCAATGGGTAACTGCTATAAATATGGTAATGGATGTGCTATGTGTGTACTAAGATGTCCATCATTTGGTGGTAGAGTAAGTATATCAAGTAGATGTGGCATAGAAGATATGGTAGGTAGAAGGAATAATGGAGATTTAGGTGCATTTAGTGGTTCTATTAAAATTTTAAAAGAAACTCTAAGCGAAGATATACAAAAAGAATTAGAAGAAAAAGGATGTGCAGTGGTTCCTTTACCAGAAGAATTTAGAAATGAAGAAAAATTAGATATAAAAGTGTGCCAACAGTATGCACTACATGAGTTTTCTGAGAATATAGTGTTGATAGATACAGGTCATGCTAAATTAATGTCTCCATTTTATAATTTAGAGAAGCTACGTATGGTACCTGGATTTGAAAAAGCTATGATTTGTGAGCCTTATTCAGGTGGTAAGGGGAATTCTATTAGATATATGTCAGTAGCTCCGAGAGACAATTATATGAGGGCTAAGGGTGTTAGTAATTTATTTGTAGCGGGAGAAAAATCTGGCTTTTATGTAGGGCATACAGAAGCTATATGTACAGGAAGTTTAGCAGGACATAATGCAGCTAGAAACTGTGCGGGAATATACTTAATTCAACTTCCTACTAATTTATTGCTAGGTGATTTTATAGCTTATTCTAACAATGAAATGCATAAACCTAATGGCGATATGCTGAGATTTACTTTTGCGGGAAGTATGTATTTTGAGAGAATGAAGGAATTAGGATTTTATACTATAGATAAGAATGTGATTGCGGATAGAGTAAAAAAAGCAAGCTTAGAAGGTATATTTGATAAAGTGGTTATTAAATAATATTAGCATGTATTAAGTTAATCCCCCGTCGTGAATATAGACGGGGGATTTGTTATAATGTGAAATAAAAATCTAATGAACTTAGAGGGAAAGCAATATGGATAGATGATCAGCATAAGTGGTTGCTCCTTTTGTGTTGAATAAAGTTTAATGAAATTTATTAAAAATGTTAGAAAAAATGTAATAACAACGAATGTTTATAGTGTAAAAGCTTTTACAAGGAGGAAATAAATTGGAAGATAAAATTATAACCAAATATATCAAGAATAAAAAGGAAGAAGGTTTAAGGTTATTAATAGATAACTATGGTGATTACATAAATACGATAGTTAAAAACAACTTAAAAGAGTTAAGCTATCATCACGATGAATGCATAAATGATATACTACTAGCAATTTGGAAAAATATACATAGTTTTGATAGTAAAAAAAATACATTAAAGAATTGGATAGGAGTTATATCAAAGTATAAAACCATAGACTACAAAAGAAAATACTTAAAACAGAATACGGATGAAGGTTTAAATAATGAAATTTTAGTTATAGATAAAAACTTATTAAAAATCGAAATAGAAGAAGAAATAGAGGGATTATTAAGCTGTTTAAAACCTAAAGATAAAAAAGTGTTTAAGGAGTATTATATAGAAGAACTAGATATAGATACAATAGCTGAAAATCTACAAACTAAGCCTTTTAATATTTATAGTAGGCTATCTAGAGGGAAGAAGAAATTAAGAGAATTATATAAAAAATAAGGAGGAAATATGAAAAATAAATATGAATTATTTAATGAAATAGATATGGAAGAGAACGATTATGAAATATATAAACTCTCTCAGACAGAGAAGGATGAACTATTTGTTAATATATCTAAAGATATTAAAGCAAAAAAAAATGTACGTAATAAAAAGTACACTAAAATAGCAATAGCATCGGTATTATGTGTATCTATATTAACAATTACGTTAAAAAATGAGAAAGTATGGGCGTTAGTAGAGTCTATAGGTAAGCAAATAGAAAGCTATTTAGGCAAAAAAGAAGACGAATATATTGGATATAAAGAATCAGTAAACCTAGTTTCAGAAGACAAAGGAATAAAGGTGAGCTTGTATGAAGTACTATTAGATGATGGAAATATACTACTGAGTATGAATTTAGATCATTCAAAATTTGATGAAAGTTATTTAAAGAAAGGCTTATACCTAAATAAAAACTATTACTTGCCAGAAGCAACTGTATATATGGATGGAAAGAAGTTTGTAGAGACCGGAGGTGCTACAAGATATGAAAGAGAAAAAAATAATCAACAAAATTTTATGACTTCACTTAGATTAGAAAGAATAGATGAAGATAATGATGGTATGTCTGATATTACTGATTATCAGATACTTGATAATATAGATCCAAATAAAGATTATAATATCAAGGTTGTATTTGATGAAGTTGGAATACATAAAATTGGGCTAATACCTAGAGTTATAGATGACGAATTTGAATTTATTGATGGAAAATGGGAATTCGACTTTACTGTTAATGGAAAAAATATCATAGGAGAAACAAAAGTATATAATATAAATGAAGAAATAAACATAGAAGATGAAGATATAAAGGCTAAAATTAATATTAAGCAACTAAGAATATCTCCTATTTCTATAAAGTTGACTTATACAATCAAATTTGAACAAGGGTATATGATAGATGAAAAAGATCTTTACATTGAACTATTAGACCAAAATGGGGAATACATAAATGTTGGAGGTGGTTCAGCTGGAAATGAAGATGGAACACTTGTAGAAGGAGAGTTAGAGGGGAATTTAGAAAATAATCAAAAGCCTGAGAGTATAACAATTTTACCATATATATATTATAGAGAAAAGAATTCTAACAATCCTAAGTATCATCATAGAATAGAGTTTAAGGATAAAGCAGTAAATATTGATTTGAATATTGAAAAATAG
>JBOFYV010000069.1:0-2300 GCA_051654865.1 Peptostreptococcaceae bacterium
ATAAAATTGAAAGTATAATAAAACAATATAATATTACAACAATTACACCTAATGAATTAGCAGAGTTTTGTGGAGTAAGTACGAGAAGTATAAATCGTATAATTACTAAATTAGAAGACAAAGGTTATATACGTATAGTTGGAAAGAAAACAAATACATCTAATGGACGACCAAGTAGATTGATAGAAATTGACTTTAACAGTAATTTTAAAGTATATTGAAAATAAAAATAAAATAATTAGTAAGTAAAATCTAAGGGAATAGTTATACCCTTAGATTTTTTTATTTAGATTTTTTGTAGATATTGATATAATTATTTTGTTTAAAACGACAAAAAAAGTATATTAATTATAATAAGTAATTAATAGATCTAACTAAAATAAATAATAAGGGGGAGCGACATACGAATGGAAGAACTAAAGCTTATACAAATGATAAAAAACAACCCTAATATTATATCAACAATAAATAATCCAACAGAAGAAATGAAATTGTTAGCTATTGAAAAAAACGGTCTAACATTAGAATATATAAAAAATCCAACTAGAGAAATGGAAGAATTAGCGTTAGAAAATAATATTAGAGCAATAAAATATATAAAAAATCCAACAGAAGAAATGATGACAAAAGCTATAAACTCTGGATGGAGTATACTAGAATTTATAAAAAATCCAACAGATAGTGCTATTAAACTAGCTATAGATAAGTCTGGTTGGGCAATACAATATGTAAAAGAACCAAGTGAAGAAATACAAATTCTAGCAGTTCAAAAAAATTATGACTCAATAAAATATATAAAAAATCCTTGCGAAAAAGCTCAACAAGAAGCAGTTAAAATAAACTATGGAGCACTGAAGTTTATCAATTCACCGAGTATGAATGCTCAAATACAGGCAATAAAAAATAATGAAGCAGCGATAACTTTTATAAATGATTTAGATAAAGATAAAATTTTAGAATTTCTAAAAGTAAATATATTGACTATAAAATATGTAGTAAGACAAGTAACAAAAGAAGACATAGAAAAAGTACTAAAGGAATCTTTAGCTAAGGAAGATATCGAAGATAAGTATGTTAGAGACTTTTTAAATTGTAGTATTATAGATAGAAATAGCGAGACTATAAAAATGGATAAAATTATGTTTATTTATAAATACGGAAGCAAAAAAACTAAAAAAATAGCGGTAGATGAAAAATTAAAAATGATGTAGGAGAGATAATATGAACTTTATAAATACATTAAAGAGCGTTGACTTAGTATTATCAACTGGAGAAGTGCCTCTAGTAGTAGGAGAAAGTGGAATAGGTAAAACGGCATTAGCTAAAGAGCTAGCAAGTAAAAATAATTGGAGTTTAATTACGATAGATGGAAACCTACTAAAAGAAGGTGAAATAGGTGGACTTCCAACTATAGAATCATATAAAAGTATTAATCATAATGGAGATACAATAGAAAAGAAAACTACAGTATATGCAGTTCACAATAAATTAAAAGAAATAGATGAAGAATTATTAAAAAATAAAGAAGTACTTTTATTTATCGACGAAATAAATCGTTGCGAGCATACAGTTCAACAAGAATTAATGAACTTAATTCTAAATAGAGAAATAAATGGATATAAACTACATGATAATGTAAAAATACTAGCGGCAATGAATCCATCAAGTAAATATGGATCAGACTTTGATTATCAAGTTGTAGATATGGACGCTGCTCAGGAAAATAGATTTGTATGGTTAAATATGGAACCGGACCATAACCAATGGATAAACTGGGCAATAGATGCTGGAATAGAACAAAAGGTTATAGAATTTATTTCTACATTCCCTGAGTACTTACACAAGATAAATGATGAAGATGTAAGAGCTACACCAAGAAGCTATGAAAGAGTATCAAAAAGTTATAAAATGTATAAAGAGAATAAAGAATCAATACCTAAAAATGTGTTTTTAAATGTTATCAGAGGTAATGTAGGAAAAGTTATAGCACAAGAATTTATAAGTTTTGTTGAATCCAATCATAGTTCACTAATATCATATGAGGAAGTTTTCGTAGGAGAAGAGTTAAGTGAGCAAGTCATTGAAATGGTTAAACATGAAACACACACTAGGCTTTATCTTTCTGCCATAAATATACTAAAGCAACTAGAAAATAATATGAAAAATGAAGACTGTAAATTAGAGGAATATACTAATAGATTAGTTAAATTTTTAAAAGAATACCCAGTTGATTTGATGGTTGGAATAATGAAAGATATAAAAAATAGCTATGTAAATGTTTATGAAAAAGCAATAGAAAA
>JBOFYV010000070.1:0-30435 GCA_051654865.1 Peptostreptococcaceae bacterium
GGTGCGACCTATATAATTCACCTATCAGCTAATGATATTTACTAAGCCAAATGTTGGAAGATATATATTAAAACTTACTTAATAATATATTAATAGTGCTAACTTGGAATATATTTGGTACCATATAGATAAATAGGAAGTTGTGGGGGATTATCAATGTAATCTACAGTTCAAAAAATGTGTATTTACGGGGGAATGGCAATGAAAATAAAAATAAAAATGTACATTATTCTTGTGATTGGTTTTGTGCTTATCTTAACAGGATGTGGAAAAAAAAATGTCCTTTCGGATTACGATGTAGAAGGACTCAATTTTATAGCATATAGCGATATCGATTCAGTCTGTGAAAACGATGATTTAATAACAGCAGGACAAAATCTTTTAGAGTTGCAATCAGATAGTTTGTATCTTTCTTATGTTATGGATAGTGCTATCGAACTTACTAATGAATTAGGAGAATATGACCACTTGGTGTTTACTAATTCTCGATGGATAGAGAGATTCGGTAATGTAGATAAATTGAAGTCAGTGGACTTCAACAGTTTAACAAATGAAATGAAAATATTTTTGCAAGAACAAATGCCACTATTAACTGTTGATGGAAGCGTGTTACCAGATGGAACAATGCTATTCACATATCAAGATAATAAGTTTCTATCTTTTCCTGTTAGTGTAACACTTGGAGGAGCAGAGGCAATAGAAGCAAAAAAACCCCTTAATTATTTTAGTGGAAAATCCTATTGAAGTGTTTAAGCCAGGCAGTTTTACATTACCATTGACATCCAGTGGAAATATATTATTTGATAATGGACATGTGCTGCAAGAAGAATTTAGTAAAAGTGAACTGAGTGCTTATGGAGAAGTCCAAGAGTTGAGTAAATAAGATTTTAAATAAAAGGTAAGGGTTTATTAATCCATATTTATTGATGAAATTATAATTATAACACGAAGTCGATAAATTCCAATTTTCATGTCTCTTTTCAAAACCTTATGAAGTTCATAGCTTTAGCGAGTGAGTGTATTATATAAGCCGCACCGACTTTCCCAAAGGGCGGAAGGAAGGCTTATATAATACGCTCACTCGCGAGCCCCATTTACTTACTAAGCCCTAATTTAGATATTTAATTCAATAAAAAACTACCATTAAAATAATTAATAGTAGTTCCTTAAACTAACAATATTACATCATAAAGAAGTAATATCCTAATAATATAACCCCAAGTACGATTCTATACCAACCGAATACCTTAAAGTCATGCTTTTTAATATATCCAACAAGGAACTTGATAGCAAGTATTGATACAACAAACGCAACTGCCATTCCTACAAATAATACCGTAAGTTCAAATCCAGTAAATGCTACTCCAAATTTAACTAATTTTAGTAAACTAGCACCAAACATTACTGGTATAGCTAAGAAGAATGTAAACTCCGCAGCTATTTCTCTAGATACTCCTATTAGTAACGCACCTACTATAGTTGCCCCTGAACGTGATGTTCCTGGGAATACAGCTGCTATTACTTGGAATAATCCTATTATTATAGCCATTTTATATGTTAATTGATTCATATTGTTAACTATAGGTCTTTTCCCTTTATTGTGGTTTTCTACTACTATAAAGAATATACCAAATAGTATAAGCATTATTGCTACTGTTTGGAAGTTATAGAATAATGCATTTATTTGATCATCAAAGAATAGACCAATTATCGCTGCTGGTATACACGCAAGTACGATTTTAACCCACATTATGATTATATCATTTTGAACTATTGGCTTCGATTTAAACGAAAACGGAAAAATCTTCTTCCAATATAAAACTACTACTGCCATTATTGCACCTAGTTGTATTACGACAAAGAACATTTCTTTAAAAGCTTCAGACATTCCTAATTGTAAGAATTCATCGACTAATATCATATGTCCTGTACTACTGATAGGTAACCATTCTGTTACCCCTTCAATAATCCCTAGTATAACGGCTTTAAATATTTCTACTAATTCCATTATTTCTCACCTCATATTTTTTGTTTTTCTTTAATTTTCTATTTTTACTAACTATAAGATTATACTATCTTATTTAATTTTATACAAACTTTATATTGCTTACTTTAACATGTTATCCATTTAGTATGTGATTTATCTAATTTTTCAGTCCATTCCTCTGGTTGATTCACATCACTTATTATTACATCTATATCCTTAATCTCAGCTATTTTATAAGTAGTATTCATACCTATTTTAGAATTATCACTTAACAATATTGCCTTTCTTGAGTTTTTAACATACTCCCTAGACAACAATGCCTTCTCTTTATCTACACTATTTATACCAAATGAATCAGATATACCTTCACAAGATATAAATGCTTTGTTTACAAATATATTACTCATCATATCTACGCTCATAGCATCTGCTGACCTTTGATGTTTAGCATTTATCCTTCCTCCAATAAATATAATCTCACCATCAAACATCTCTTTATTTTGATAGTCTATTAATTGAGCTAAAGCTGCACATGAACTAGTCACTATAGTTAAATTTTTTCTATCTATTATATATTTTATCATTTGAAGTGCGGTTGTTCCTTCATCAATTACTACGCTATCATTGTCTTTTACAAACTCAGCAGCTCTTTTAGCTATTTTCTTTTTTTCTTCTATATTAGTATTATTTCTTTTTAAAAGAGTGGGCTCTACTCTATCGTACTCAAGTTTTACAGCCCCACCATATACTTTTCTTAGTTTATTCTCATTTTCTAGTTCATCTAAATACCGTCTTACAGTTTCTGATGATACTTCTAACTTCATCACCAATTCTTTTGATGTTACTTTTCCATTTATATCAAGTAATTCTAATATTACTTTTTTTCTGTCTATCGCATTTAAAGACATTTCTTTCACCTCAATTTACTTATTTTATTAATTATTTATCTGTATTATAACATAACAATTAATTATTAATATAAAAAGTTGACTCTATACCGACTACATACTTTATACTCTGTTGTAGGAAATTTTGCCAGGAGGTATAATATATGACTAATCAATTTTTAAAATATGCAGTTCCTTCTGCACTAGCACTTTGTATATCATCATTATATACAGTTATAGACGGTATTTTTGTAGGACAAGGTGTAGGAGATAGCGCTCTAGCAGCTGTTAGTATAGTATTACCTTTTATAGTTATTATTTTTGGTATTGCAAATATGCTAGCAGTTGGTGGTGGTGCTCTAGTCTCTAAAAATGTAGGCGCAGATAAAATAGATAAAGCTGTTAATATTTTTAGACAAGTTTTTAAATTACTTTTAATTATAAGCTGTGCAATAAGTGCATTATGCACAGTGTTTACAGAACAGATAGTTACCTTGTTGGGAGCAACAAATACTTTAAAACCACTATCAATTGAGTATCTTAAATACTATGGAATTTTTTGCATACCTAACTTAATAGGTATAGTTCTAAATAGTTTTGTTAGAAATGACAATCGTCCAAAATTAGCTATGATTTCAACAATAGCTGGTGCTATAACAAATGTAATCTTAGACTATATATTCATTTTCCCATTAAATATGGGGCTAAAAGGCGCCGCTATAGCTACAGGACTTGGGCAGATAGTAACAGTGCTTATCTTGCTACCACACTTTTTTAAAAGTACTGGCTATTTAAGCTTTAAAAATGTGCCTTTAGACAAAGATACTATAAAAAGTGTCTCATCAATAGGGTTTCCTTCTTTCTTTGGGCAAGCAAGTTTCTCTATAATAGTATTTTTACATAATATAGCCTTAGCTAATTTAATTGGAGAGTTAGGTATATCAACATATAGTATAATAAACTATGTGACTAATAATATCTATATGATTCTTTTAGGTTTAACTTTCGGAGCTCAACCACTTCTAAGTTTTAATTTTGGACAACAAAGTAAAGAAAAAATGTTAAGTATTTATAACATCAATTGCGTGGCCTCATGGACTATTAGTATAACTGCTTTTATAATATGTTCTTTGTTTGGTCATCAAATTGTAGGCGTATTTACATCAGATCCTCAGATAATAACTCTAGGTTATACAGCTCTTAAAATATCTTCTTTTGCATATATAATAGCTGGAATAAATTTAAATACGGTTGTCTATTTCCAAGCTATAGAAATGCCTAAATACTCAAACTTAATCTGCTTGTTTAGATCTATAATATTTTTACCAATATGCTTGGTAATTTTACCTAAGGTATTTGGATTAAACGGAATATGGATAAGTGTGCTAGCTTCAGAAACTATAACTTATATAATTATGAGAATAATTGCAGATATTAAGAAAAATACAGATAAATCATTAGGATTATTAGAAAGTTCAAATAATATTAGCATTCAATTACAAGATACTGTTAATATGTAGATTTATAAAGAGGTGACAATATGGATGAATATTTATCAATCGGTCAAATGGCTAAGTTAAACAATATTTCAATTCAAACTCTAAGATATTACGAAAGATTAGGCCTAATATGCCCTTCATATATAAATAGTTATACTGGATATAGATATTATTCTATGGAGGATTTTGTTACAGTTGGGTTGATTAAACAATGTAAAGCTTTAGGGTTATCTTTAAATGAAATAAAAGAAGTAATAGCTAACTATACTTCTTTAGAATCTATTTTTGCTATACTTGGAAATCAAAAAAATATTATAAACACAAAAATACAGGAGTTAGAGCTTATAAGAGATAAAATAACTTCTTTAGAAAATAAGATTGGTATTTCTTTAGCTAAAGGAATCAATGAAGTGTTTGTACAATATAACGAAGAAAGAAAGTGCTTAAAATTTGATTATATCGATAGAGATTCTAAAGAATTTGAGTTGAATTTAAGAAAATCTTTAATAGTAGCTGAGAAAAATTATAAAAATACAAATACAGAGATAGTTTTTACAGTCTCTTTTGATGATATGAAGTCTAACTATGAAGCCATTTATAAAAATGTAATGTTAAACTTAGGAGAAGACATTCCTTATAATGATGAGAATATAATTTCTATTCCAGAGGGTAACTATTTAACTATGTATTTTGATGATGTTTACAGAAATTCTCAGAAATATTATAAAATAATGCTCGATTATATAACTAAAAATAAAATAAGAACAAAAGGTGATTTTAGAGAAATATACATCTTAACTAGAATGGGCTCAGATAGAGTTGTAAAATCTCTAGGTAAAATAGAAATACTTATTTAAATAAAAAAACTTTATTTAGTAACAAAAACCAAATAAAGTTTCTCTAGTTTATTAAAATTTTAAGTTTTTTATCTTTACCTTACCTATCCAAACAGACGAAATTAGCTCCCCTGAGCGAAGTAGGTTTATTATATAATCCGCACCGACCTTGCAGCTTGCCTGCCGGAAGGAAGGATTATATAATAAACCTCCTTCGCGGGCCTAATTCCTCTGCGACTTCCCATCATATTTTGAGCTCCATTTATCAAGCGTATCTCCTCTTTTTTCTGATGCCGCCTTCAAATCATTATCAATCATCTGACCCATAGGATTTTCAGGATAACCTTCAGGCACCTCATTATCTATATCTACAGAAGTTACTGCATAGTTTTTACCATACTCTTTCATAGCATCTTCACTTATAGCCCAGTCTAAAAACAACTTCGCTTCTTCTTTAATATCATCTTTTTTAATAAGGGCATTAGCTTCTAAATCCCATCCTGAACCTTCAGCTGGAAATACTACATCCACTGGATATCCTTCTTGCTTTATTGATAATCCTTTGTACCCCATACCTATACCAATCGGAAACTCTCCTGATGCTGCAAGCTTTGATGGCGCTGAACCAGAATGAGTATACTCAGCAATATTTTTATGTAATTCATCCATATATTCCCAAGCTTTATCTTCGCCCATTATTTGTATAAGACCTGACACTGTCAAATATCCTGTTCCTGATGATGCTGGATTTGGCATTGTTATTAATCCTTTATACTTCGGATTTAATAAATCTTCATAACTTTTTGGAACTGGTAATCCTAGCTTTTTTAGCTCTTCTGTGTTTACTGTTATTCCAGTCATCCAAGCATCTATACCTACCCAGTTTGGTACTTCTTTGTCATCTTTAAACATCGGATCAACTTTCTCTATTCCTTTTGGTGCATATGGTTCTAATACTCCGATTGAATCAAGCATTAATAAACTAGAACCAGCAGTTCCCCATACTACATCAGCCTGTGGGTTATTTTTTTCAGCTACTAATCTAGCTGTTATATCCCCTGTTGATGCTCTAACTACATTTAATTCTATCTCTGGATATTGTTCTTTAAATGTTTTCAAATATGGGTCTATAAATTCATCTTCTAAACCTGTATATATTGTTAATTCATTTTTATTTGAACTACTACATCCCGTTAAAATGCTCATAGTCATTACCATTACTAACAATGATGATACTATTTTTTTAAGTCTCATAATAATCTCCCTTTATTATTAAGCCGCTTTAGCTTCTTCTTCTTTTTTTAGTGCTTTATTTTTAATTACTTTGTTTATTATTTCATATGTTCCTCTTACAGCGATATTAGTAAGTAATATTAATACTGCTAAGGCTGCTGCTGGTCCTATCGTTCCAGACTCATTTAATTTAAGAATGGATACTGCAGCTGTTTGTGTTTGTGGCACATATAAAAATATCATAGCTGATACTGTTACCATTGAGTTTACAAATAGGTACACTGCTATTTCAAATATTGTACCTATACTCATTGGTACTGTTACATTCATAAATAATTTAAAGAATGGTATTTTCATAGACTTTGCTACTACTTCATATTCTTTATCTAACATTCTAAGAGAAGTTGTTCCTGTTAAGAATGATACTGAGTAAAAATGAATTATATTTGATATTACTATTATGGATGTAGTTCCATAAATAAAGTTAAGTGGGTTGTTTTTTCCGTTAAAGAATAATATATAAGATAATCCTATAACAAGTCCAGGTAGTGCTAGTGGAACCATTGCTATAAAGTAAGCTATCTGTCTTAAAGTTTTAAATTTATTTATTTTCTCTACTACGTACGCTCCTACAAAAGCCATTATTGTTCCAAATATAGCTGTTAGTGATGCTATTTTTACACTATTAAAATATGTAGATAATCCTAGTCTACTTAATCCCTCAAATTTATAATTCTCTAAACTTAAATTAAGATTGTAAGGCCATAATTTTACTAATGAACCTAATACTGCAGTAGACATTATCCCAACTATAAATATTGCTATTAATCCGCAAAGTATAAACATCACTGTATCTCTTAATTTATTTGGTTTTATTTTATAAGGAGTCGATTTTGAAGTAATAGTTAGACCTTGTTTTTTTGATGCTATTTTGTCTATAGTAAATGCTATAAGTACCGGTATTAACATTACCATAGCTACTACTGCTCCCATTGACATATTAAACTGACCGATTACTTGCTTATACATATCTGTTGCAAGTACATTGTAATTTCCCCCTAATAACTTTGGACCTCCAAAGTCTGTAAATGCCATTATAAATGCTACAAAGAAAGCACTTATTAGAGCATATTTTATTCCTGGAACTGTTATAGTAAAAAACTTTTTAACTTCACTAGTGCCTAAGGTTTCAGCTGCTTCATATAATCTATAATCCGTCATAGATAATGCTACTGATATTAGCATAAATGTTTGAGGGAAAGTAAATATTATCTCACATATTATTATTCCTAATGGACCATAAAGACTTATATCTATTCCCATTGCTGTAAATATACCTTTGTTACCAAATAAATAAACTAAAGCTATACCATAAAGCATACTTGGTGCAAATAAAGGAACTATTGCAATTCCTTTAAAAAATCCTTTGAATTTTATATTTGTTCTATTAACTGCATAAGCAAATATAAATCCAAGTACTACTGCTATAGACGATGATACTATTGATATAAATAAAGAATTTTTCATAGATACTACTAGTGAAGGATTCTTGAAGTATTTTATAAAGTTCTCAAATCCTATAAATTTACCAGTCATATCAGTAAATGCCTGTGAAAATAATGATACTAATGGCAATAGTATAAATGTAGCAAGAGTTGCTATCATAACTATTAATAGTACTTTTTGTATAACTTCTTCTGATATATTAATTTTCCTTTTTTGTGTACTAACGTTCATAATTTCTCCCCTTACTTAAGCACATGACTCATTTTTTATAACAATACTCTTACTTTCAATTAAGAAATGTACTGTGTCATTTATGTTTATTTGCTTTTCTTCAATGATATTATTTGGTACATCTATTTTTATATCATAGTTATTATAATTTACATCTAATCTATAAAATGCACCCTTAAATTCCATATCCTTAACTATTCCTACCTGGCTATTTTCTTTTTTATCTGTAATCACTATTTCTTCTGGTCTTATTCCATATACGTTGTTTTCTCTACCATCCTGTACAAAGTTTATAGTACCTATAAAGTCTGCTACAAATTGATTTTGTGGATTTTGATATATTTCTTTTGGACTTCCGATTTGCTCTAAGTTTCCTTTACTCATAACTACTATTTTATCTGCCATACTTAAAGCTTCTTCTTGATCATGAGTTACCATTATAGTTGTTATTCCTAGCTTTTTTTGAAGTTGTCTAATTTGAGTTCTTAGTTTTAGCCTAACTTTTGCATCTAGTGCTGATAACGGCTCATCTAATAATAGAAAATCTGGTGACAATGCTATTGCTCTTGCTATTGCTACTCTTTGTTGTTGTCCACCTGATAATTGTGATGGGTATTTATTTTCAAATCCTGTAAGTTCAACCATATCTAAAACTTCTTTTACTTTTGATTCTATTTCTTCTTTTTTCATTTTCTTATTTTTAAGTCCAAAAGCTATGTTCTTATATACGTTCATATTTGGAAATAATGCATATGACTGAAATACTATTCCAAAGTTTCTTTCATCTGATGGTAAATTAGTCATATCTTTGTCTCCTATAATTACTGTTCCTTCATGATTATCTTCAAGCCCTGCTAGTATTCTTAATAATGTAGTTTTTCCACATCCACTAGGACCTAGTAAGCATACAAACTCACCCTTTTTTATATCTACCGATATGTTATTTAATACTTTTGTTTTTCCGTAATCTTTACTTATATTGTTTAATGTTAAAAATGACATTTTAAATCCCCCTTTATGTGTTTTTTCTTGGTTTTGTTTTGTTGTTTTATGTATACATCGCTAATTTTTATTATTCTCAATATTTTTTTGATTGTTTTTAGTTGATTTTATATTTTAAATATAACGTTCTTATGTTAACTAATAATTAACTTTTTATTAAATTTATGTTAATATTGTGTTTTTTCTTAATTCTCTTAAAGTTATCTTTGTATTTATAGGTTTTTGTAACAGGTTGGATTTTAAATTTATATACTGTATAATGGAGTTAGATTTTTTAACTATCATAAAAACTATAGAGGTAAAATTCATATGAGTAAAAAGAGTTTAATAATCACATTAGCAATATCTTTATTAGCAGTTCCACTTTATATTTATTCTTTTAATAATGATTTAAGGTTGTTTTGGATAATATTTGCTATAGATAGGATAGCTTCTCCTATGCTTCAAGCAAAGTTTGAGAAGGCACTTGATACATTTATGTTAGAACCAGAAGATGATAGCGAAGTAGTTGTAATGGGTAAATTTCTTATATCAGTAGTTGTACTTATACTTCTTGGTATTGTAATGCTTATTTATGTTTTATTTAAATCTCCAACTTTATTTGCTATATTAATCTTAGGTGAATTAATGGATAATATTGCTGAAAAAACATTCAAAAAAAGCGTACACTAGTTTATTTTCGTGTACGCTTTTACTATTATACAATTCTTTCTACAGGTACAAAACAACACTGACCTCTACTAGAACATATTTTTTCACATTTTAACTTAAATACTTTTTCTATACTATCTTCTGTTATAACTTTCTCTGGAGTACCTTGGTTTAAAACTTTACCTTCACTCATTAAAATAATATTATCAGCATAAGTTGCAGCTTGGTTTAAGTCATGGTGTACCATAACAATAGTCTTGTTAAAATTATCGTTAAGTTCTTTTAATAAATCTAGTATTTCATACTGATAATTTATATCTAAATAAGTAGTTGGCTCATCTAAGAATATTATCTCTGTATCTTGAGCCAGAGCTAATGCTATAAATGCCCTTTGTCTTTGACCGCCTGATAAATTTATCAAGTTTCTATCTTTTAGTTCCCAAAGACCTGTCATTTTTATAGCCTTTTCAACTATTTCTTTATCTTTTTTATTTATTCTATCAAATATTCCTTTGTGTGGATTTCGCCCCATATAACATAACTCTTCTATTGTTACTTCTTCTGGAACTTTTGGAGTTTGATGTACTACTGATACCAATTTTGCTATCCCTTTAATACCTATTTCTTTGATTTCTTTATCATTAAAATATATCTCTCCACTAATTGGATTTATTATATTACACATAGATTTTAATAATGTAGATTTTCCGCATCCATTATTGCCTATTATTATAGTTATTTTTCCTTGTGGTATATTTACATTTATATCATTTAATATTATTTTATCTTTATATCCAAATTTTAATTTTTCAACTTTTATCATGTTAATACTCCTAACTCATCTCTTTCTTTATTAAATAGAAGAAATACGGTGCACCTATTATTGCTGTAAATACACTAATTGGTAATTCTATTGGAGGCTTTACACCTCTTGCAAGTGCATCTGCTACTACTATTAATATTGCTCCTATTAATGCCGATCCTGAAACAATATTTATATGTTTTCCTCCAAATAACCTCTTGGCTATTTGTGGAGCTATTACACCTATAAATCCTATACTTCCCGCAATCGCTACAGCTACAGAGTTTATTAAAACACCTATAAATATTAATGTCTTTCTAAATTTAACTGGATCTTCTCCTAATGCTATACTTTGTTCATCTCCAAGGTATAATATATCCATCTTTTTAGCTAATATAATAGATATAACTATAAGTGCTGTGATTACAATTGCTGCTATTAACAAATCTGTGTAGGATTTACCATATAAACTTCCTTTTATCCATGCTAGTGCTACATTTAAATTGATAGCTTGTCTTGATGCATTTACTAACAGAACTTGATTAAAAGCATCAATTAAATATCCTATTGCCATACCACTTAAAGCTATCCATATTGGATTAAATCCTCTTTTTTTGTTTATTAAATAAACTATAAAGAAAGTCAACATTCCAAATATAAATGTAGTTATAAAAGTTATATAGCTTGGAGCTTTTGGGAAAAATACTATCAGTAAACTTGCTCCTAGTACTGCTCCATGATTTACTCCTATCACATCTGGTGATACTAGTGGATTTTTAAGAGCGCATTGGAATAATGCCCCAGATACTGCTAATCCAGCTCCAATAAAAGCCGCTAACAATACTCTCGGGATTCTTATCTTCGTTACTAAGTTATATACTCCTCTTGGTTCTGTTGTTGTTAGTGCTTCAAATATTTCTAACGGATTGTAAAATTTAGTTCCAACCCCTAATGATATTGCAATCGAAATTATTACAAGTACCACAAACATTATATATAAATACTTTTTTTTCATTTTATTTACCTCTTACTTCTCTCACTCATTGCTACATATAAAAACATTGGTACACCTATAAAACTTATAACTAAACCTACTGGTGTCTCATATGGATAGCTAATGAATTTACTTATTAAGTCAGATAAAGATGCCAAAATTCCACCTACTAATGATGTCATCACTATTAAAAATTTATAATCGCTTGAAACTATTTTTCTAACTAAATTTGGAACTATTATTCCTATAAATCCAACTGGTCCTGCTATAGATACACTTGTACCTGCTAAAAGTGATACTATTACTACAAATATAAATACATATTTACTCATATTTACACCTAAACTAAGTGCCATATCATTTCCTAATTCAATAACTTTTAAATTTCTACTAAGTATTAACAACATAATGATACATACTATACTAACTGGCACTAATACAATTACACTTTCCCAATTAGCTCTAACAAAAGAACCTATCATATAAAACATCATAGTCTCTGCTGCTTCTTCATTTAGAAGAAGTATACTTTGAGTTAATGATGTTAAAAATACACCAATAACTAACCCTGATAAAGGTAAATTTGCTACTGATATTTTAGAACTATTCTTACTTAACTTAAGTACAGTCAGTACGACCACTAAAGCTGCAACTATTCCAAATCCTACTCTACCCATATAACCAACAAATGGAAGGTATATTAGAGCTAATACACTTACAAATGTTACTCCAGAGTTTACCCCTAGTATTTGAGATGATGTTAATCTATTTTGAGTTATAGATTGTATTACAAGTCCTGCTAATGCTAAACTTGACCCTACAAAAAATCCTACTATAGCTCTTGGTATTCTAATTTGATTTATTATTAAACTTTCATTGGTGTTATCATTACTTGCTATGGCTGATATTATTTGGTCAAAGCTATAGTTATTATTTCCTAAAGATATATTTCCATATATTATTAAAATTGATAGCAGAATCAAAGCTCCTACTATCAATTTTTTATTTCTAAAACTATTTTGCTTCATTTAAAATCCCCTCAAACTCTTCTCCCATAACTTCTGTAGATATAAGTCCTCTAGAGAATAACCATAAAGTTCTATCAACCTCATAGTAGTTTCCATTTTCTATAGCTTTTAATTTATTCCATAGCGGGTTATTTTTGAATTGTTTAAAATCAGCATCTTTTTCATCTGTCATTATTATTAGTGTATCTGGATTCATATCAACTAACTGCTCTAGCGTAACCTGATGTCTTGAATCTTTTGAGTCAGTTATATTTGTTATATCAAAATCTTTTAATGACTCCATCACATATGATGAGTCTGTCTGTAGTGATAACATACCATCTTGTACTACACCTATTGCTACTGTTCCTAGTTTCTGTGCTGATGTACTACCTTTTTTCATACTATTTTGATGCTCCTCAACCAATTTCTTAGCTTCATCTTCTTTTCCTACTGCTTTACCGATTTGTTCAAATGCACTTAATATTTCATCATATCCTACACTTGTACTATCTATATATATAGTTGGCGCTATTTGTTCTAATTCTTTTTGTATATCTTTATGTCTCAGAGGGTCAGCTATTATTAAATCTGGACTAACTTCCATCAATGCTTCTAAGCTTGGTGTTCTTCTTGATCCTAATGATACATATTCTCCTAGGTTTGATCTAACTTCTTCTATTATTCTTGTTTTATCTAAATCATCTGCTATTGCAACAACTTCTTTATCTAAACTTACTAGTGCATCAACATAAGAAAATTCAAGTGCTGCAATTCTTTGTGGTTCTTCTTTTAAAGTAGTCTCTCCTAATTCATGTGTTATTGTATATTCTGATTCATTGCTTTCTACTTTATTTTCTTTATTTGTACATCCTGTTAATGATACAGTTACTATACCTGCAACCATTAGTGATATTATCTTTTTGTTCATAATGTTTCTCCTTTTCAATTGATACCGATTCTTACTTATAATACAATATATACCCCTTTAATGCAACTTAAAACTTTGTATTTATACTTTTCTTAATATTTAATAAAAACATTTAACATAAACAAATTAGATTTAACACTATTTTAATTATAAATTAATACATAGCTTGTATACTTAACTTGTAATTTAAAATTAATTATAACTAGGGGGATAAAATTATGCATTTCAAAAGAATTTCAAAAGTACTAACGGCACTTACACTAGTAACTGTAATATGTTTTGGAGCTGCACCACAATCGCTAGCAAATCAGAATAACAAAGATGAGGTACTTAAATTTGAAAATGGAAACTTTAAAGTAGTTCAGTTTACAGATACCCAAGATGGTCCAAATACAGATGAACGAACTATACAGCTTATGAATGATGTATTAGATAAGGAAGATCCAAATTTAGTATTAATAACTGGTGATGTAATAGATGGAAGATCTAATACAAAAGCAGAAGTAAAAAAAGCTATCGATAATGTAGTAAAGCCAATGGAAGATAGAGATATACCTTGGGCTATAACTTTTGGAAATCACGATGAAGATCATACTTCAAAAACTGGTATGGATAAAGAGGATATGATGAAATATTATATGTCTTTTGAAGACAATGTAAATGTTATGGGGTCAAATGTTTCTCAAAATAGGGTCGGTGATGGAAATCTTACTATAAAAAATACTAAAGGAAATAAAGACATATTCAACTTATATTTATTCGATTCTGGAACATATGCTAATAAAGACGAAGAGGATTTAAGTGGTTATGCATATGTAACACCTCAACAAATCGCTTGGTACAGACAAACATCTGATATGTTGGCTAAAAAAAATAAAAACCAACCACTTCCATCCTTAGCATTTATGCATATACCAGTACCTGAATACACTAAAGTATTATTAAGTGGAGGCAATGGTAGCTGGAATGAATCGCCATGCCCATCTAACTATAACAGCGGACTATTTATGGCTATGAAGGAAAAGAAAGATGTTCAAGGTATCTATGTTGGACATGATCATATAAATGATTTCGAAAGACCTTATGCTGGTGTAAACTTAGGCTATGCTGCTAACACAGGTTATGGTACATACGGATTAAGCGGTGATGCTAAAGATAATATGAGAGGTGCGAGAGTATTTGAAATCAGTGAATCTAATCCTAACGATTATACTTCAAGAATGGTTTACCACAAAGATATACAAGATAATATAGTATCTCCTAGCTCTGTTTTAAGTGAAAATGAAAATGCTGAAACAGTAGAATCAAAGCAAAGCATCGTTAATGAACAATAAAATAACTACGTAAAATTAATTTTATAATTATAATATGTAGAAAAGGCATACACCAAACATAGTGTATGCCTTTTCTACATATTATAATTATATATACCCTACCTACTTAAACGCTACTACCTTTGTAAATTTATATTTACTTTTTAATCCCTATACTCCTACTTCCAGCTATACCACCACTCCCAAACATTAATGAATTCTTACTTGATCTATGTTTATAGAAACTATAATTATAATGTACTTCAGGATTATTCAAGTCAAAAACTTCCTCATCTAATTTTACTGCCTTAGGTATATAAAAAATAATATCCTTTTCAGTTCCTGGATCTATTCCATATACTGGTTCTTCCTCAAACTTATCTGCTTCCTGTCCTTTAAAGTAAAAGTCAGTATATAGAGACCATGATCCATCATCATATTCTTGATTTTGCTTATAATTAAAAGATAAATTCATATCATTTATCGTAGTAATGCTTTTGGTATTATTCTTTAATGTAAGTGTAATTATATGGTTATTCTTATCTTCTTTATAAGATTTATATTCTATTATAGGCTCTTCTGGAAAACCTTCAAATCCAGATTCATCAGATGTAGGTCCTAATATCATCATACTTGCCCCTACTATTAACAAAAACGGTAAACATAATATTAAACTTACTTGTATAAACTTCTTATTCATAACACCCTCCCCTAGCTAGCTATTTCTTTCTTTTGATATATTTTTACTGAAATGTACATTGAAACTATATAAGCGACCAAAGCAACGCCTGTTATCATAAGATACCCTGGCTCTACTCTTGGTATTACTGCTCCTTCTATAGAAACATCAGCCTTAGGTTTAAATGCTGTAAACATTGTAACTAATGTTATAGCTGCTATTAAAAAGTTTATTATTACGTATGACTTGTTGTACCCATATTTAAATGTTATAGGTAAGCATATAGCTACTAATAATACTACTACACTTATTGTTATTAGTAGAATTTCTATAGTCATTAAATCTATATACCATATTTGCTTGAGTACTTTTGAATATATAAAAGTAAATATTAAGGATACTATTATAATTATTGTTGAAAATATGTACTTAGCATACACCACGTCCTCTTTGTCTATAGGCATACTATTAAAAAAGTAATCTGTCTTATTTAGTTCATCTAGATAGAAGCTTCTAAATATGAATATATAACTTACAAACAGTGGTATAGCCATTGATGATATGGGAACTAATATTGCTGAAAATATTATCAATCCTAAAATCAACTTACCTATAGTTCTTATATCTGTCTTAAAACAAGCTATTAAGTCTTTTTTTATTAAATTAAGCATTACTTTTTCCCTCCCCATAGTAGTAAATAATATCTTCTAAAGATGCTTTGTCTACATTATTTATTTCTATATCGTAACTACTTTTTAAAAATAATCCTTCACTATGATAAGGTTTATCTATTCTTCCTATTAAATCTATCTTTTCTAATTCTTCTTTACTTCCCTTAATTATTTTGTAATTTTCATCTATGTATTCTTTACTTTCACTAAATACTAAACTTCCATAGTTTATAAGTGTTATAAAATCAGCAGCTTGTTCTAAATCTTGAGTAATATGAGTTGAAAATATTACACTCTTATCTCCACTCTCTAGTTCTTCTTGAAGTAAATTTATCATTTCTTTTCTAAATATAGGGTCAAGTCCAGATGTTGGTTCATCTAGAATTAAAAGCTTAGCATTATGAGATAGTGCTTTTGCTAGCATTAATTTTATTTTTTGACCCTTAGAAAGTTTACCTATCTTTGTAGTTTTAGAAATACCAAATTGTGTAAGGTAATTATCAAACTTATTATTATCAAATTTAGTGTAAAAAGGTGATATTACTTTTTTAAAATCATCTACTTTCAGATGTTCATAAAAGTATAAATCATCGTATATAAATCCTATACTTTCTTTAAATTTTTTAGGATTATTCTTTATATTTTCTCCCATAAAATAAATTTCTCCAGAGTCACAATTAAGTAGATTCATTATTAACTTTATCAAAGTTGTTTTTCCTGAACCATTATGACCTATAAGCCCCATTATAAATCCTTCTTCTAGTTCAAATGATACGTTGTTTAGTTTGAAATTTCCAAAGTCTTTACTTACTTTATCTAATTTAAGCATTTTACTCCCCCTCATATAAGCTATCTAATATCTCGTGCAAATCTGTCCTATCTAATCCTATTAATCTAGAAAGGTTGATGGACTTTTCTAGTAATTCTTCTATTTCTCTAACTTTAGCTTCGTATACAAGTTCTTTATTAAAAGGTGATACATAACATCCTTTTCCTGGAACTGTGTTTATTAGGTTTTGTTTTTCAAGTTCTTCATAAGCCCGTTTTGTAGTTATGAAACTAATACTTAAGTCTTTGGCCAAACCTCTCATAGAAGGTAACATTTCATTTTCTTTTATCTGACCTCTTAATATAGCTTCTTTTATTTGATTTACTATTTGTAAATAAATTGGTAAATCAGAACTGTTTGAGATAATTATGTTCATTTTTTACCTCCTTTATTGTATAATCTGTATCAACTGTATATATACATATTATACAGTTATCATATAATTTGCAACCCTTTTATGAAATTACTAGTTTAATTAGTAAATATGGTCCCTGTGGTTTGTATTGATGTATAATATACTTATCTTGTCTACTAATTCAATAATAAAATAAATTTTGAGTAATAATAGTTTATAAGACGTATTAATTTAAAATATAAAGTATTTTTAAGGAGATATTATGGATATAAAAATAAGAAAAGAAGAACCAAAAGACTATAGAAAAGTTGAAGAAGTTACTAGAGAAGCCTTTTGGAATCTGTACTTCCCTGGATGTGCAGAGCACCTTGCTGTTCATAACTTAAGAAAAAGCACAGACTTCATACCTGAGCTTACATTCGTTATAGAAGTAGATGGTGAAATTGTTGGAAGCATATTTTACTCTCATTCAAAGATTGTATCTGAAGATGGTTCAGAGATTAACACAATTAGCTTTGGTCCTGTGTCTATATCACCAAGAATTCACAGAATTGGACTTGGACGTCAGTTGATTACTCATTCTATAGAAGAAGCAAAAAAATTAGGATATAGGGCAATATTAACATTAGGGTACCCTTATCACTATGAACCTTATGGATTTGTTGGTGGTAAAAAATATAGTATATCTATGGCTGATGGAAACTTCTATAAAGGTTTACTTGCGTTACCACTTTATGAAGGTGCTTTAGACAATGTTTCAGGATATGCAGTTTTTTCTGATGCACTTGAAGCCACTCCTGAGGAAATTGAAGCATTTGATAGCACTTTCCCTACTAAAGAAAAGAAAGTTCAAGAAAGCCAAAAAGAATTTGAAATAGCTTCTTGTATGCTTGATGAATAGTTTTAATATTTGAATACATAAAAATCCACTTAAGCTAACTTCATAATACTTAAGTGGATTTTATAATTATTAATATTATTTTAATAATAACTCCTTTAGCTTATTTGCTTGTATATCAATCGCTTGAGGACCATTACCTGTAATTAGTAACTTCTCTTCTTCAAATATAACCTTTGGCATAAATGACATAGTGGTATCAACTTTATATCCATCCTCTTCTAACTTATCGGAAGCATAATACTCTAAACGAGTTTTTTCTCCTGGAACATGATAGAAGCCGCCCATTGACACTTCCATTTCTTCTATTTTACCAAATACAGTTATCTTTGCACCTTTATAACCATAGTTATCAATGTTTATAACTTCTCCATCTTTACCTATCCTAAACTTAGCTGATGAAAGGGCTATTGGTGCATGGCAAATTAGAGACAACAACACTTTATTATCATATATTCGATTTAATACTTCTCCTAAATATGGATTATCTACAAAATCAACCATAGGTGCATGACCACCTGGCATATGAACAAAGTTAAATTTACTTATCTTGAACTCATCATTAGGGTTACTATCCTTTTCAACTATCTCTTCTAGTGACATAAATTGATGTTCCTTCAAGGTGTTCATATATTTAACAATCTCTTCTCTATAAATCTTAGCCTCTTTATTTGACTTTGGAAGTTCTTCTGATACCTTAAGTTTACCCATTAAGCATCCTACTGTATTTAACTCTTCCCTTCTTCTATTTACATATTCTTCATTACTTGATCTATACTTCTCTACATCAAAATCAAAATTCAGCTGAGCAGTCATCTTAGTACTTTCAAGTAAAAACTTACTTGCAGTCTGCATTACCAGTGCCTCACCGTTTATATCAATAGTAGGAACCTTACCATCTGGAGTAGCAAAAGTAAACTCATACTCATCCTTAAACTCCTCAAGAATTTTTCCCATCTCAACTATGAAAAAACCAATTGAAACAGATGTGTTCTCTGGATATTTAAGTGGTAATCTATCTGCCGAAGATATAATAATCAATGCCTTTTTCTTCATCTATACTCCTCTTTTCTATACAATATCTTTATCTTATTATGCACAATAAATGTATATATAACTTATAATTTTCACTATTAAATTAATAACTTTTAATTCTTATCCTCTACATTTTATTTTATATATGATACTTAATATAACTCATTAGCGAAGATGATAATTATATAAGTTGTAGCGACATTGCGATAGCCTGAAGCAAAACTTATATAATTATCATCTTCGCGGACTATATTAAATAACATACATAAAATAACTCACCTTACTGCTGAATCTATTATTCTAAATGTTAATTTATCACAATTAATCTCACCCATACATCCATAAGGCAATACCATCATAGGTGCTGTATGCCCAAAGTTCATATTATACATAATTGGAATATGCTTTAACCTTAACTCCTCACCAATCACTTTTAGTATTACTTCTTTGTACTCATCATAGTACTTATTATCGTAAGGCTTTCCAAATATAATTCCACTTACCCTATCAAAAACTCCTTGTGAACCATAATTTCTAAGCCAATATTCTAAATACTTAGGCTCTGGAGTATCTTCCGATGTTTCAAAAAATAATATTGCATTGTCCCACATTTCCTTAGATGGCCATACTTCAGTGCCTTTTAGCATTTCTAACACTTCAATACATCCACCTATTAAGTGACCTCTTACTATACCACTACCTTGTAATACTTCATATCCTTTATTTTTATATGTTTTTCTTTGTATATCTTTGTTACTTTCTAACCAAGGTAAATATTCACTAGTCCATATACTTGAACTATGTATATTATCTACTGGTTTATTATTAAATAAAACTTCATTTATCCAATACTTTGTATAATCAAACATTTCTACATTTTCAGCAAATTCTGCTAGTATAGACGGTCCATAAAAACTAGTTATTCCAGATTGCAAACATATCATATGGGTAACTGTTGTATCAGAATACCCCATAAATATTTTAGGATTATTTCTTATAACTTCAAAATCTATATATGGTAATATTCTCACACTTTCATCTCCTCCAATACATGAAAATATACCTGTTATCGATGGATCTTTAAATGCATCCATTAAATCTTTCGCTCTTTTTTCAGGATGGTTATATATGTACTCACTACCTTTTAGAGTATTTTCCATTTCAACTACACAAAGTCCAAACTCTTCTTCAAGCCTTTTTTTGCCTTGGTAATACCTCCATAATATTTCTTCATCACCAGCACCTCCCCAAGACAAACTTACGGTGGCTACTTTATCACCTCTTTTTAAATGCTTTGGTTTGATTAGTTCCATATAAAATCCCCTCCTTTTTAAATAGTAAAAAACACTACAAAATTAATTGTAGTAATTTTTTTATATTAACTCTATACTTTATATTTTTTATTCATAAAGTTAAATTTATATAACAAAAGGTAGCTAAATAGCTACCTTCTTAATATTTATCGTCCCAATCCTTGAGGATATGAAAATACATTACATGGATCATACTTTCTCTTTATATATCTTAGTCTATAAATATTATCACCATAATAACTGTAACCTGGACATTCTAGTTTATTGTAAGGAAAATTAACATATGAGCCTTTAGTTACTTCATATATTGATTTAAAGTTTTTGTCAAACCACTTGTTATTAATTTCTTTGTATGTGTTATCTTCAAATACAGTTTGCATACTTAAAATATAGTTAGCGTCTCTATAAAAGAAAGCTGTATAATTAGATGGGACATCACTTATCTTACCACCTAATCCATATAGACCAACTTGTGTTAAATAAGATCCTTTCGGTCTTGGTTGATTTACAATTTTGAGTATATCTTCTATAGTACAAGCTGAGTATTTTATATTTGTAAATCTTCCACTAGATTTAAAAAATTCATACTTTGGATAACTAGCTTGAATTTTTGTAATTGCTTCATAAAAAGTTAATTGCTCTAGATTATCATCTAGACCTTCTATCTTATAAAATGGTGATAATAATAACTTTGTTTCATCTAAATTTTTATAGCTAAGCCCTCTTAAATAAGCATATACTCCATAGTCTTTAGAATTATATATTCCACCACTTAAATTTATATTATGATCTACAGATGCTATCCAGTTTTGCCATACATCAAAGAATTTGACTTGATTTATAATCTCTATCTTGGGATAATATAGCTCAACATACGTTACATACTCTACTTTCTTTGGAAGATGATAGGTCATTGATACTACTACTCCAAAATTTTGTCCTCCTGCTCCTCTAAGTGCCCAGAACAAATCTGTATTTTCATAATAATTTGCTCTTAATAAATTGCCTTTATAGTCTATCATTTCTACTTCAGCTAAGCTATCACATCCTAGACCAAATTTTCTAGCAGAATAGCCCCAGCCTCCTCCTAGTGTATATCCACTTACTCCCACTGTAGGGCAAGTTCCTCCTGGAAACGGATAACCTTTGGGTGATATTGTATTATATAGTTGACTATTTTTTACTCCACCTTGTACTTTTATAGTATTATTTACATAGTTTATGTTTATATTGTTCATTCTACTAATATCTATTATAACTACTCCATTGTCAGTTGAGTATCCTTCATAATTGTGTCCACCACTCCTTACCCTAATTGGTAATTGTCGTGAACTAGCCCATACCACCGCTTCACTAACATCTTCATTATTTTCGCAGTAGACGATTGCAATAGGATACTTTTGTATTGCTCTATTCCATTCTTGTCTTGCTTTTTCATATCTTGCATCATTTTGTGTTATTATTTCTCCATCTATATTAAAAAAACATAATTTTTTCAATTCCATCACCTATTATGAATATTATGTTCCATAATATACTATGTAGATTCTTGTCATTTTGTTAATATATCTCAGTTAATATTTAAAAATCACTACTAATCCACTCTTCAAATGTCTTTTCAAACTTATCACCTATTATAGATGTTCTTATAAAATTATCATTCCCTTGTAAAACTAATATTGGCATATTTTTTATTTCTATATCTTTTATTTTAAATTTATCTTTAGTGCTTAACTCAATAACTCCATCTATGCTATTTGACATTAACACTTCTTTTAATAAATTGTCTTCTTTATTTTTTTCTTCTACCATTAAAATAGCTTCTTTTATAGTATTATCCTCTTTCAGTTGTTCTATAGTTTTTTCAACACTATCAATACTTTCATTTATATCATTATTGTTAATGTCAAGTATCATAAAACTATTGCCTTCATCTATTGCTATATCTTTGTAAAATAATACGGTATTTAAGCTTATATCTTCACCTTTATTGTTAAGGTATATTACGCATTTTCCATCTGTAGAAGATGTTGGTGTATATAATGTGCATTTACTTGTTTTTACTTTATTGCTTAAGTCTAACTCATAGTATGATGTTTTACTTCTATTCCTATAAAGAATTATATCTGATAGCTTTATTCCTAAGAAAGGAGTATCATATATATCAATACAATATTTTATACTACTAACTGTACAAAGTATCAGTATTAAATAGGTGAATTTTATAAATTTGTTTATCCTAATACCTCTTGTTACAATATAATAAGCACTAATTATTATTGATAGTATAATTGTAGTTGCCATTTGTTTTGCTATAGATTGATATATATTATTTATGCTTGAGCTTAAATGTATAAACGGTGATAATGTAAGTATCACAATAACTGACACCATAAACATAATAATAATCTTATATTTTATAGTAATTCCCACCCTTTTTAAAAGGCATCACTATAATTAGTGACACCCTTTATTTATTTATTTTATTATTATAAACATGCATAAGTATTTCCATCAACTGATTGTATAAGTTCTACATTTGGTGGATTTCCAATAATATATATAGTGTAAATTCTTTCTGCTTTAAATTCAAATACACCTTCTGTCACCTCATATTCTGTTTCACTCTCTTCTACTGTTATTTTATATTTACCTGGAGGTAAATACGCATATAGAGTTTCATCTCTATATGATATATTACTTGCTGAAGGAGTATCGTTAAAATTAACATCTGCCTCTGGTAAATCTGGCGATAAATTTACTATCTTATTTATAGCACTTTCTTTTGATGGTTGTTGTGTTATATCATCTTCTAAAACTAATAATGCTTCTTCTCCCTTATTACCTGTTAACGCAATAGTAAAAATTTGTTCCGCAGGTATCCTAACTGTACCTCTTATTAGTGGATTAGATTTAGTTCCAGTATTGTATACATCAATTTTTATATTTCCAACTTCACCGTATGCATATGTTGTAAACTCCTTATATTTTACATTTGAATATAATAACTCCCCATTAACATAAATATCAACTGATACATTTTCTGGTAATGCATTAAACATTCTTACTAGATTTTTCGTTTGATCTATTTTAAAACAATCCATAAAATCCCCCCAAGAAAAATTATTATTTAATATATCATATGTTACTCTTTCCTTTCAGGTCACTACATTTAAATCTTTTAAACGTAAAAAACTTAAATAACAATTCTTTGATTACATTAAGGTTTATTTTATCTCTTTTTATGGTTATCTATTAATACCTGTAGCTGACAACTATAAGAATTTGTATTGAATAAATCATCGAATAATTCAAATTCAATAAAGCTATTAATTTTTAAATTATGTGTATTTGCATATTCTATTATCTTATTTACTCTCTCATCTTCATTACCTTTGTTGTAAGACAAAACTAAATAATTACCTTCTGGTAAAACCTTTATATAATCATTACATTGAATATTATTATTGTCTATTATCCCACTAAAAACATAAATAGGTTCTACTATTCCTTGTGATTTTATATTGTATATAATTCCTTTATCCATATTTACGTCTATATTATATGTTTCTATTACTCTATTTAAATTTGAATAATACAATAATTCCCTTAAGCTACCTGATTCTTTACACTCAGATACCACTATATATCTTTTATCAAAATATTTTATTTCTAGATCATCTTTATTTAGTGCATTTCTTGAATTTTCAACACTTTCATTTAGTAAATCTATATGTTTTATTATTTCTTTCATTTTTAGTATATTTTCTTCTGCTTCTTTTCTTTTTTCCTTTGAAAACTTTAATAGCTTATCCATATCACAATCTTTAAATATTTCTTGAAGTTCTGCTATACTAGTTCCCAGTTCCCTACATCCTTTTATAATATCGATATATATAAATTGCTCTATAGAGTAATATCTATATCCTGTAGATTCATCAATAAATTTAGGCTCTAAAATACCCATTTTATGATAATATCTTAAAGCCTTTACTGTAATATTTTTTATCTTAGATACTTCACCTATTGAAAATAAGTTTTTCATATTTTTCACATCCTTTTAAAATTTCCGTTGACTCTCCCCTTAGGGTACACATTACTATCATTATAAGATATATGAGTAAAAATTATAAGTTTAACTAAAAGAAAGGATTTGTTTAAAATGGAAAAAGTACAATATAGAAAAATAGAAAAGTCAGATTATGAAATTGTTAAGAAGCTAATTTGTGAAGCTTTTAAATTTAATGAATTTCTTAGTGATAAAAAGGTTTTAGACTCTATCTTAACACTTTATTTGCAGGGTTGTATTATGGATAGTTCTTATAGCCAAGTGGCTGTAAAGGACAATAAAGTTATTGGTATAATTTTAGGTAACTCAAAATCTGATAAGAAAAAATTAAGAAAGTTCCATAATATAACTAGTTCACTATCTTCATTATGCAGGTTAGCTTTTTCTAGTAAAGCTAATAAAAATCTACTTAAAGAGTTTACTAAAATTCAAAATGTGTATAAAGAAATCATAAAAGGAAAAGAAAACAACTTTCAAGGATCTGTACAATTATTTATAGTTTCAACAGAATCAAGAGGACTTGGAGTTGGAAAAACTTTAATGACAAATTTATTAGATTATATGAAGGTTAATGATGTTAAGTCACTGTATCTATATACAGATGATAGATGCAACTATGGTTTTTATGATAGCCAAAACTTTAGACGAGAAGCTGAAAAATTAATGAATTTTAATGCTGTTAGCACTAAATTAGAGGTTTATTTATATAGCTATACCTTTTAATTAAAATTTCTATTAAATATATAAAACTACATATCCTAACTGTTCATGAGGTATGTAGCTTTATATATTTGTTTTAAGTTTAAGCTAGCACTCTATTTATTTCTGGATTTTTAGAAATAACCTTAACTAAAATTGGTATAAATATTACTTGAACTAACATACCAGGTATAGCTTGTGCTATATTTCCAAATACAAACATCATCGGATTTACTTGTGGTGCAATTGTCATAGAAACTATATATGCTCCAACTACTGCAAATAACCTTCCACTTATCATTGCTCCAATTAATGATACGTATGTATTTTTTGTTTTCTCAAATAAAAATCCTGTTATTAATCCATATGCACATAGTTCAAAAGCCATTATTGGCATAACAGGTACTATTGGTGGCATACCAGTCATTAGTCCACTTAATACTGGTGTAAGTACCCCAACTAATGCACCACATACTGGACCTAATAAAAATCCTGCTAACAATACTGGTATATGCATCGGTAAAAATATTGGTCCTGCTAAATTTACAGTATGAAATACCATTGGTAATATTATTCCAAATGCTACAAATAACCCTGATAAAACTATTTTTTTATTTTTCATCTCCTCAATACCCCCCTTATTATTTATTAACTATTAAATAGTAAATTTCATCATTTTCAAATGCATGTGATACATTTAAACCCGCTTCTTCAAATAAATACTTTTGTTTATCTACTGGTATTAGCCTATCTTCACTTACACATTCATCTTTTTCTTTGTGCATATTGTTCAAAAACTCTCTGCTATTTGAATGTGCAATTATAAGTTGTCCATTTTCTTTTAAATTTTTTTCAACTAATTTCTTTATTGTATTTGTTTTGTTTTGTAAGTGAGGGAACATTGAGTACAAAATTATGTTATCATAACATTCATTTATCTCATCGTTTTCTACATCGACTACTTCAAAAGATATATTTTCTAATTTATTGAACTTCCCTTTTGCCACTTTAAGCATCCCTTGTGATATATCTACTCCCTTTATATAACCATTTGGATTTAATCTTTTTAGAAATGGTATAAGTACCCCAGTGCCTGTTCCTATATCTAGAATATGATTATTATCTTTGATATCAATTTTTGATAATAGTAAATTTATTCGTTCTTCATTTACTTCTATTATATCGTCCCATTCTTTAGATATACTGTTGAAAAATTCTACTTGATTCATAATTTTACCCCCTTTGAATATAAAAATTCGTTACACAAAAAAAGCCATGATAAGCTAAGAGCCTTCATGACTTGATTTCATAAATATTTATTATCTAAGTTAATTATAGTTAGCTTAATATATGGTTGTCAACTTAATTTAGATTTTATATTTTGTATCATTCTGTTGAAAATATCTATTATTTGTATTATAATCAATTTGTTTTGTTACTGAAATTATATATATTTTATAAATCAAAATATATCACAAGGAGGAATAGTAATGAGTAATAAAGAAACTATATTTTGTTCTCAGTGTGGGCAAGAAGTTTTAAAATCTAGCAAGTTTTGCTCTCAGTGTGGACATAGTTTAAAATCTATAGAAGATTCTATAAAAGATAAAGCTTATAATATAAAAGATTCTATTACTAATAGTGAAACTTATCAAAACTTCACTAATATAAATGGTGATGACTCTATTAAAGCAGATTGGGATAATGATGATATGATAAACTTTATCCAAAAAAACACAGAGTTCTACATTCCTAAATTTAAAGATATGCAAGAGTTTGATAAAAACACGTCTTGGAACTGGGGAGCATTTTTCTTTACTTCTAATTGGATGTTTTATAGAAAGATGTACGGCTATGGTGTTGGTTTAATATTAGCTAATATTGTGCTAGCTTTTATACCATTTGTAGGTTGGTTATTAAACTTAGCAACATATGCGGTTTGTGGTCTTTATGGAAATACATTATATTTAAAGCATATACAAAAGCAGTTACAATCAGTTGATGGTCTTAGGGAAGATGTTAGACATAGGTCTATACTTTCTAAGGGTGGAACTAACTTGGTATTACCATTAATATTAATGTTTGGTGTACCTCTGTTAGTGTTTATACTTACATTCTTTGGTTTGGCGTTCTCATTTATGTCTATGCCTTTTTATTATTAGATATTAATAAATAGCTAATATTTGTGATAATATATAGCCCGCTCGGTGGTTAATTATATAAGTTTCCCTCCATGCTAAAATGTCGGTACAACTTATATAATTAACCACCTTCGCTAATGAGCTATACATCATCAAATATTAGCTATTTTATTGCTATCTAATTGGGAGTGTTATACTTATCTTCAGACCTTCTCCTAGTTCACTTATAGCTTTTATATTTCCATTATGTACTTTGATAATATCATGGGCTATTGCCATTCCTAGTCCTGAGCCTTCTGTTTTCTTTTTTGTGTCTGTTCCTCTGTAGTATCTTCTGAATATGTATTTTAACTCTACCTCTGATACTCCTTTTCCGTTGTCTTCTATTATTATTTGAACTTTATCTTTATCCATTTTTTCAAGTCTTATGTTTATCTTTACGTCTTTTCCGTTATGAACAAATGCGTTTGTTATAAGGTTTATGATTACTCTTTTTACTAGTTGTTCGTCTATTTCTATAAATATTTCTTCGTTTGAGTAATTGAATCCTATATTGTCATAGTTATATTTTTCATCGTTTATAATGTCTATTAGAATATGTCTTACTAATGATACTATGTTTACTTTTTTCTTTTTTAAGACTATTGTGTTGTTTTTTAGTCTTGTCGATAAATTTAAATCCTCTACTAATGTTTTTATGTACTCACTTTTTTTGATTATAGTGTTGCAATACTTTACTCTTTTTTCATCTTCTATTTCATATTCTGTGTCTGACATTATTTCAGCATTTCCTATTATTGATGTTAATGGCGTTTTTATGTCATGTGTAATATTTGAGATCCACTCTTCTCTCATATCTTCGAGTTTGTTTCTTTCTGCTTCGTTATTGTCTAGTCTTTCTGATAGCTGATTTAGTCTATCTTCTACTTCAAAGTAAATGCCTTCGTTGATTGTGTTTCTATTGTAGTTTCCTTTAGATAGTTTTTCTATTTTTTCTACTATTCTATTTATAGGTTTAGTTATTCTTACTGTAAATAGTATGCTCATTATTAATATTATTACTATGTTTATTCCAATTAGTATAGGAAAGTGATGAGCTTTTTTTATTAACCCTACATCGTAAGAATATGTTACTCTGTTTATTTTGTCTGCATCAAAAAATAATAAGTATGTATATGTAGTGTTATCTAATTCTTTTTCATCTAAAAATAGTGTTTCACTTACACTGTTATACATATCTATAAGTGCTACATTCGAGTAATTAATCGGTGCTATAGTTGGTTTTTTGTAACTAAAAACTTCATTATTAGATTCGTCTAATATTTGTAGACCTATGTTCTCTTTTTGTAGTAATTCTATTCCATCTTTACTTACAACAACTTTATTTTCTTCATTTACATATATATACCTCTCAAATGGTTCTATTATTTCCTTTGGATGGTAATTGTAGAATGCACCTTGATTATAGATATTAGACCACATAAAAAATATGTTTATTATGAAGATTACAGAACAAGCTAGTATGAATGATATAAAATAGTGCGTTATAAGCTTTTTTTTCATCTATTCTTTTCCTTTCATTACAAACTTATATCCTAAACCTATTACAGTTGTTATGTATTTAGGCTTTGATGGATTATCTTCTATTTTCATTCTTAATTTCCTTATATGAACTGTTATTGTGTTATCAAATCCAAAAAAGTCTTCTCCCCAAACTTCATTACATATATTTTCTTTACTTATTATTCTATTTGGATTATTTACTAAGTACATCAGTAATTTTAGTTCTTTTGCTGTAAATTCTAAGCTTTCATTACCTTTATAAACTTCTCCAGTTTCTTCGTTTATTTTTATATCCCCAAATTCAACAACCCTTTTTTTATTCTCAGTTTGTTGTGTTGTTATATTATTAATTGATTTAAGTCTAACCTTTAGTCTAAATGCTACTTCTTTTGCACTAAATGGCTTTGTTATATAATCATCTGCTCCTATTGCAAATCCCAATAATCTATCGACTTCTTCATCCTTTGCTGATATAAATAAAATTGGTACTTGGCTAATTTTTCTTAATTCATTAAATACATCATATCCATTTATATCTGGAAGCATAATATCTAGTAAAACTATATCTGGATTAACTTTTTTGAATAGTTCAATTCCATCATTTCCATTGTCTGCTATAAATATATTGTTAAACCCTTCTCTCTTTAAAACAGTTTCTAAAATTTCAGTTATATCTTGCTCATCATCAATTATTAATACTTTATATTTATCAAATAAATTATTCATTTTTTCACCTTCATTAAAATTATTTATTAATTTATATAATATCACCAAACTATTTGTAAATTACCTATTTATATAATATTTAAGATAGATTTAAGACCAATTTCATATTGAGTAAAGCCTTCAATGTTAAAATATAGTAAATATTAAATTTAAGGGGGTAATACTATGCAAGCAATTATGGAACCTATTTTCCATGTGGTGTATTTAACTACAGTTATAACATTGGGAATTATAATGGTTCGTAAATCAAAAAATAATCAATATTTTAAGTTATTCGGTATAATGTCTATAGTTTTAGGATTTGGAGATTCATTCCACCTTATACCAAGAATTAACGCTTTATTAACTACAGGATTAGAAAATCATGCAGCATCTTTAGGATTTGGAAAATTAGTTACATCAGTAACTATGACTATATTCTATCTAATACTTTATAAGATATGGAAGATGAGATTTGAGGTTAAAGATTCTAAAAATCTAGATATAACTATGTACATATTAGCAGCAATTAGAATTGTTCTTTGTTTCTTCCCTCAAAACGAGTGGTTTGTAAGTAATCCACCTATTAGCTGGGGAAT
>JBOFYV010000071.1:0-18439 GCA_051654865.1 Peptostreptococcaceae bacterium
TTTGGATTAAGAACTAGTGGCTCAGGAACACTGTTTGTAAACTCATGTGGATCAATACATAAAATTATACTAACAGAAGGGCAACAATACATAGTAGATTCAAGTCATTTAGTATTATGGGATAATGATATGGAATTCACAACAGAACTTGCAGGTGGAGGATTAGCATCTTCATTTTTCAGTGGAGAAGGCTTTGTGGCAAAGTTTACAGGTCCAGGGGAGATATGGATACAAACTAGAAAACCTATAATAATGCAAAGTAATGGATAAGAAGATAATATTATAAGACAAATATAATTATTACAATATGCAGGAGGGATAGATATAGAACGCAAACATAATATAAATAGCTCAATTAATATGATGTACATACAATACATCATACTTTCGATATATCCACTACAATCAATAATAAACTATATAGGAATAGGCAAGGAACTGGCATTTACCCAAGGGATAAATCGTATAGAAGTCGGTAATGATTTAATGTACAGTATGTTTCAATTTATGTTTTTAGCAATGCTATTTTTATCAGTAAAAACAGAAGAAAAAAAGATAGTAGAATTTGAAGATGAAGAAAAAACCAAAAAGCTTAATAAAAATCTTATTAAATACAAGACTTTTGTTGTAATTAACATAATAGCTCTTACAATTTTAATTTTATTAACTAAAGATAAAGGCTTATTGATGCCAAGTATACTGCTAATTCTAAGTAGTATGTCCATATACTATGCAAAAGAAACATATATAAAGTCATATATCTATGATAGAAAGAGAATGTGGTTAGAAAAAGTAGCAGAATCTAAATATGATGAAAAGGATATAGACACTAGCTATTGGAAATATAAAATCTGGAATGAAAATAAAATAAAAGTGCCTATCAAAGATAGAACTTTTAATATAATAATAAATATTATATATGCATTACTTTGGGGTGGAGTTTTTGTAAATAGTGAGTTATTTTTAGCAACATTAATATTTGCTTATTTTTTCATAAGAAATGTATTAGAATTAATTGAAAATATATTTTCGTTATTTACAACAATAGATGGAGTTTGCACAGGTGTAGAGGTAACTAACAGTTACAAATAACTTATAAAAGTTTACAAATTCATATTGACTTTTATAAGCTAGAGAATTGTTGACGGCCTCCCATATTCGTAAAGAGTATGGAGTGGTGGCAAAAGCCATCCAAAATCCCTTGAATTGCTGGAAACCCTTAAAGCCATATAAACTACAAAGTAGGTATGAAATAAAACCAAGCTTGAAGTGAGTCGCCAACGTGGTTGCTCAAATGTTACGAAAGTAGAAAAAATTATATGGATGGCATAAGGTTAAATCCTAAGTGCTAGAGTAATAGGCAATCAGCAGGTAAGCTCCGAACAGGAGAAACTTCAACGACTAGAGCTTTTGCTCGTACACTCAAGTGAGTGGAAGTGGGGGACACCGATTAGGTGATGATATAGTCTACGCTCATATGAAAGTATGAGAAGTTCATTAGAGAACTGCATAGAATTAACGACTCTATGTGAATACGCCAAAACTTTATAAAACTGTGTAAAGATATAATTTCCTATATTTACATAAACATTATTATCATCTTTCTCATATAATATTAAAGAGGGAGGTGAATTATAAATGATTAAGTCAGCAAAAATAAGATTAATTCCAAATAAAGAACAAGAAATGTTAATGCTTAAATCAATAGGTGTTGCTAGATTTACTTATAATTGGGGACTTAATAGATGGAATGAATTATCAGAATTAAATGAAAAACCATCTAAAGCAAAAATTAAAAAAGAGTTTAATAACACTATAAAAAAGCAAGAAGAGTACAAATGGCTGTATGAAGTAAGCGGTCAAGTAACAGCACAAGCTTTTGATGATTTAAGCAAAGCATTTGAGAATTTCTTTGATAAAAGAGCTAAATATCCGAAATTTAAGTCAAAGAAGAAATCAAGAAAATCTTTTTATGTAAGATATGATGCTATAAAGTTCAAAGATGGAAAAGTTAATCTTGAAAAAATAGGTAAAGTTAAATATACAACTAACTATGATATACCTAATTTATCTCAATATAAAAATCCTAGATGTAGTTTTGATGGTAAGTATTGGTACTTAACTTTAGGATTTGAACATAGCGAAAATCAAGTTATGTTAAACAAAGATTTATCAGTAGGTATAGATTTAGGTGTAAAAGATTTAGCAATAGTTAATCATTTAGATAAGCCAATTAAAAATGTAAATAAAACTGAAAAAGTTAGGAAATTGAAGAAAAGATTGAAAAGATTACAACGTCAAGTTTCAAGAAAATATGAAGCAAATAAAAATGGTAATAGTTTTGTGAAAACTAACAATATTATAAAGTTAGAAAAAGAAATAAAACTAATACACAGAAAACTATCTAACATTAGAAATAATCACGTTCATCAAGCTACCAACCAAATAATTAAATTATATCCATATAGAATAGTAATGGAAGATTTAAATATTAGTGGAATGATGAAAAATAGACATTTATCAAAAGCTATCGCAGAACAATGTGTATATGAGTTTATAAGACAAATGAAATATAAATGTGAATTTAATAATATTGAATTTGTTCAAGTTGATAGATTTTTCCCATCATCTAAGAAATGTAGTTGTTGTGGAAATGTTAAACAAAATCTTAAACTTAAAGATAGAACTTATAAATGTGATAAATGCGGAATCGAAATTGATAGAGATAAAAATGCTTCTATAAATCTTGGAAATTATGGATTAGTATAGGTGAATTTTGAGAAATTACTAATCTTATAGGATTCGTTGTATCCGAATTTAAGCCTTTGGAGAACTACACCAAACTATAGTAGATTTTCTTATGAATTTCGAAATAGAGTTCGTTGAAGAAGGAAGCAAACAATCTTTATAGAGTTTTATAAAGTTTTGGCAACGGAACATAGAACTAGAAACAGTACTTATTATAAAATTACCATTACAGATTATGAAAATAAAAGAGAAATAACTGTTAAAACAAAAGAAACCTACTATGGGTCTATGGATAGGCTTAGTGCAGTACATGGAATTTTTTCAAAACAGCTTATATCTATAAATAATATAAAATTAAATCAAGCTGAAATGACAAGCATAATACCAGTACTTATAATAGCAGTATTATTTGGACCACCTATTATCAATCCATATAAAGTAGAAAAGTACATAGAAAATGAGGCATACAATGATGAATATCTTGATTATGATGAAAAACAAAAACTAGAAAATAATAAAGATTTACTTTCTTTAAATGAAATAGGTAAGTATGAGACAATAGACATTTCTAAAAAGGGTGAGTTTAATAATATTTTAGTAGAATTAGACAAGCTATATCTAGGAGAAAAATCATCTAAGTTATATCTAAGCATTACTAATAATACTTCTAAAGGAATGGTACTTAATATAGATTACAATACTATTGTGAAGAGTGAAGATGGTAAAAATTCAAATATACTACTTCCCGGAATTAAGTATGATATTGAAATGGATATTTTAAAAGAATATGATAAAAATCTATATGACAAAGTAGTTGTTAGTTTAGAATATACTTTATCTGATACTATATTAAATGAGTATTTGGATTTTACGAATTATAATCATTATCCTTTAAATGTTGTAGATGAGGAATGTGAGATAACTGTGAATTTAAATGATAAAGGGAGTAATATAAGTTTTAATAGTTATGATCAATTTTATAATAAAGAAGAGGTATTTGCTATATTTCAATAAAAATTATTGTTATATAATGCTAAGTAATACGGGAGGGGATAAAAATGAAAAAAATACTAAGTAGTTTAGGTATAACTGCACTATTGTTCTTTTTTAATGCGTGGTTTATTATGCCACTGATTTTCAATTTTGGATATAGTTCAGTAGAATCTTCATATCATTTAGAAACGCATTCACTATTGTTATTATTAATATTTGTAGTTATATTCTGTACGTCTTTAATATTAGAGAAGTTAGATGAAAATAATAAAAATCATAATCATAATGAAAATTAGTAATACGCACAATTTTAATATATTACATAAGGTAGTATATAGCTTGAGCGAGTAAGGGTATTATATAAGCTGCACCGACTTTCCCGAAGGGCGGAAGGAAGGCTTATAGAATACCCTTACTCGCGGGCTCTATTAACTCAATAGGCCTACATCTATACACCTTTATACAATACTATTACAAATCATATCGTAAACAGCATAATTACCATCAAAAACCTGATCCAAATAACCAACAATAACAGGATCTAAACCTATATAACCGACAGCTCCATATAAATAAACGCTACTAACAGGGCACACCTTCATATGAAACCCACCATCAACAAGGCTTATCTTAATACTAGTAAGCCTATTAACACATTCAACAACTAAAGACCTAGTATCAGTAGTATCTAAATTAGAACTATCTATAATTTTAACCAACTCATTTATATCAATCTCTAAAACTGAATCAAAACTACTTTCCCCTAGAGCATTAAATGCACTATGAACAACATAATAAAAAATAGCTTTATCTAAAGGTGGAAGATATGTTGGTGAAGTAGATAATATCTTAGGCAAATAAATTTTCATTAAAAAGTCTCCATTATTTCAAATTAATTTTATTCGTTAATTATACTACCACAAAATAGTACTGTCAAAGCTAGAAGCAATACTAACTATAGTTATTATATAATTTAGATTTACAATAAAAATGCTATATGTAAAAATCTTGTCGTATTTTACATTGACATATATGGCATAATTTGCTAATTTATATAATGTAAGTTTAGTTTAAATTAACTTAATATTTACATAGATAAAACAGGAGTATTAAGAACATTGGAATTTAAACTAAATAAAATAAATTTAAATAAAAATAAATTGGAGGAATAATATGAAAAAACAATTATTAGTAATGTTATTTTCAATGATGGTATTATCTTTAACTGGTTGCAGCACAGCTAAAGAAGAAAGCATCGAAAAAGTATTCGTTTATGGTAGCCTAAGAAGTGATATGTTTAACTATAAGGTGTATCTAGATGGAAAAGTAGAAGAAAACAAAAAAGGAACAATAGAAGGAGATTTATTCCACATAGAGAATAAAGGATATCCAGCAGTAATACCAGGTGATAAAGAAGTAGTAGGAGAGCTAATGACATTTAAAGATTTTGAAGCAACTCTAGGTGAACTTGATGAATTAGAAGCTTATGAAAAAGGTGCAGAAGATGAAAATGAGTATAATAGAGTAGTTGTAGATGTAACTCTTGAAGATGGAACATCAGAAAAAGCATATTATTATGAATATAATCCACCAGCTGATTACAACAAAGAAGATGAATTAATCCCAGTTGAAAATGGAGACTGGAAAGAATATATGGAAAAAAATAAAAAATAAATTATAGATTATAGAGAAAAGGAGTAGCGTTGCTATTCCTTTTTTGTGTATAAGGATATTTAGAACGACATACTAAGTTATTTGAACTGTCCCTAATTAGTATAAATTAGATCATAAATACATATCCATTTTATAGGAACTAAAAATAGTTTCATAACATTATAATAGATTAAATTTCAAAGCGAGGTGCAGTGAATTGTGTAATGTTAATAATAAGCTTGATGCAGATACTGTAAAGATAATGTGGGCAAAAACTTATAATACAGAGGGAAAGCCTGATTGGTCTCATATATTCCCTTATTATCATGATCAAATAGTATTTCAAGACTGCATACAAAGAATAGATGGAAAAGAAAACTTTATGGCTATGTGTGATAGGCTTACAAATAGATGCAAAAGTTTAAGAATGGATCTAACAAATGTAATGCAGCACGATAATGTGATAACTATGGAATGGAAAATGACTATGTCTTTTAGAAAATCACCAGACACACCACTTTTTGGAGCAACAAGGCTTACACTTCATAAAGATGGAAGAATAATAGAACAAAGGGATTATTATGACATATGGGGAGATATATTTAATGGTATTCCTAAGTTTGGTAAAGCATATAGAAAATTTATGCATAAATATTTTGGATAAGGGGTGAAAATAATGGCATTTGAATGGCCTGAAGAACTGATATTTATACCGAATAGTAAGATTCCTCACAAGACTAGTGATACAAGTATGAAAGGCAAAACTTGTGTAATTACAGGTACTACATCTGGTATTGGTTTAGTAACATTAAAACAGCTTGCAAAGGGTGGAGCTAATATCGTAATGGTCTGTAGAAATGAAGAAAAAGCACTAAAAGTTAAAAAAGAGACTCTAGAAGAATATGATGTGTCTATAGATATTGTGATAGCTGACTTTAGCTCACTTGAACAAGTACGTAAAGCCGCACAAACTATATTAGACAATTATCCGAAAATTGATGTTTTGATAAATAATATAGGGATGCATTCTACTATGAAACAACACACTAAAGATGGCTTTGAATTAGTATTTTTAGTGAATCACTTATCATCATTTTTGTTTACAAAATTACTTATACCAAGACTAAAGGAAAGTGGCAGAGCTAGAATAATTCAAGTCAATTCAGAAGGACATAGATACAATGGTTTAAATACCAAAGATATTCATTGGAGAAAAAGAATATATACAGGACAAAGAGGATACGGAGCATCAAAAAGCGCACAATTACTGACAGTAAGGGAATTAGCTCAAATGTTAAAAGATACAGATGTTACTATAAATGCTATACATCCAGGAGAGGTAAGGACTAATATAGGAATGAATAATGGACCATATTATAGATGGTTTGCCAAGAATATCTTATTAAAAATACTAAAAGACCCTATGATGTCTGCAGAATCTATATATTATCACGCTGCTGATAAAGAGGTAGAGGGAGTAAGTGGAAAGTTTTACTACTTAACTATAGAAGAATTGCCTGCTAGACACATACTAGATAGTACATATCAAAAGGAAGTATATGATTTGAGTATGGAACTAGTAGGACTCAAGGAATAAATTATAAAGGATGAAAAATTATGGATTATGATGTTATTGTAGTAGGGGGAGGAAGTGCTGGGCTAACAGCAGCAGCTTATTTATGTAAAGCTTCTAAAAAAGTACTATTATGTGAAAAGCAAGATAAAGTAGGTGGACTTGTAAACTCATTTGACTACAAAAACTTTACTTTTGATGCAGGTATACGAGCTCTTGAGGATTCAGGTGTAATCAAGCCAATGATTAAACAACTAGGCTTAGATATAGAGTTTTTAGAGAATATTGTTTCAGTAGGTATAGAAGATGAAGTAATAAATATTAAATCAAAGGATAGTCTAGAAGAATACAAGAAACTATTAATCAAAGCTTTTCCAGAAAATATAGGCGACATAGAGAAAATAATAGAAGAGATAAAAAAGATAATGGAATGTATGGATATATTATATGGCATTGAAAATCCTTTGTTTGTAGACTATAAAGAGGATAAAGAATATCTTCTAAATACTCTTACTCCATGGTTTATCAAGCTATTAGGTAAAATACATAAAATTAATAAATTAAACACACCAGTTGAAGAATACTTAAAGACATTTACGAAAAATGAAGCTTTAAGAGATATGATATCACAGTCATTTTTTACTAATACACCAAGTTTCTTTGCGTTAAGTTATTTTAGTCTTTACTTAGATTATAGATATCCAAAGGGTGGTACGGGAGTATTTATAGAAAAGCTCAATGACTACATATTAAAAAACAAAGGTGAAATAAAAAAGAACACTGAAATAGATAGTATTGATTTGAAAAATAATAAAGTAAGAGATAAACAAGGAAATGAGTATAGCTATAATAAACTAATCTGGGCCAGTGATATAACAAAGCTATATGATATAGTTGAGATAGATAGTATACATAACAAGAAAGTTATAAATAAAATCAATAAAAAGAGATTAGAATTAAAGGATAAAGTAGGAGGGAACTCTACATTATCTGTGTATATAACAGTAGATATAGACAAAAGCTATTTTGAAAATATATGTACGGGGCACTTTTTTTACACAGCTAATAAAGAAGGGATTAGTAGCTTAGAAGTAAAAGAAGATAAAGTGTTTGAATTAGACAAAGAAGAGATTATTAAGTGGCTAAAGCAATATTATAATCTGACTACTTTTGAAATATCAATTCCGGTAATGAGGGATGAGACTTTAGCACCTAAAGGAAAAACGGGGATTGTTATAAGCACTTTTATAGATTATGGACTTGTCAACTCTGTTAGAAATAGGGGTTGGTATGAGGAATTCAAGAGGATTAGTGAGGAGTGTATCTTGAGTGTTCTTGATGAATCTATATTTAAAGGATTAAAGGGTAAGGTAATAGATAAGTTTTCATCTACTCCATTGACTATTGAAGGTATGACTGGGAATACCCACGGTGCTATAACTGGATGGGCATTTACTAATTCTACTATGCCTTCTGAGTCAAAAGTAATTAAAATTTCTAGGGCTGTTGAGACTGTTATTCCAAATGTGTATCAGGCTGGGCAGTGGTGTTTTAGTCCATCAGGACTTCCGATTTCTATTATGACTGGCAAATTGGCAGCAGATAGAGTAATAAAAAGATTAGAATAGTAAAAAATGGGCATAAATTAAGTAGAATTAAATATACAATGGAGGTAGCAAAATGGGAAATTGTCAATCATGTCCATCAAGAAATAACTGTAGCAAACAAGCTACTTGTACAATAGAGAATAATCCAAACAATAAGATAAAAAACATTATAGGAATAATGAGTGGAAAAGGTGGCGTTGGTAAATCTACAATGACAACACTTATTGCGAAAAAATTAAATAATTTAGGATATAAAGTAGGTATATTAGATGCTGATATAACTGGACCAAGTATACCTAGGCTTATGGGTGTAGAAAAGGAAAGGGCAACTTCTAGCGATGGAGTAAATATAAATCCTGTAATAAGTAAAGAGAATATAAAAACTATATCTTTAAACTTATTGATAGAAGAAGAAAGTTCTCCAGTAGTATGGAAAGGACCTATGATAAGTAAAGCAGTGAAGCAGTTTTATAAGGATGTAATGTGGGGAGAGTTAGATTATTTATTAATCGATATGCCTCCGGGTACTGGTGATGTAGCTCTTACTGTTATGCAGTCAATACCACTTACAGGGGTAGTTATGGTATCAATTCCACAGGATATGATAAGTATGATAGTGTCTAAGGCTGTGAAAATGGCTCAAATGCTAAATGTTAATGTATTAGGTGTGGTTGAAAATATGAGCTATATAAAATGCCCTGATTGTGATAAGAAGATTAAGTTATTTGAAGGTGATGATACTGAGAAGTTCTTTAGTGATATGAAGTTAGAGCTTTTAGGAGAATTGCCTATGACTAGAGATATTATAGATGTTACTCATAAAGGGGTAGATAATATGAGTGATGAGATAGATGGTATTTTAAATGGTATAGTGGAAAAAATGAATAAGCAAATAGTTGTTAAACAGTTGAATATGTAATAAATAAAAAAATCTCTTATCAAATTATTGGTAAGAGATTTTTATTTGTTAAAAGTATAAATAATGAATATTAAGTTAAGTACTTTCTTAAAACCTCTTCGATGAATATAAATAGAATCGTTCTTGTTTTTTGATAGGGTTCAAAGTTACTTTCCTGTTTAAATTTAGTTAAATAAATTATATTTGAAGCATAAGGATAATGATTATTATTGTATTCTTCAAAAACTATTAATACTTCCCCATTTTTTGTATTGACTGTATTACATATATTTTCGAAATTTGAGAACTGACCAGTTACAGAAAATATAATAAATAAAGTATCGCTATCCACCATATTTTTAATTTGTACTTCATCATTCATAGCTATAATTGATTTATTTGTACATAACCTTAACTTATATTCTAAATATTGAGCACAGATAAAAGAAGGTCCTAATCCATATAAAATAATCTTTTGATGATTTGAAATCTTTTCAATAAAAGCATCGACAACCGTAGAGTCAAAATTTTCTATGTACAAAGCTAATCTTTTAAGTTCATCAGAATATAAAGTATCTTCTGTATCAATTAAATCCCCTCTACAAAACTTGATGAAATCTTTATAACTCTTAAAGCCTAATTTTTTGACTGTCTTAGATATTTTTGACGAAGAAACCTCACAAATATGGCTAGCGTTTACTATGCTAAGATTTTTGTCGTTTTCAACTGCAGAATATATTTTATCGTAAATGCTTTTCTCTAAATCATTCAAATTGTCTAAATTAATATTTATCACAAAATCACCTCCTAAAGTTAAAAGATAATAAATATACAAATTACTTATTTCCAAAATATTATAAAGTTTTAAGTATATATAATTTAATTAATATAGTAATATATTACGTTATAATGTTTTCAAAAGCTAGCATTTTTATAAAAAAAAGGAAAATTTTCCATAGCGAGAGGCTAAAACAAAAAAAATAAAAAATTTTCCAAAAAAACGTTTACAACCGATAATTTTGGTACTACAATGAACTTAAAGAAAGGCAAACAGAAATAAAAAATGAATATTAAAATAACTATCTAGGGGGAAATATTATGTTAAACAGAGGAACTGAAATAACAGATTTTAACATGGACTTTTTCAGTCTAAAAGGAAGAACTGCAATAGTAACTGGAGGTAATTCAGGCTTAGGGCAAGGTTTTGCTTTAGCATTAGCAAAAGCTGGAGCTAATGTTTTCTGTGTAAGTATAATGGATGATAATGGGGAAACTCAAAAGTTAATAGAAGCTGAAGGCGTAAAATACCACTTAATGATAGCAGACATAACTAAAGAAGGTGAATGTAAAAAAATCGCTGATAAATGCGTCGAAGTATTTGGAAAAATAGATATATTAATGAACAATGCAGGTATATGCATAAATGAACCAGACGTTACAAAGTTTGACAGACCAAAATGGGATAAGATGATGAGTATAAACTTAACAGCAGCATTTGAATTATCTCACGAAGTAGCAAAATATATGATACCACAAAGAAGCGGTAAGATAGTAAGCACATGTTCAATGTTCTCTTACTTAGGAGGACAATGGTCACCAGCTTACGCGACAACTAAACATGGTTTAGTAGGATTTACAAAAGCTTACTGTGATGAATTAGCACAATTCAATATACAAGTAAATGGTATAGCTCCAGGATATTATGCAACAGAATTAACTACAAAAACTAGATCAAATCCAGAAGCTAACCAAAGAGTACTTAGCCATATAGCAGCTAACAGATGGGGAAATGTTCAAGACTTAATGGGAGCTATGGTATTCTTAGCATCTGATGCATCTAACTACATAAACGGAACAGTAATAAATGTTGATGGTGGATACTTAGTAAGATAATAATGTAATAAAAAATAGATGATAGAGATTAAATAAAAAAATGGGGGATATAAAATGAGTGAATTAACAATGGTAATAGATAAGCAAGAAATAGTTAACTTATTAAAAGAATTTTTAAATGAAGATCAAATAGTAACAGATAGAGATGCTTTATATGATGGAGCATCAGATAGATACAACAAATACGCTAAAGCTAAAGGAGTTTTACCAGTACCATTACCAACAGCTATAGTTTATCCAAATAGCACAGAACAAGTAAAACAAATATTAGAATTCTGTAGCGAACACAATATAAATGTAATACCGAGAAGTGGTAAAACAGCTACTGAGGGAGGTCTTGAAAACTGGAAAGACTTAACTTTAGTAGTAGATGGTTCAAGAATGAACGAAATAATAAAGATAGACACTTATAATATGCAAGCTACTGTACAATGTGGTGTTAAGTTACAAGACTTAGAAGATGAAGTTAGAAAATTAGGATACACTACTGGACATTCTCCACAATCTAAGCCGGTAGCTCAATACGGGGGATTATTAGCTACAAGAAGTATAGGACAGTTCTCTACATTATATGGAGCAATAGAAGATATGGTTGTTGGTCTTGAGTGTGTATTCCCTAATGGGCATATATCAAGAATAAAGAATGTACCTAGACGTGCTGGTGGACCAGATATAAGACATATAGCAATAGGAAATGAAGGTACTTTATGTTATATAACAGAAGTAACTGTAAAATTATTCAAATACTATCCAGATAACACTGAATTCCATGGATACTTAATAGAAGATGTAGATACAGGTATAAAAGTATTAAGAGAAGTAATGGCTAATGGATTTAGACCATCTGTAGCTAGAGTTTATTCAGAAGAGGATGCAGCTCAACACTTCTATCATTTCCATAATGGAAAATGTCTATTAATATTTACATCAGAAGGGCCAGAAGGAATAGTAAAAGCTACATCTCAAGCAATAAGAGATGCTGTAGAGAAGTTCCAAGATGGAATTATAGAAAGAGTAGAAGATACTTTAATAGAAAACTGGTTCAATCACTTAAACTGGAGTCAACAAGATATAGATGATGAGTATCAAGGTATGATAGATAATGATTCACATGCTGGATTTACTACAGAAATATCTGCAGACTGGGAAACAATACCTAAAATATACCATAATGTAATGGAAAGAGTAAGAAGAGAATTTGATAGAGCTGATGATTTAACTATGTTAGGTGGACACTCTTCTCACAGTTACTTAAACGGAACTAATATGTATTTTGTTTATAACTACAATATAAACTGTGCTCCAGAAGATGAAATGAGATTATATCATCATCCAATTCATACAATAATAGTTGAAGAAACACTAAAATTAGGTGGATCTATGTGCCATCACCATGGAATAGGAAAATACCGTAATCAATGGACTGGTGAAGAGCATGGAACTGCATTATATATGTTAGAACAATTAAAAGAAACATTTGACCCAAGTGGAATAATGAACTATGGATGTATTTTTAACAAACCTGAAGGGGCTAAATACCAAAAATAATAAATTGACATAAAGTTATAAGTATAAGTGAAAATATCCGATTTCACTTATACTTATACTTATATAAATGTATAAAATTCTAAAAGGCGGGGGAACAAAATGAGTAAATATATAATGGGTATTGATAACGGATCACAAAGTACTAAAGTATCAATATTTGATTTAAAGGGAAAAGAAATAGCATTTGGGAATTGTAAATTAAGAGATAACTATACTCCAGAGCCAGGTGTAGTGTTACATCCAGAGGATGATTTATGGGATAGTGTAAAGAATGCTATAAAAAATTGTATGGAAAATTTTGAAGGTGATGCAAACGATATCATAGGTATGGGGATTTGTACTATAAGATGTTGTAGAGCTCTTCTTAAAGGGGACGGATCTTTAGCATATCCAGTAATAAGTTGGATGGATGTTAGGATGAAAGGACCTTATAAGCACGAAAATGATGATGTAAAATTTGTAACTAGTACAACTGGATATATATCAAATCGTTTAACAGGAGAGTTTACAGATTCAGCTTCAAACTGTGAATTTGGATGGCCTCTAGATTTAGAAAAATTAGAGTGGTCAGATGATGATGAAGTAATAAAATCTTGTGGTGTAACAAGAGATATGTTATTTAAAGTTGTAAAACCAGGTGAATTATTAGGGAAACTAAGACCGGAATTATCTAAAGAATTTGGCCTACCAGAAGGATTACCAGTAATAGCATCTTCAAATGATAAGGCAGTTGAAGTATTAGGTTCAGGTATAAATAGTGAAAATAGCGTAATGGTATCTCTTGGAACATTTATATCAGCGATGTTATATAGAGAAGACAACTATGAAGGGTCTCCTACAAGTTTTTGGCCTACACTAGCGTGCGTTCCTCATAAATATGTTTATGAATCAAATGGTATAAGAAGAGGAATGTGGACTGTAAGTTGGTTAAAAAATATATTAGGAGAAGAAATAAGTACAGAAGCTGAGAAGTTAGGAATTTCAGAAGAAGACTACTTAAACTTAAAGGCAGAAGAAGTACCAGCAGGTAGTGATGGACTTATAACTATACTAGATTGGTTAGCAACTCATGATGATCCATATAGAAAAGGAATAATGTTAGGGTTTGACCAAAGACATACTAAATTCCATATGTATAGATCAATACTTGAAGCTATAGCATACGCAATAAAGAACAATGTTGTAGCAATGGCTGATGAAGTTGATTGTGACCTTGATGAAGTTGTAATAATAGGTGGAGGATCTAAGAGTGATTTATTAATGCAAATAATGGCAGATCAATTTAATCTACCAGTATTAAGAAAAGAAGGTTCAAGTTGTGGGGCATTAGGAGCAGCAATGTGTGTTGCTAAATATGATGGAGTATATGATACATTTGATGATGCAATAGAAAACATGGTAAGAACTGATAAAGTATTTGTACCAAACTTAGAAACACATAAACTATATGACAAAGTAAATAATGAAGTAGTTAAGAATGTAAGAATACATACAGATGAAGTATTAAAGCGTTCATATCCTATATTTAAATAAGACTAGTATAAAAATAATATAAAAGGAGGGTTCCTCCTTTTATATTTTAATTGGGGGAATTATGAAGATAGCAGTATTAGTAAAAGTAGTACCGAATACAGATGAATTTAAATACGATTATGAAAAAAACATATTAATTAGATCTAATATAAAAATGATTTTAAATCCAGATGATGCATGTGCTATAGAATATGCACTTAAACTAAAAGATAAAGATGAAAATGCTACTATAGAATTAATAACTATGGCTCCTAGAAGTGTCATTTCCATACTAGAAGACCTATTAAGAAGAAATATAGACAAAGCAACACTTATAAGTGATAAAAAGTTCCAAGGAAGTGATACTTTTGCAACTAGTATGATACTTTCTAAATACATAGAAGGTGAGAAATATGATTTAATATTAGGTGGAACTAATACACTTGATGGTGATACAGGTCATGTAATTAATCAAGTAGCAGAATGTTTAGATATATGGAGTTTTTCAAATGTATTAGATTTTAATGTAAAAGAAGAGGGCATAAGCTTTAAAGCAATTATGGATGATGACATTATAGAGTGTGAGTACAATAAAAGTACAGACGAAACTATAATGTTTGGTATAACTAGAGATAGTAAGAAAAAATTAAGATATACAAGATATGACGATTTAAAGTTAGATGTAAGTCATAAAATGAACATTATAGACAATGAGACTCTTAAAGTAGATGAAAATATAATTGGACTAACAGGATCTCCTACTAAGGTAAAAAAGACATTTACTAAAACTTATGTTAAATCGGAAAAAGAATTAGTAAGAAATGATGAAGAAGGAATACAAAAAGTCTATGATTTACTTATAAATAAGGGAGTAATAGCGCAATGTACAAGATAATGATATATTTAGAAAATGACTCTATAAATAATTGCTTAGATCTAATAGAAGCTGCAAATATAATCGCAACAAATAAAGAGGACTATAAACTTTATGGAGTTGGAATTAATATTGAAGAAGATAGATGCAAAAATAAATTAGACTACTTAATAAATATAAAAGAAGACATTATAAAATATGATACCAAAACTATATCAAAATGCATAAAAGAAATTTCAGATGAGCATAACTTTGATTGTATACTTGTAAGTGCTAATGATACTGGAAGAATGATAGCACCTAGAATTGCAATGGCACTAAAAGCAGGAATAGTAGCAGATGTAACTGAATTAGAGGTAGAAAATGATAATGTGGTTATGATAAGACCAGCATTTGATGGCAAAATAATGGCAGGTATAGTTTGTGACAAAGACAAAACTGCTATTAGTAGTATAAGGCCTGGAATATTTAAATATAATCATAAAGAAGACAAAGTAACTACAATAATAGACTTTAATCTAAGTGAAAAAAATGAACAAAAACTAAAAATAACTTCATCCATTAAAAAATCACAGTCAAATGATATAAGAGATAGTGATTTTTTAATATCTTTTGGAGGAGGAGTTAATTCTAATTTTGATAAAATATATGATTTAGCGAGATTATGTGGAGCTACTGTAAGTGCAAGTAGAAGAGCTGTGGACAATAGATATGCAAATAGAAATATACAGGTAGGTCAATCTGGTAAAATAGTATCACCTAAAGTGTATATTGCATTAGGTATATATGGATCAATACAACATATAGAAGGTTTAAAGAATGTAGATTCAATAATTAGTGTTAATATAGATCCAAAGTCAGCTATATGTTCTTTATCAGATATTACTGTTGAAGGTGATGCAATAGAATTTGTAGAAAAACTAACTGAAAAAATTGAGAATGAAAGTCAAATGTGCACAAGTTTATAATTAATGTAATTTGTAATATATTATTATGTCTATAAGGGGACGGGGAATTATGATAGAAAAACTTAAGGGTAATAGGTGGTTTTTAGCAATACTTATTGGTATTGCAGGAGGAGTAAGTTTTGAACTTGCGTATTTAAAATATAACTATCAACCAGCAATGGAAGCATTAATGGGTCTTACAAGTACACAAGTAGGTATATTAATGAGTACATATGGATTCTTTTCAATGCTTTTATATGCACCAAGTGGTGTTATTGCAGATAAGTTTAATCAGAGAAAATTGATTTCTATATCATTAGCAGTTACGGGAGCGTTAGGGTTTGTAATGGCTACGTATCCGCCGTTTTATGTATTAGTAGCTATTCAAATTTTATGGGCATTTACTACGGTAATGTTTATGTGGTCAGCTACAGTTAAAGCAGTGTCTATACTAGGTACAAGAGAAGAACAAGGTGCATTACTTGGATTGTCAGAAGGGGCTAGGGGAATTGGATGTCTTATAGCAGCATTCTTTACATTATGGATATTCAACAAGTTTGGTGCAGAATCAAATCAAGCTAGTTTAAGATCAGTGCTAATCAGTTATGGATCTATAATGATTATACTAGCAGTATTATGTTGGATATTTGTTCCAGATAGTGAGGTTGTAAAAAAAGAAAAAGAAAATAAAGATAAATCTAAAGGATTATCAGGGTCAAATATTGTAGAAGTTTTAAAATTAAAGACAACTTGGCTATGTAGTGGGATAATATTTGGAGTTTATGTTGTTTATGCATGTTTAAGTTATACGTCAAGCTATTTAATTGATATATTTGGTATGACTATGGTAACAGCGACTTTTATAGGTATGATACGTAATCAGGTGATGCGTACATTAAGTCCTCCTATAGCAGGACTAGTAACAGCTAAAACAAGTTTAAAATCACCAACTAAGATTTTATTAATAGCAGCAGTAGTCAACTTAACATCATTATGTATATTAGTATTTGCACCATCAAAACAATCATTACTTATACCGATGATAGGTGTAGCTTTAGTTTCATCAATGTGTGTATATGTATCGAGAGGAATGTACTTTGCAACAATAGGAGAAGTGAATACTCCTATAAAAATAACGGGAACTACTATAGGTGTAGCATCAGTTATAGGTTTCCTACCAGATGCATTTATATATATAATAATAGGTAACTGGCAAGATACACTTCCACCTATACAAGCATATAGAAATATATGGATAACAGGAGCTTGTGCAACACTAATAGCAATAATATCATCAATGTTGTTGTTAAAGGAAATTAAAAAGATAAATGGAAATGCTAATAAAGATGATTCTGCAATAGTGTAATATTTATAGGGGCTACCTCATTATAAAACAGTGAGATAGCCCTTTTTACATATGAAAAATAATTGAATATTATATATAATACTAAATTCTGCACTCAAAACCACTTTGTATCACTACATATACTAGAATTAAAATTTAAGATTAATTTCTTTAATAAAGTCTTCATAAAAATATAGTTTTAGTGGACACTTAAAAAATAGTGTGAATTAGAGGGATATCAATCATTTGTGATGAATATTTAATAATAAATTAAATGGTATAAGGGGGATTAGTATGAATAGCTTAGAAGCGAAGGTCAAAGATTATTATGAGCATTATGATGAAGACAATCGATTAATTAAAGATAATTCTCATAATATTGAGTTTATTACAACAACTACATATTTAGATAAACATATATCTAAAGGGGATAAGGTTTTAGAAGTAGGAGCAGCAACAGGGCGATATTCATTTTATTTTGCAGAAAATGGATGTGAGGTTACGGCATTAGAATTATCAGAAAAACACGTAGATATTATGAAAAATAAGCTAACTAACACATCTTTGACTATGGAAGCCATTCAAGGTAATGCTTTGGACTTAAGTAGCTTTGAAGATGAAACTTACGATTCTATTTTATGTTTAGGACCGATATATCATCTTACAAAAGAAGAAGATAGAATTAAATGTATAAAGGAATGTTTAAGAATATTAAAGCCTGGAGGCTTTATAGCAGTTGCATATATTAGTAAATTTGCACATTTCGCAGATATGGTAAAAAGGAATAAAGAAGACATAAATGATATTGGACTTCAAAATATAGTTAAGACTGGTGTAGAGTCAAATGA
>JBOFYV010000072.1:0-6128 GCA_051654865.1 Peptostreptococcaceae bacterium
TATGAGTAGTCTAAATTTTCAACTTCTATTATGTTATCAAATGATTTTAGTTCTTCGTTTTCTATATCTTCATTTGATGTGTTTAGTATGTCTTCTATTTTTTTAGCTATTAGTGATACTGATTTTATTTGATTTATTAGCGTTATGCTTGTTTTTACTGGTGATACTATGTGAGTACTTAGCTGTATTATTATGATTGCTGTTCCTACTGTTATTTTTCCATTGTACATTAAGTATCCACCTAGTATTAGTACTCCTAGGTATATTGATATTCCAAATGATACTGAAAATCCTCTGATTATTGCTTCTAGTACTGAGTACTTTCTTTTTGTTTCTTCTACTTTTATAGAGCTATCTAAAAATATGTTATTTATTTTGTTGGTTATGTTAAATCCTTTTATAACTTCAAAGCCTGTAAATAAGTCTTTGGTTACTGATGTTATGTCTTCTAGATCTTTTGAGTATTGATTTTTTTCTATTATTAGTTTTTTAGATAGTGCGTTTGGTATTACAAATCCTAATATTCCGATTACCGCTATAAATATTACTATATACGGGCTTATGTATGATAATGCTATTAGCGATATTATAAATGATGTTATAGATGATATTACTAGGAATATGTTGTTTAAAAAGTTGTCTTCTATCAGTTTTACATCATTGTATAGTACTGATATGTATTTTCCACTGTTATCTAGTGAAAAGTCTTTTATGTCTTTTTGTATTATTTTTGAGAATATGTCACACCTTAGGTTGTTTAAGGTGTTTTTTATGTATTTAGACATTACTAGTCCATCTATGTACTCTGTGACAAACATTAGTATTATAAGTGATACTGTGATTAGTATTATGTTTAGGAATTTTTCGCTTTGTCCACTTGCAAATATATCTATGATTATTCCCATCATAAAGTCAAAGGCTAAGACTGATAGTACTACAAAGGTTTTGGTTATGACTCTGGTTATAAATTGCCATTTGTATTTTAATGCATATTCAAATAATAATTTCATGTTACTCCCCCTTATGCCCCCCCTATATAACGTTTCATTATATAGGGGTAGATTAATTTTATTCTCCGTACTCTTTGCTATATTTAACTTGTACATTTATATTAGGATGTGTTTTACAAAACTGGCTAATTACATAATAGCAGCTTGGGCATGGTTGCCATTTGCTATATAGTACTAGGTTGCCGTAATTTTTAATCTCTCCAGCTTTTATTTGTTTGTGTATTGCTTCTAGTATCTTTTTTTCACTATCATTTACTCGATTGTATCCAATACCTAATTTGCCTAGTTTGTTTACCTTACTACTTATAAAGTAGGCATCTTCCCTTGGTGGTGCACTGACAAACTCTGGTACTTCGTTACTTCCACTTATTGCTTTGTATTCTTTGTTGTTGTAGGTAGCTACGGCTATATTTATAGTATCTTGTAGTGTGATACTTTGATTTATATTGTAGATTTTGTTGTCACTACAGTTTGTTACCATATACTTTTTTATATTTTTCCTTAGACGTTTCATCCTTGGGATGTTATTTTTTATATGATTGTGGTATTCTATGCTTCCTAGTTTTGCTGGTATATATTCACTATTTATTATATCAGATATATCTATTGATACTGTTTTTGTTTTGGTTTTATCGTTGTATTTTTCTGTTTTGTTGTGGTCTATTGTTATCATTTTTTTTAGTAGTTCTATGTCTTTGGAATATATATAGTCTTTGTTTAGTTGTGTTTCTATTTCTGTTAGTCTATCTAGTTCTTTTAATGTTATTTTGTTAGATATTTTATTTTTTATTTTTTCTATTTCAATTATTATATGGTCCACATTGTCTTGGGTGCTTATCTCTCGTTCGTACTCTATTCTATCTATGTTTAGTTTGTTTATTTGATTTATTTTTTTAATCAGTTCTGTTTCTTCCTGTTTAAAGGTTTTTATATTTTTCATGTATTCTACAAAGTCTACAATGTGGTCTGCTCTATAGGTGATATTATCTTGGTTTAGGGCATCGTACATTATGTCACTTACTGATTTATCTACGTTAAATGTGTTTATTATTTGTTGTTTGAATTTATCTTCGTTAGTGTTGATTTCTTTGTATCCTTCTTTTTTTAGTGCGTTGTTGAAGTCTATTATGTTGTTGATTTTTAGTCTTTGTTTTTTCTTATTTTGTGTGTTTTTTAATTGTGTCATAAATACCTCTATTTATTTGATTATAGATAATTTATATTAAGGTAATCTATAGTTTTTGTCAAATGTTTGGATCTAATGCAAAATAGCAACTCTATTAGAGGTTTTACTTTCTAATTAGAGTTGCTATTTTTGCTGTATATTTTATGTGGTTTATTATTAACAATTACCTACTTTGTTTTCTTCATACATTTCATTTTCAACATCTATAAATACTTGAGCTATAACTCCGTATGCTTCTTTCCATGCATTTAACACTTCATCAGTTGCAGCATCTTGTAAAACTTCTTTTATAGCTAATAATAAGCACTCTCCTATTAATGGATAATGTTCTGCTTTTACATTTGTATCTACGTGTCTTTTACCTATGTTCTTTACAGCTGGTAATAATACAGCTAAGTTATCAATATTATTTGCAGCAGCTAATACTGTCATAGCTAATGCCTTTGGCTGCTCTCCTGACTTTTGTCTATCCATATTAAACATTGGCATTATCTCTGGGTACTTAGCAAATAGAGTCTTATAAAAGGTTGTTGTTATTTCTACTCCATGTTGTTGTAATGCTGGTACCGTGCTCTTTACTATATCTATTGTCTTTTGATTTAACATAATCAATACCTCCACCTTAATGTGTATTTTATATACACTTTTTATTTTATAGTATATATATACCTTATAATTTTCTTTTAAAACATTTTTTTAGTTTTTATTCTTCTATTTTTATACAAAATATAAAATAGTAATATAAATATATCATCATAATCATTATAAATATTTTTATTAAATATGAATCAAGAATTACTATTGGAAACAACATCATAGTTGTTGCAAATGAAAGAAGTACTATTTTTCTACTAAGTTTCATTCTTTTATAAGTAACGAAGTCTTCTAAGTATTTTTTATATAAGTCGCTATTTATTAACCAATTTTCAAATTTCTTGGATGATCTACTAAAACAATATAAAGCTAATAATAATAAAGGTGTAGTAGGTAATATAGGTAAAAATACACCTATAAATCCTAACATTGTACTTAGTATTCCTATTATAGCTAAGATTTGCTTCATAATATATGTTCTCCTTTAGTTAAATGTGTATATTATATACCCCTTTTGTTGGTATTTAAAACTAAAGCCTTTGAAATAGAAATAGCAACTCTATTAGATGGTTTACTTTCTAATAGAGTTGCTATTTAAAAATATCTATCACTTCTATATCTTAATTATTTAACTTATTACCAAGTTAAAACATTTTGAGTTGCTATATGTTGATACTTAACAAATGATACTAACTTAGTATCTTCATCCATATTATTTGAATAATAAAGTATTTCTTCTTCTAACTCTTCAATACTGTCGATTTCATTGTTTAAATATTGATTTAATCTATATTTAGTAGAATCTATTCTTGATTTAACCCCTCCTAGTCTAATATCAATAACTTCAAATCCATGACCTTTACAAGTTTTATACCAGCTATTTCTAAATACTTTATGGAATTTATCTAATCTTTTTTCTAATTGTTCTAAAACATTGTTAACAATATTTTCAAGTTCTGATTTGTCTTTATTTAGATAAGCTTTTCTAATTCTTAACCCTATATCGCCTTTTAATTCTAAGTAGCTACTTATATATTCAAATAAAGTAAATAAATCATTATATTCTTTTGTTTTATTTGCAATTGATTTATATTTTTTCGCTAAATTTTTATAATACTCTCTTAGTTCTATATTTTCTATATGCTTGTCAAAAGCCCCTAGTAATATATCTTGATATATCAAGTATTTAGATGGATTTGATAAATTATTATTTGGTGTTTTAACTACTCCTAATAAATCTATTTCTTCTAAACACATAAACTCTTGCATTGATAACTTTGTTAAAAACTCACATCTTCTATTTAACAATTTATCAGAAACTTCTTTGTTATATGCATGTTCTGCAAATAATATTAATCCTAACATAATTGAATCAAGAGGTGATTCTGCACCTTCATCAGCCCATACTGTTGCAATTATATCTTTGATACCTTTTTCTTTACATTGTGCTAAAGCTATATTTGTAGTACTTATCGTTTTAGAATATGTAGGAGCATATCCTAGCCACTTCCATATACCACCTGCAAATATTATATTGTTATTAAATTTTTCTCTTTTTTTAAGCAGTGCATTATATTTTTCTTTATCCCAATTATAATAATCCCAATACACCAAACTTAAATCTTTTGGAATTTGATTTGCTATTTCATCAGTTATTACAGTGTCTATATCATAATAGTTTCCACTTGGAGATCCTGCTCTAAAAAACATATCATCCCACATCATGGGTTTGAAATTATATTTATTTACTATTTTACAAACTTTATTTAAATGTTTTATCATTAATTCATGATGACTAGTGTGACCATTTTGAGTTAAGTACTCACCTCTACCAAGATCAAAAGCCTCATCCATTCCAATATGTATCTTATTAGTTCTAAATACACTTCTTAAAGTAGATATCATCGCTTCTATAAATTTATATGTTTCATCACATCCAACTAAAAGTACACTTTCAGTATCTTTCATTTTAGATGCATAGTCCCACTTTAAAGTTGCTTGTAGATGTGCTAGTGTTTGAATACACGGTATAAGTTCAATTCCTAATGAGTATGCAAAATCATCAAGTTCTTTTAATTCCTCTTTAGAATATTTTCCTCTTAAATATCCAAAATACTCATATCCATCTAATTCATAAGTATCTTCAGTATAAATCATGCAACTATCATAACCCATAAAAGCTAATTTAACTAACAGTTTTTTAAGTTCACTAACTCTATAAACAGCATTTCTAGATGCATCTATAAGTGTTGATAATGAATTAAAAAATGACTTTTCTTTAATATTAAAAGTTTCTTTATTTTCATTACAAAATTGAGCATATAATCCTAATGCTCTAAATAAGTTATTTTTATTTTTATATTTTATATAATTAGTGTTTCCTCTTTGTATTTCTATACAATGTTCACTATCCTCATCTAATTTACTAACTATAATTTCTTCCCCATTTTCATATAGATAAATTTCAAATATTTCGCTTACATTAGATATAATTTGTTGCAGTTGTGAATCTAATCCAATTAATTTGATTTTCATTTTATCTCCCTCTCTTCTCCGTTTATGTCCCAACTACATAGTATAGTTGATACAGTACACAGTATTTATCCATTGTTTACATAGTATGTACTAACTTCTGTTACGATACTTTACTTATCCTCACTTATAAATAACAAATATATTCCTACTATTAAAGTTATAGTAGATACTATAATTGGAAAAATTAACAATGATGCACCTGTGCTCTCTATTGCACATGCTAGCTTTCCTGGTGGGTCTGACCAACCACCTAATGAATTAATATGAAATGATAAACCTATAATTAACGCAATATTTGAAAATGCTCCAATTGTTGTTAGCAAACAACCGATTATTATTTTTTTCATTTATACATCCCCCCCTGTTTTATTTTATCATTCTCTTTTGTAATAAACTATCTTTGTGACTACATTGTAATGATATTTCCATACATACTAGTAAGCATCTATAGCTTTACCTACTTATATATTGGGTTATAATATAAATATATTAATAATAAAGGAAGTGTATATATGATTATAAATATAAGTAATCCTGCTAAAGATGAGCTTAACAAATTATTTGAAGCCTATCTCACTAACAACAAATTCATCAGGATTTACATTAAACAAATAAGTGCATGATATGGCCCTATGTTTAGTTTGGCTCTGGATGAGCCAACGGAAAATGATGTTACATTTGAATATGATGATTTTACTATTATATTAAATAAAGATCTATCAGATAAAATAAATGTAATAAATATATATTATAAATCAGCTTTATCCTCAGATGTTTTTAGGGTATCTACTGATTTGGTATGG
>JBOFYV010000073.1:0-4116 GCA_051654865.1 Peptostreptococcaceae bacterium
GTTCTGCACGTCGTATAAACCCTTCGAATATACGCTTAACAGTTGTATCTGATATATCTAACTCTCGTGATATATCTGCAAATGGTCTTCTTAGAGATTGTTTTTCTACATACTCAACTAGTCTTTGAGTAACTTTACCTCTAAAATCTAAACTTAGATATATTGGACTTAATGTATAACCACACTTATTGCATCTCAATCTATGATCATGTATTTCTATGCCAACCAACTTGCCAAAGGAATTTAAATCCCTGGCAAATCGTTTAGTTTTAGCGTGTTTATACATAGTACCTTCGTGACATTCAAAGCATGTTCTTTCCTTTGAATCCTTCGGCTCAACTATAAATAATATACTTGTGCCATCTTCTTTTGTGTCTATAACTTTAAATTCTGGTAAATTTAGTGCATTCATATTATTCTATTTATAATAACTCCCTATTTTCATATATATTCCCTATAACTTCATATTCATTAAATTCCGAGCTTATTGTTGACCCGAAGTGATTTTCTTTAGTTCCTTCTATTACCCAGTAACTTGCATCTATTTCACTATATATAACTTGCCCTGTCATATTTCTAAGTTCAGAATTGTGATTTTCAACTTTTACAATATCACCTTCGAAGATTTCTTTTCCGTTTATATCCTTCAAACATGTGTATTGCATCAATTTATAATCTATTAATTCATCTGCTATTTTATCTTTTATTACATAAACTTCTTCTAATTCATCACGAAATGCAAATATTACTTCGTTACCTTTGTACATTTTTGAAGTTTCTTCATCCCATACTCTAAATTTAATCTCTCTCACTTTATCCCCTCGATTCTCTAAGTATTGCATTGCATTTACTTATTACATTTCCAATAGCCGTTGTATATCCCATCGCAAATCCCTCTGTATATTCATCTTTATTTGGAATGTTTTTGCATTCTTTGGCCGCTAGTTCTTTTAATTGGACTTTTAGCCCCTCTACAAACACTTCAATAGTCTCCATGTTACCCTCCAGCATTTTCCTTATTTTACTAAATTATACCATATTTAAAGTTGAGTAGTCCACACTTAAAGTCTTTTTAAGTAATGAATTTTATATTCACTTTTCAATGTACTAATTATTACTATCCCACAGTTAAAGTCTTAGACCCTTTTTTTATAATAATGCTAATATGCAAGCACCGTAATATATTACTAACATTCCCACAGCTGTAACAGTTCCCATTATATATTCCCCTTTCTTTTAGATGTCTCATAACCTCCACAAGCTTCTACCAACTCAAAGCCATGTTCATCAGTTAGTATATCTCTTAGAGTGTAAAAGTCGTTCTCTGCTTCCTCGTTGGCTTCCTCGCATACTTCTTTAAACTTCCTATAACTCATGTTAGTGTCATGTTTTAGAATTGCTAACACTTCTCCCTTTTGTTCTAATGTATATATTCTCATTACATCAACCCCCTATTTAATTGTTATAGTTTAGTATATGCCAATTGGGAATAAAAGTTGCATAAAAAGACTAGAATTTTAATCCTAGCCTAATTTATTTTTATTTATTATGGAATTTACTATGGCAATCTTTGCACAATACTATCAAATCACTCGGACATTCATCTCCTAAATTATCATAATTATTATGATGTACATGCAATTCTGTCTCTTTTACCCCACACAATTGGCACTTATAATTAGCTTCTTTTAATTTGTACTTTCTCATATCGTCCCAATGTATAGTTTTTAAATAATCCTTATATCCATCTATAGTGCATCCAAATATTATTCCATCAATTATATCATCCATGCCTTGATTTAGCACTACTATCCTTATACTGTAATGCATGCCTACGTGCATATTCCTTACCGTTGTATAGAATCTTACGTATTGATTTCTTCCAAGCACTACAGCGTGCTTTTCAATGCTTCCATTTTTTCTTTCACGATATACAAAATCGCCATTTTCCTTTAAGTCTAATTGTAAATATTCATTTGTTTTGTCTTTCACATAAGACATTGATACTCCATCTATATACCTTCCATCACAAAATTCAGTTTTAAATCCCTTGTTTGAAAAGTCATCTATCCAACCATTTATAGTATCTGTCATGTCTCTTACTTTTTCGATTAATTCAAATGCATTACAGTTTCCAGTCTCAAAATCGTAATAAAACACCATACTATTCGCCCCTCCCAAACTTAGGTACAAATGACTTTTCTTGCTCCATTAATCTCTTGTTTTTATCTTCTAAGCTTTCAACTATATTTTCATTTTCCAATAATTCACTAGTATATTTTTCTTCATTGTCGCATATACTATTAGTACAAGTATTTAATTTATTATTTGATTCAGCTTCTTCTATTGGCGTAGTTGAAGCTTCTTTATTTTCACTTTTACCATAAGTCATTTCTTTTTCATTTATTATTTCAGCTTCTTCTATTTCTTTTCCGTTTGCAAATTCATCTTTCCAAACTTCTTGGCTCCTTGTATCCGTAGCTATCAAGTAAACATTTTTATAATGCATGTTATTCTTTTTAGTCTTAACTATTTTTACATACCCATTTTCTTGCAGCTCTTTTATATACTTTCTTAATGTTGCAGGTTTACCAATGTTCAAGTCATAACACATTTTTTCTTGACTTGGATATGTTTGCTTGTCATTACCTGCACATGCTACAAGGTATCCATATACCCCCTTAGATTGTACGGATAAGTTTCTATCCTTCATAGGAAGTTGAGATATTACACCGTATCCATAGCTTTGGAACGAAGTACCCTCGAATAATATTGCATCACATTCTACTACTTCAAAATCTATTAATTTAGCCATTTCTATTTATCCTCCTTCTTTAAATCCTCTTTTATTAATTGTTTAACGTAACTATTAAAACTTCTATCAAGTTCCCTTAATCTGTCTTGAACTTCATTGTACAATGATTCTTCCAATCTAACTGGTATCTGCTTAATACTCATAAATAACCTCCCTAAAAGTTTTCTTAATTATATTATATCATTTTGATTTCATTTTGCAACCCATATATATTAAATATTAAATAAAAATAAAATAATAGTAAAAGATGTTAATAGTAAAAGATGTTAATAGTTATAGGACATATCACGGACAGTCCGTAGCGTGGATAGTCCATAAAAGGTACTATCGTAAAATACATGTTTTTAAAATGAACACATTGAAATTTCCATATTCTTTCGATAGGTCTAAAAAGGCACTATCGTCGATAGGTCTAAAAAGGTACTATCGAAGCTTAATTTTAATAAATATATTGCCAAACTGTAACACATTGCCAACTGGCTACATATAATAAACTATAACTAAATCAACGGAGGTAATAACATGACTAATATAATAAACTTCATTAAAACAGTAGCAGAACAAATTAAACAAGGTTTTAAGGCTTTTACAATCTATAAGAATAGTAATAACCAACATATAATACAGATAGGCTCATACTCGCTTGCAATAGATATGAATGAGGTTAAGTTAGTAATAGGAATAGTAAGTTTATTATTAATGATATTGGCTAGTGTAGATAATAGTATAAGCCAAGAAGCTATTAGGTACTTAGATATTAATACTATGGAGAGAGTAAAGGAATTAACTAATTGGACTTTAAAGTAATTATGCCTAAAGTGTAACCAATCAGCAACTACTAACATACAATACAGTATAACAAGGAAAAGTTATAAACACCGCTAGACAGGTAACTAGCTAAATAAACTCCGAGGGAAATTAACCTCGTTAAAAAGTTCCATAAAGGCTATCTAATAAGGTAGTCTTTTTTAATGTATAAATAACCTACGCAATGTCTATACTAGCTTATACAATCAATTTTAAGGAGGGTTTAAGCTATGTTTGAATACTTATACGGATACGACGAAGAAAGCAATGAGAGGGACTATTATTCCTTTAGAACACATACTGATACTTTTACTATTCAACATTGCCCATATTGTGGCGAGGAAGTAGATTTTACATATGATAGATGCAGCAATTGCCATAACCAATAGTGACGGGACATATGACGAGGTACGGGAATGATGACGGGACATAAGATGTTGCCAATAATCTTATTTAGGGTATAATATAAATATACTAACACAAGAAAAGAGGGC
>JBOFYV010000074.1:0-31810 GCA_051654865.1 Peptostreptococcaceae bacterium
AAATAGATGTAGTGGAGTCATTTAAAGAAAGAAGTGCTAAAGGTAAATTAACTGAAAATATTGAAACAATAACAAAGCAAATTCAAAGTGAAATACACGAAGAGCTATTTGTAAATACAGGAATATTCAAGCCTTGGCAGTTTAGAGATGGATACACTAAAAGTGTATTACTAGACACTATACTTGAAGATATATATATATATTACAATGAACCAGCTAAGCTAAGAGAAGGTTTTGAAGTAGAACAAAAGACTGTCAAAGTACCTTGTTTTTTCAAAAAAATAGATGGAGAGCATTTAGATAAATCAGAGTATCAAAAGCTTGTAAAATATTGTATAGAAGCACCAAATACGTTGTTTTTCAATGATGGTAACATCTCAAGAGACACAACTGTAAGCGGAGATATGTATACGTTAATGTTTTGTCAATTAAGTGATGGAACTTTTGATATAGAAGAAATTAAAAAATTAGATATATATAGATTTAAAAAATACAATAATGAAGTACAAGACTTTTTATTAAATAAATTTAATGAAGTAATAAAAAGAAAAGATTTGTATGTAAATAGCTTAGATAAAGAAAGTAGTTTAAAGCTATTAGTATTAGTACTAGCTCTAAATGAAGAGATAATAAGGATTGTAGACAATTTTGATTTTGTAGATAGAGTACCTAAAATAGTTATATATTTAAATGGAGAAGAGAACATAAGTGATAGTATGAAATTACTTCTTGGATATATACACAATATAGGAATTGACATTATCATATTTAATCCATCAGGTCTATGCAACATATCTGATGTCATAAATAGTGAGCGATTTAATGATACTAGACTTCAAAATATAAACTATAATTCAAATTATAAGAATTTAGTAAAAATAAATACTAAACAAAGTGTTATATCAAAATTATTTAAACTAGATTAAAATAGGAGAACATATCAATGAATGAATTTAATGAATTTGGTAATGAATTAGAAATCATAGAACAAAGTGACTTGTACAAACAAAATCTAAGACAATTGCCAGAAGTACAAAGTTTAACAAATGAAATAGAAGTACAAAATATAAACTCAATAATTCAATTTGGACAAAAGGCAAGTGAAAATATATCAAAAATATCAGATGAACTATTAGCATCTATTAAATCAGTAAAAGCAGAAGAAGCTGGTGAAATGCTAGTTAGCTTAACTAAAATAATGGATAAATTCGATATAAAAGAATTTGAAAATCAAAAACAACCAGGATTAATATCAAAACTATTTAAAACGGCAGGAGACACTATAGCAAAACTTTTCCAAAAGTACGATACAATGGGATATGAAATAGAAAAAGTATATGTACTTTTAAAAAGATATGAAAGTGAAATAAAAGACTCAAATCTAAAGCTTAAAAAACTATATGATGGAAACATAGAGTACTACAAGCAATTAGAAAAATATATAGTAGCAGGTGAATTAGCATCAGAAGAAGTTGATATGTATATAAATCAATTTGAAAATGATAACACTATGAACCCAGATGAAAAGCAAATGATGATACAAAAGCTTGAAGTTTGTAAGGAAATGCTACAACAAAGATTATACGATCTAAAGGTAGCTGAAAACATAGCAATACAAGCAGCACCAATGATTCAAACTATACAAATGTCAAACTTCAACTTGCTTAGAAAAATAAATACATCATTTATAATAACACTACCAATATTTAAACAATGTTTAGCACAAGCAATAATACTAAAAAGACAAGAAATACAAGCGAAGTCTTTAAAGCAATTAGATGATAAAACTAATGAGCTAATAATGAGAAATGCACAAAACACTGCTAGACAATCAACAGATATAGCAAGAATGGCATCAGGTAGTGTAGTAGCTATAGAAACATTAGAAAAATCATACCAAACAATAATGAAAGGTATAGAAGATACTAAAGCGATACAAGAAGAAAACAAAGCTAAACGTAATGAAAATACAATGAAGCTAGAACAAATAAAATCAAACATGAAAAGAAACATATCTGGGGTATAAGGAGTATTAAAATGGGGATAGATAAATGCCAATATTGTGGATGTGAAGAAATAGGAGAAGGAAACCTAGAAGGATTCAAAGGGTTATTACCTAAAAAAGGAATGCCTTTTGTAATTCCTATAGTTTGTGATGTATGCACAAAATGTGGTGCGATACTATTAATGAGAGTAAGTAAGCCTGAAAAATTTAAGGATTAATAAATAAAATAACATATGAATAGGGGATGGTATAAGTGGCAATAAATCTAGGAAGAAGTAATAATACTGTAGGTGCGCTGAACCTACAAAAGAATGACATATTAGACTTAACGAAGAAAAATCCAGGACTAGAAAAAGTAATACTAGGAGCAGGATGGGATGTAGCAAGTATGGGGCAAGATTTTGACTTAGATATAGCTGCATTTTTATTAAATGCAAATGGAAAAGTATCACAAGTTCCAAATGATGTAATATTCTTTAACAATAAATTTGGTGATGGTATAACATTACTAGGAGACAACAGAACTGGTGCAGGTGAAGGTGACGACGAAAGAATACAAATAGATTTAAATCAAATAAGAAGTGATGTACAAAAGATCGTATTCATAGTTACAATACACGAAGCACAGTCAAGAAGACAAACATTTGGAATGGTAAATAACTCATATGTAAGACTTTTAGATGCAAAAAATAATGAGAAAGAAATATGTAGATTTAACTTAAAAGAAAATGGATCTACAGTAACTTCAATTATATTTGCAGAGTTATATAAAGAAGGTTATGAGTGGTACTTCAAAGCAATAGGTGATGGTAAAATAGCAGACTTAAATGGTATGCTAGGTTTATATATGTAATACAAATTAACAAAAGCAAAGGGGAAATTAAATGAGTTTATTAAATTTACAAAAAAATGATATACTTGACTTAACAAAAAAAGATCCATCATTAAATAATATAATATTAGCTGGTGGATGGGATGTAGCTAAAAAAGGATTGTTTAGCTTTGGAGCAGCTGATTTAGATTTAGATTTATCAGCACTATTATTAGATGAAAAAGATAGATTATTAGGTGATGAAGGTGTAATATACTTTGGAAACCAAAGAGGTAAAGGTATCTTTTTACATGGAGACAATAGAACTGGTGAAGGTTCAGGAGATGATGAAAAAATATCAATAACATTAAGTAATTTACCAAGCAACTGCCAAAAGGTAATATTTAGTGTAAATATATATCAAGCAAAAGAAAGAAGACAAGATTTTTCAAAAGTTAGAAATGCTTATGTAAGAATCTTAAATAGTGATAAAGGAAACACTGAAATCTGTAGATACAACTTAAGTGAAGATGGTAAAAATGCAACATCATTAGTATTTGCAGAACTATACAAATCAGGTTCAGACTGGAACTTTAGAGCTGTAGGAGAATTATTACAAGGTACATTAACTACATTAGTTAACAAATATAGATAAGAGGTGGATAATATGGGAATTAACTTAGGCGGAAACGCTCCAATACTAAACTTACAAAAAAATGATATATTAGATTTAACAAAAAGAAATCCAGGACTTAAAAGTGTAACATTAGGTGCAGGATGGGATATATCTCATGGTGGAGTAGACTTTGATATAGATATAGCAGCATTTATGTTAGATGCTAACAATAAGTTTAATACTGTATCAAATGTAATATTCTTTAATAACAAGCAAGGTCAAGGAATAACATTATCAGGAGATAATAGAACTGGTATGGGTGAAGGTGATGATGAAACTATAAACATAGAATTAGATCAAATAAGCCCAGTTATTCAAAAGATAGTGTTTGTTGTTACTATACACGAAGCTGCATCTAGAAGACAAACATTTGGAATGGTAAACAATTCATATGTAAGATTATTAGACAGAGCAAGTGGTGATAGAGAGTTATGTAGATTTAACTTAAAGGCAGATGGATCTACAGCTACTTCAGTTGTATTTGCAGAACTTTATAGAGATATGGGTGATTGGCAATTTAAGGCTGTTGGAGAAGGAAAAATAGCAGACTTAAATGGGATATTGGCTTTGTATAGTTAATACTTAGACCGCGATGAGGGACATTATATAAGCCTTCCTTCCGCCCTTCGGGAAAGTCGGTGCGGCTTATATAATGCCCCTCATCGCTAAATATATATATAATATACAAAGTTTGGTGAAGCAGGAAGTGATAAATTAAAGTTCTTTTTCAAAAATATATCTTTGAGGTTTCATTCCTAGTTCTTCGTAGAAGTTTAGGGCATTTTTATTGAAAGACCATACCATTAAATCTAGCCTTTGTGCGCCTTTTTCTTTTGCTTTCTTAGATACAAATGAAAATAGTTTTTTGCCAATTCCTTGTCCCCTAAATCTTTCATCTACGCACAAATCATCCATATAAGCGGTTTTATTTTCAACCATACCACTTTTATTTCTTATAGACACTATACATAATCCTAAAATATCATTATTATTTTCTGCTAGTATAGAAATTATTTCATCATCTTCTACAATTTTTTTATATTCATCTATAGGGTAAGGGTGATCCATATCTATAAATAAATCAGGTCTATTATCTACGTGTAAACTATGTACTTGTTGGATTAATTTGTCTATTTTATCATAATCACTTATTTCTATATTTCTTATATTCATACATTTTCTCCTAACAAATAAGGTATTTTATATATTAAAAAACAAACATATATATATGTTATCAGATATATCATTATTTAGCATTATATTAATATTTATTAGGAAATGTATTTATTAGTTAAACTCTAAAAACAATGAGTATTATCATCACATAAAGAGATAATATTACTAAGTCAACAAATTAACACGGAGGAAATACATGAGTAACCCAAAAACAAAATACGTACCAGAGTTAACTTCTCACTTAAGAAGTAGTACTGTAATAGTACCAACAGTAATATCAAACGCATCTGGTATTAGAATATTTGGTAAAAGAATTAAATCATTTATATTTACAACAGATGTAGCAATAATAAAAAATACAAATGCAGATGCAGTAATTGCTGTTTACCCTTTTACACCGCATCCAACTATAACTCAAGCTATACTTGCAGTATCAGATAAGCCTGTTTTATGTGGGGTAGGTGGAGGTATAACTCATGGAACTAGGTCTGCAAACATAGCACTTCATGCAGAGTTTCAAGGAGCGATAGGAGCAATATTAAATGCACCAACACCAGATGAAACTATTAGATTTGTCAAAGATACAATTGATATACCTGTAGTTGTAACAGTAGTATCTCAATATACAGATGTACAAAGTAAAATTGATGCAGGTGCAGATATTATAAATGTTAGTGGTGGTGCAGAAACACCAAGTATTATTCGTAAAATAAGAGAAAACTACCCTAAAATACCGATAATAGCAACAGGTGGATCTACTGATGAGTCTATACTTGAAACTATAAATGCAGGAGCCAATGCAATTACATACGCACCACCAACTAGTGCTCAGTTATTTAAGAATAGGATGAAGGAATACAGGGAAATAGAAACTAAAAAATATAATGAACAAACTGAAGAATAAAAAAGATATCCTCCAAATAAAAACATATTAGGAGGATATCTTTTTTATGTATAAGGAGACTATGATTACTTAGTAACTAAATATATTAGTATAATAAAATCCTGGGTGAAATTATATTAATTAGAAGTAAATTGTTATATAATGGTAATAGATTAGAGTGATTATTTTGATAGTAAAATAATTTATATATTTAATAAGGGGAAAAGATATGCTATTTAAAAGGGAATTAAAAATTAGGAATTTAATATTTGCAAGTCTAATTGCGTTTTTGCCAACATTGATAGTAACTTTCATAATAATAGGTGCATCAATCACACTTAATGTAGACAATATAGAACTTGAAATACAGTTATCTATGATGTCATATACATTGATAACGCTAGGAATACTTATCTATATAGGTAAAATCTCTAAAGGAAAAATCAAAGAATTAAAACAAGATTTTAAAAATAAAATAGATTTAAAAGAAATAATAGGAAGAGTTGTAAATGCACAAGTTATACAACTTGGAACAATGTCACTTTTTATAGGTGTGGCTTTACTAATAATTAATGAATCAATTTTAAATGAGCTATTAGAAAATCTCACAACAACAAAAGATATGGTTTATGAAGGAAGTGTAATATTAAATGCAATAAGTATTATTTTGATAGCTCCAATATATGAAGAAATTGCGTATAGAGAAATTCTATTCAAAAGATTATCAAAAAAGATTAATGTAAAATGGGGGATTATAATATCTTCAATAATATTTGGAATTGGTCATACAAGTGCTTCAATAGTATTTGCAATTTTCTTTGGAATAGTATGTTGTTTACTTTACTTAAAATACGACAATATATTAATTCCTATGTTTTTACATTTTGTAAATAATGCTTTTGGTGTATTAACAACAATTACACCAAGCTCAGAGGTTAATGAAGAAGCTTTATTATTAGTTAAGTCTGATGCATTTATGTTTTTGATAATGGGAGCAATAGCAAGTATTCTAGGGTTTTATTTCTTAGTTAGATTTATAAAAAGAACTAATAAACATATAAAATCTACTATATAATTTTTAAATCAGGGGGAGTTATATGAAGAAATTGAAAGTAATAGCAGAGGTACTATTTATACTAGTGACTTTTACAAGTACGTTTTTTTCTAAAAGTATATCAACAAGAGTTTTATCTTCAGTACTTATGATATTGTATCTAGTAATATCAAGAATGAGGCTTTTGAAAAAAAGAAAAAAGGTTATAAATGAATTAAATAATAATGGTGAAGTATACATAGAGTGTAAAGAAAATAACTATTACTTTTTAATATCAATAAATTTAATAATATTTTCAGCATCTAATATAGATAGTATCATAAATAGCAAAAATAAATTAAATGGTTTTGTAGATTTTTTAAATCAAATTAGCTCAGATGAAAAAGGACTTATATTTGTATATTTTATAGTGATTATAATAGCTATAATGATGGTTATAGAAGGGTTTAGAAGTATTGCTATTATAAGTGACAATAAGATATTTTTTTATGATGATATTAAGTTTGAGTTTTCAGAAATAACTAAAATTAAGTATAAAGAGGCATTGTTTTCAAACAAGAAAATAATAAAGTTATGCACAAAATATGATGAAAAACACATAATACCGAAAGTAAAAGATTTTGAAAGAATAAAAGATTTTTTAGAGGAGAAAGTCCAGGGAAGATAATAACTTTGTAGATGAATTTATAGAATTGATTTTACAAAGGGAGTATCTCTCTTTTTTTTGCTTTATTTAACAAAATTTAATTATACTATTGACAATGATAATGGTTATCATTAGAATAATAAGTGTAAATGATAATTAATATCAAATAAAGAGTGCAGTTTAAAAAAATCATTTATTGAATTTAAGTAAAGTATAGGAGGTAATATGAAAAAAAGACATTTATTATCAATATTAATAATATTATCATTTGCATCAATATTCATTGGTGTGCATGATATTAAAATGATAGATATATTACATTTAGATAAGGATAAATTAAATATACTGCTAATAAGTAGAATACCAAGACTGATAGCTATATTAGTAGCAGGTATGGGAATGAGTATATGTGGTTTAATAATGCAGCAAATTAGCAAGAATAAATTTGTATCACCTACAACAGGTGCAACAATAGATGCAGCACAATTAGGATTAGTTATTTCACTAATGCTTGTACCTAGTGCAGGTATGTTCTCAAAAATGTTAGTATCATTTGTATTTTCATTAATAGGAACAATAATATTTATGAAAATACTTAAAAGTTTACAATTTAAAAATGCGGTATTTGTTCCACTTGTAGGGATAATGTTTGGAAATATAATTGGCTCAGCTACAACTTTTATAGCTTATAAAAATGATTTAATGCAAGATATAACATCATGGATGCAAGGAAACTTTTCTATGATACTTAAAGGTAATTACGAAATGTTATACATAGCAATACCTCTTATAATAATAGCTTACATATATGCTAACAAATTTACAATTGCAGGCATGGGTGAGGACTTTGCTACAAATTTAGGTCTTAATTACAACTCTGTGTTAAACCTAGGACTAACAATAGTAGCAATAGTTACTTCAAGTGTTGTAATAACTGTAGGTAGTATACCATTTATAGGACTTATAGTTCCTAATATTGTATCAATGTACAAAGGAGATAATATAAAAGATAGTATATGGCATACTGGATTGTTTGGAGCAATATTTGTTTTAGTATGTGATATGTTCTCAAGAATAATAATATATCCATATGAAATCCCAATAGGATTAACGGTAGGAGTAGTAGGAAGTATTATATTCCTTTATATGATATTAAGGAGGAATGCATATGCAAGCTAGTAGTGCAAGTAAAGTACCGAGTAGAATCAAAGAGAGAAAAAATTCTATTATGGAAAAAGAAATTAAACAAAAGAAAATTATATATATAATAGGACTTATGATAGTAGCATTTTCAGCACTATACCTAACTTTAGGTGTAAATATAAATCACTTAGATTATGCTATGAGTCAAAGAGTCCCAAGACTGATGGCAATAGTTTTAACTGGAGGATGTATAGCTTTTTCATCTATGATTTTTCAAACTATAACTAACAACAACATACTTACGCCTAGTGTATTAGGTCTTGATTCACTGTATGTATTAGTACAAACTATGATAGTTTTTATTCTAGGAGTGGAAAGTAAGTTTATTACAAGTAAAAATTATAACTTTGTATTATGTGTAGCTATAATGGTGATAGCATCTTTTGTATTGTATAAAAAGTTATTTGAAAAAAGCCAAAATAATATCTTCTTTTTACTTTTAGTAGGAATGATATTTGGTACATTGTTTAAAAGTATATCTACTTTTATGCAAGTAATAATTGATCCAAATGAGTATGCTACACTTCAAAATAACTTACACGCAAGTTTTACAAATGTAAATACAGATATAATTTTAATCGCTGTCATAATGCTAATAGCTATAATTCCTTTTATATATGATGATTTAAAGTATTTAGATATATTAGGACTAGGCAAAGACCATGCAATAAACTTAGGTGTAGATTATGACAAGATTGTTAAGAAGATGATAGTTGTAGTTTCAATATTAGTTTCTATATCAACTGCTTTAGTAGGACCTATAACATTTTTAGGTTTGTTGGTAGTAAATATAACTAGAAAACTACTTAGTACATACAAGCATAGTTATTTAATAGTAGCATCAAGTTTAATAAGTGTACTAACACTAGTATTTGGTCAGTTATTAGTAGAAAGAGTGTTTAGTTTTAGTACTACTTTAAGTGTAATAATAAACTTTGTAGGAGGAGTGTATTTTATATACTTATTACTAAAGGAGAGTCGAATGTAATGATAATAGTAAAAGATATAATCAAAAAATATAATAATAAAAAAGTAGTTGATAAGTTTTCTATAAATATAGAAAAAGGAAAAATAACTTCTTTTATAGGTCCAAATGGTGCAGGTAAAAGTACTGCATTATCTATGATTACTAGACTTATGAAAAAAGATGGTGGAGAAGTTATAATAGATGGTAAAAAACTAGAGGATTGGGACAATAAGGAACTATCTACTAAGATGGCTATACTTAAACAATCTAATAATGTTAATTTAAAGCTGACAATAAGAGAACTGGTATCCTTTGGTAGATTTCCTCATAGTCAAGGTAAGCTTACAGATGAAGATCAGAGTTATATAGATGAAGCAATTGATTATATGAAGCTTAAAGATATAGAAGATAAATATCTAGATGAATTAAGTGGAGGTCAAAGACAAAGGGCCTATATAGCTATGGTTATAGCTCAAAATACTGAGTATGTATTTTTAGATGAGCCATTAAATAATTTAGATATGAAGCACTCTGTTGAAATGATGAAGGTACTAAGAAATTTATGTGATGATTTAGGCAAAACAGTGATATTAGTTATGCATGATATAAACTATACTTCTTGTTACTCAGATTATATAGTAGCATTAAAGAATGGTAAAATAGCAAAGCATGGAAAAACAGAAGAAATAATAAAAAAAGAAGTACTAGAAGAAATATATGAAATGGAATTTGATGTAAAAGAAATCAATGGAGATAAAATATGTGTATATTTCTAAACTGTGTAAAACAAAGATGTAAAAAAATTTAAAAACTTAATGATAATAATAATCATTACGAACTATGAAAATATCGGAGGGAATATTATGAATAAAAAAATAGCGTTAATTTCAGGATTAGTAATAGCAGGAGTAATAGGAGGAACACTATTATTTTCAAATAGCAAAAAAGAAGAAGTAAAAGATAATTCTAAAGAAGTAATAACAGTAGAACATGCAGTAGGTACAACTAAGGTAGAAGAAGAACCTAAAAGGATAGTAGTATTTGACTGGGCAGCCCTAGATGCTATAGAGACTTTAGGAGTTGAGGGTGTAGTAGGTGTGCCTAAAGGTTCATCAATACCAACATATTTAGATAAATATAATGGCGAAGATTATGCCAATATAGGTGGACTAAAAGAGCCTGACTTAGAAAAAATAAACGAACTTCAACCAGATTTAATAATAATAAATGGAAGACAACATAGTTTTTATGATAAGTTAAGTGAAATTGCACCAACAATATCTATGTCAAAAGAAGATGGAAAATATATAGAATCAACTACTAAAAATCTTAATGTATTAGGAGATATATTCAACAAAGAAGAAGAAGTATCTAAAGAGTTTGAAACAATAAACACTAAAATAGACGAGATAAACAAAACTGTAAAAGAAAAACAATATGTAGCAACTACATTAATGGCAAGTGATGGAGAGTTAAGTGTATTTGGAGCAGATTCTAGATTTGGGATAATATACAATGAATTAGGATTTAAAAATACAGATGAAAACATAAAAGCCGCAGACCATGGTCAAAGTGTATCATATGAATACATAGCTACTCAAGATAGTGATTTTATGTTTGTAATAGATAAGTCAGTAATATCAAGTGAAGAAGGACAAAGTCCGGCTAAAGAATTATTAAACAATGACTTAGTAAACTCTACAAAAGCAGCTAAAAATAATAATATAGTATACCTAGACACACTAGCTTGGTATTTAGCAGATGGTGGATTTGAATCTACAAACAAAATGTTAGATGAAGTAAAAAGTGCTATAAGTAAATAGTGATATATTATAAAAGTTGTGTGTAAGAGCACAACTTTTATGGTATAGAAATAAAATAGACAAAATAAAAATGCAGGAGGAGAAAATGTTAAAAGAATTTATAAAATATTATAAACCATATAAAAAGTTATTTATGTTAGATTTACTAGCTGCATTTACTGTGGCTTTATGTGATTTAGTTTATCCAATGATTACAAGAAGTATAATGAATGATGTGGTTCCAAACAAAGATACTAGAATGTTAGTTGTATTTGCAGGAACTCTAATGGCAATATTTATACTAAAAGCAGGGTTAAACTACTTTATGCAATATTGGGGACATGTAGTAGGTGTTAGAATGCAAGGGGATATGCGTAATTATGTATTTACTCATTTGCAAAAACTTCCAACATCATATTTTAATGATAATAAAACTGGTGTAATAATGTCTAGAATAATCAATGATCTTAATGATATTTCAGAACTTGCACACCATGGACCAGAGGATTTATTTGTATCTATAGTAATGCTATTTGGTTCATTCTTTATACTATTAGGTATAAATGTAGAACTTACATTAATCGTATTTGCAATATTACCAATTATAATAATTTACGCTATATTACAAAGAAAAAGAATGAGTAAGGCATTTAAGGAAACTAGAGTAAGAACTGGAGATGTAAATGCTACACTTGAAAATAGTATAGCTGGAATTAAGGTTACTAAATCATTTTGTACTCAAGAAGAAGAGTTAAACAAATTCATAGAATCTAATGAAATATTTAAAGATGCAAGGCAAAGTTCTTATAAGGTCATGGCACAGTATTTCTCTGGGATGTTTTTATTAATAGACATATTAGAGTTAGTAGTATTAATAATAGCAGGTTATTTTACATATACAAATAAAATAACTATAGGTGATTTTGCAGCATATTTACTATATGTAAAAATGTTTATACAACCAATAAGAAAACTAATAAACTTTACAGAACAGTACCAAAATGGGATGACTGGATTTGAAAGATTTATGGAAATAATAAACGAAGAAACAGAAAAAGAAAGTAAAAATGCTATAGAACTAACAGATGTAGTAGGAAACATAGAAATTGAGAATGTATCTTTTACGTATGAAGATAGCAAACAGGTTTTAGATAATTTAAATTTATCTATTAAAGCAGGTAAGACTATAGCACTTGTAGGACCATCAGGTGGTGGAAAAACTACTTTATGTAATCTTATACCAAGATTCTTTGAATTTGATAGTGGAGATATAAAAATAGATAATAAAAGTGTGAAGGACATAAGTTTGAATTCTCTAAGAAAAAATATAGGAGTAGTAGCACAAGATGTATTTTTATTTACAGGAACTATAAGAGACAATATAACAATAGGTAAAACCGATGCTACAGAAAAAGAAATAATAGAAGCTTGTAAAAAAGCTAAAATACATGATTTTATAAAAGAGTTACCTAAAGGATACGATACATATATAGGAGAAAGAGGAGTTAAGCTATCTGGAGGCCAAAAACAAAGAGTATCTATAGCTAGAATATTCCTTAAAAATCCACCTATAATGATATTAGACGAAGCAACGTCGGCACTAGATAATGTAACCGAAAGAGATATACAAGCATCTCTTGAGGAACTAAGCAAGGACAGAACTAATATTGTAGTAGCACATAGGTTAAGTACAATAAAAAAAGCTGATGAAATATTAGTTTTAACAGACAAAGGAATAGAAGAAAGAGGTACTCATGAAGAGTTAATAAAAAGAGATGGTGTATATGCAAAACTAAATAAAAATTAGGATGAATAAAATCTCCTCCAAATATAAACATATTAGGAGGAGATTTTAGTATTTATTAATGAAATAAAAGTTGAAGAGGATAATACAAGCTATTTATGATATAATTAGCTTGTTTATAAAACGACAAGAACAAACAAAAGGAGACAAAAATGGACAATTTAATGAAATATCAAAAAGAAATAGTAAATACTATAAATGAAGAATATAAAAAGAAATGTTATACACCAAAAGAACCATATATAAAGTTAAATCCATTTGAAAGCTGTCCTTTATCAGCTGTTATTAAATTTTACTCAGAGAATAAATGCAAATTAGAGATTACAATATGTGATGATATAAAAGTGAAGTTTGGCGAATTTAAAAATGACCATGAAATACCTATAATAGGATTAATACCAGAAAGTAATAATACTGTTATAGTAGAATGTACATATGAGAATGAAATAAAAGAAACATATACTCACTATATAAAAACAAACAAACTACCAGACGAATATCCTAAAATAGATATTATAAAAAAAGACCTTAATAAAATGCAAAATGGTATGATGTCAATGTCTCTAGGAAAATCAGATGGAGTAAAAACTATAAAGCATTTATATTCAATTATAGATGATAAGGCAAGAGTAAGGTGGCTATATGAAGGAGTTGCTTGTCATGTATTTTCAAAGCTTAAAAATGGAAACCTAATAGTAGACGCACCTATATCTAGTGGAATATGTGGTGCATATACAGCAGCAGGATTTGTAGAAATGGACTTTTTAGGTAGAATAATAGAATTTTATCCTATAGAAAATGGTCTACATCATGATGTTATAGAAATTGATAATGGAAACTTTTTAGCAATTACACAAAGAGAAAATACTAAACAAGACTTATTAGTAGAAATAGATAGACAAAGTAAAAAAGTAATCAAGGAATGGGATTTTAGAGAAATTCTTGATTTTAAAAGAGAAACTGTAATAGATAAAATATCAGTTAATCATCCTCTAGATTGGCTACATTTAAACTCATTAGTTTATGATAAAAATAGTAACAGTATAATAGCATCAAGTAGAAATCAAAGTACAGTAGTTAAATTCGACAAAGATACTTCTGATATAAAGTGGATATTAGCACCACACTATGGATGGAATGATGAACTTAAAAAATATTTACTAAACCCTATTGGAGAAGATTTTGAATTTAGCTATGCACAGCATACGCCAGTTATTAATAAAGAAGGAAACCTACTGATATTTGATAATGGAAACTTTAGAAGCTATAAATTAGAAGAAGCAGTACTTGCTTGTGACAATTATAGTAGAGGAGTAGAGTATAAAATAGATGAGGAAAATATGACAGTAAAACAAGTTTGGCAATATGGAAAACAAAGAGGTCATAAATTATATTGTGCATATTTAGGAGCTGTAAGACTTCTTGAAAATGATAATAAGTTATTATGCTTTGGAGGAATAACTAAAGATATATTTGGAAATCCGATAGACGATATGAAAAGTAACAGAATGAAAAATCAAACTACTATAATAGAAGTATGTGAAGATGAAGTTGTATTTGAAATAAATATAAAAGATAATGATATAACAAAAGCAAGTGGTTACAAATGCTATAGAGCAGAAAAAATAGATTTATATTAAGGAGAGACAAAATGAAAAAAACAATTAAGAAAATCTTATTTGGAAGTTTATTTTTAGCAATGAGTTTAGCTATTGTAGGATGTACAAATGATAATGCTAAAGAAGAAGCTAAAACAGAAAACAATACTATTAGATTAGGAGTAATGTCAGCTGCAGATTCAGCTCCAATACTTTTAGCTAAGGAAAAAGGATATTTTGAAGACGAAAATGTAAACTTAGAATTAGAAATATTCACAAATGGAGCTACAAAACAAAGTTCTATACAAGCAGGTGAATTAGATGCTGCAATGTTAAGTATGATACAGTTTTTAAATAATGTTAATGGTGGACTAAAAGCTAAAATAACTACAACAACTGATGGTACGTTTCCTATAGTTTTATCTAAAAACTATGAAGAAAAGAAAGATGTAAAAGTAGGACTAATGGAAGTAAGTGTTACAAACTTTTTAGCAGATCAGTATCTAACAGAATATAATATGGAAAAAGTATTTATAAATGAAATGCCTGTTAGAATGCAAATGTTAATGGAAGATAAATTAGATATGGCAGTATTACCAGAGCCTTTAGCATCAAACGCACAGCTTAAAGGATTAGAAAAAAGAGTATATGGAAATCCGGATGACTTCACACCAAATGCTATAGTATTTACTGATGAATTTATAAAAGCAAATCCAAACACTGTAAAAGGATTCCATAATGCTTACAATAAAGCAGTTGAAGATATAATAAAAAATGAAGATGAAGCAAAAGAAATATTAATAAATAAATTAGAATTAAATCCAAAAATTAAAGATTTAATAGAATTACCTACATACCACAAAACTAGAGTACCAAGTGAAAGCTATGTAAATGAAGTAAAGGTGTGGACTGAAAAACTACAAGGGAATGAATTAAACACAAAATACGAAGATACAGTAAACACTGAATTTGTGGCAAAATAATGATAAACGTAAAAAATGTATATAAAAGTTATGGAAAAAGAGATATTTTAAAAAATATCTCCTTTTCTATTAATAAAGGAGAAACTTTATCTATAATTGGACATTCTGGATGCGGAAAAAGCACACTTTTATTGTCATTAGCGGGGCTAATAGAAATCGATAAAGGTGAAATAAATGATACTTTTAAAGATAAAGCTCTTATACTACAAAACAACAGTCTTTTCCCTTGGAAGACAATAAAAGATAATATAGCACTAGGACTTATATCAAAAAAGCATCCTAATGATTATATACAAAACAGTATAGATAAAATAGCTAAGACTTTGAATATATATCATATCCTAAATAAATACCCTCATGAGGTAAGTGGAGGAGAATTACAAAGAGCATCAGTGGCAAGATCATTAGTATTAAACCCAGAACTACTTTTGATGGATGAGCCATCATCAGCCTTAGATTCTATAAACAAAGAGAAATTTCAAAACTTATTATGTGAAATACAAAGTGAATACAACCTATCATATATTATAGTTACTCATAACATAGAAGAAGCTGTAATACTAGGTAAAAGAATAGCTATAATGGATGATGGTGAAATAAAGAAAATTATAGATAATCCATATTATGGGCAAATGAACATTAGAAAAGAATATAAGTTTTTTGATAAGTGTAATGAAATAAGAAGCTTATTAGAAAGTGAGAATTAGAATATATGAAAAATATTAAAAATATATATAAATACATTTATGCGGTGAGTATAGTTTTTGTATTTTGGTATATTATGCATATAGTATTAGACTCTTTTGTAATTCCCAATCCTATTGATGTACTTATTAAATTTAGGGAGGTAGCAATTAACACTATTTCTATACATATTATAACAAGTAGTTTTAGACTATTAACTGCATTATTTATTACTACTGTATTAGGCTATTTTATAGGATTATCTATAGGTATAAATAAAAAACTAGATGATATAATTAGTCCTATTTTATATTTATTTTTTCCAGTACCAAGAATAGCCTTTTTACCTGTGTTTATGATTTTATTTGGACTTTCTGATTTATCTAAAATTATATTAATAATAGCAATTGCTATTTTCCAAATAATAATATCAACAAGAGATGGTGTAAAACAAATACCAAGTAGCTATATATTATCATCAAGAACATTAAACTTATCTAAAAAAGAGATGATAAGACATATATACATTCCTGCTACTTTACCAAAACTATTTACTTCACTTAGAATAGCATTAGGTTCAAGTATGGCAGCCCTATTTTTTGCAGAGAACTATGCAACTAAATATGGTATAGGATACTACATTATGAATTCATGGATAAAGGTAGATTATGAGGGGATGTACTGTGGGATAATTGCAATTAGTATCTTGGGGATAATTCTTTTTAAAGTAATAGATTTAATTCAAAGTAAAGTATGTAAGTGGGAACATTAATTAAAGTTGATATGATAAATACTATATACCCAATTCTTTATGTATATAAATGTTTGTAGTGCAAATTATAAATAATGTAATTAAATATAAATAACTACAACAGGAGGAAAAACAAAATGAAAAAGGTATTAGCTATGTTTTTATCATTAATGCTAGGTATAGGTATAGTAGCATGTAGTAAAAAAGAAGAGGTTAAAGAGGATACTGCATCAGATGGAATAAATTATACAGAGCAGTATTCTATGTTATACAATGACTACTTAGCCAAATTAAGAAATTATACTATTTATGATGAAACAGATTACACAGTAAAGTACTATGAAGAGAATGAATATCCAGGTAATGAAAAATATTTACAAATGGTAAAAGAGGCATATGTTGATAGTAAGGAAAATATTCAAAAATACATAGATGGTATCAAAAATGATGTTAAAACAGAAGATAAGGATTTATCAGATATGAATAAAAAATTAATATCTGAAGGTGAAAAAACTATTTCTAATATAGATAAAAGACTAGAAAAGCTTGATACTATAACTAATGATTCATATGGAAAGAGTAAGGATGAGTTTATTAAATTTGTGAATGAGACTAGTAAGCTAGAAAATGAAACTAAATCTGAGTTTAATAAAGTACTAGATGATGTTAATAGAAAATTAAACATAGATATAAAAAATGACTAATAAATAAGTGTAAGTAAATTAAAAACTTAAAAGCACTACTCCTATTTTACTTTTAGATAATTAGGGTAGTGCTTTTAGAGTTAATTAGTATTTTGATTATATATAGTTTTTAGCATATAAACTAAAATACTAAGGGCAAATAATATAAAAATACCACTAATCATAACTTTAGTAGAACCTGTTAACATTCCTCCTACATAAGAATAAACAATTGTAGCTGGAAGTTGTCCAACACCAGTAGCAACCATAAAAGGTACAAATCCCATAGAAGTAAGACCTGCAGCATAACTTACCAAATCAAAGGACATAAAAGGTAAAAGTCTAGCTATTAAAATAGTATGCTTACCAAATTTATCAAAAAAATTATCTACACTATCTAAAGCAAACTTACTAGTAAGTTTAAACACTACATCCCTACCTAAAAACCTAGCAATATAAAAACAAAGGGCAGCTCCAGCCATAGCACTAGTCCATGATAAAATTGCACCGTATACCCATCCGAATATAGCTGCATTAGCAAAAGTGATTAAAAAAGCAGGAAGTGGAGCAGCAACAGATTGTAGTAGCATAAGTCCAAATGAAATTAAGGGTGCTAAAATACCAAAGGATAATATATACTCTTTTACTGACTCTACATCTAATGAAGTTAAAGCGTATACCATTTGATTGATTAGTGAATTAAATGATGGAACAAAATAATATGTAGCTAAAAATCCTAAAATTACAGCTAATATAAGTAATATTTTTCTATTTTTATTGTTAATAATAACTCAACTCCTATTAAAAATGATAATTATATAAGTTTTTACCAAATACATTATATTATAACAAAAAATAAATATAATAAGTAACATAATAATAATTGATAATAGAAAAATGCTATATACTTTAGCAAATATATAGGATTTTTCTATATTAATAAAATAATATTGCAAAATAATTTAAAAATTGTATTATGAAAAGGTATGATTAAAAAAACAAACAAAGAATATGGCGGTGAGAGTATGAAAATAAAAATAAATGAAGCTAAATGCATAGACTGTAAGAAATGTTATACCGCTTGTCCTATGATGAAAGAATACTCATCATCTCCAAAATCATTGATGAAACAAATGATAAAAAATGAAAAATTAAATAATAAAATAGCATACTCATGTATGCTTTGTGGGATATGCAAACAAGAATGCCCAAAAGATATTGATTTAAAAGATATGTTTTATGAAATGAGAAAAGATTTGTTTAATAACAAAAACAAAAAGCTAATACCTAAAGGTTATAATACTGTGAAGTTTCACCAAATAAATAGCTTTTCATCTTTATTTTCAAATAATATAAATAGTATTAATACAAAAACAATTTTCTTACCTGGTTGTAGTTTAACTAGTTATAGCTCAGATATAGTTCAAAAAACTTTTGAATATTTAAAAGAACATATAAATGATATATCACTACTTGTTAAGTGCTGTGGAAAACCGACAGAAGCAATGGGTGATATAAAAAAGTTTGAAAAATATTATTCTAATTTAGAGAAAATATTTGAAGAGGACAATATAACAGAGGTAATTGTAGCTTGTCCAAACTGCTTTAGTACTATAAAAAAGTATAGTAATAATATAAAGGTAACTTCTATATGGGAAATTATAAATAAATATAAAGTACCAAAAGAACTAATCAATTATTATGATAATTTAGAATTTGAATTTACACTACATGACCCATGTCCTATGAGAAATGAGGATAAAGTACATAATGATGTGAGAGAAATATTAAAGTCATTAGGGTTAAAAATAGAAGAATTTGAAAAGAATAGAGAAAGCAGTGAATGTTGCGGTTCGGGTGGTATGGTTAGAGTAACAAATCCGAGTATATCCAAAGCTCAAACTATAAAAAGAGCAAGTGAAGCTAAAACAGATACAGTTATATCTTATTGTGAATCATGTTGTGAAGCAATGCTAATAGCTAATAAAAAATCACTTCATATATTAGATTTTTTATTTAATGAAGAAGTAATAAATAAAAAGAAGTTTACTCAAAATAAAACTTCCACATTAAATAAATGGAGTGAAAGATACAAAGGTACAAAGATTAATAAAAGTGGAAGGAAATAAAAATAAGTGAAAAAAGACAGTACAAAAACAATCAAATATATAGTCAGCGCTTTATTAATTATAACAATAGCAATTGTTGCTTATAAAATATATAAATTAAACATAGGAATAGACGATATTAAAGCTTATATAGACTCATACAAAAACATGGGGCCAATAATATATATAATAATGTTCTCATTAGTACCACTGACATTATTTCCAGACTCTATACTAGCAATAGCAGGAGGCCTAGCATTTGGCTTTATAAATGGATACATATACACAACAATAGGTGCTTTAATTGGAGGTAGTTTATCTTTTTATATATCTAGAAAACTAGGTAGAGAAACTGTAAAAAAACTTACAAAAGAAAAGTTAGACAATATAGAAAAAATGATAAATGAAAGAGGATTTTTCATTATATTTTTACTTAGACTAATACCTTTATTCCCATTTGATGTAATAAGCTATGGAGCAGGACTTACTTCTATATCATACAAAGACTTTATATTAGCAACACTAGTAGGTACAATACCTGGTATTGCAGTATTTACAAATATAGGAGCTCAGTCTGTAAATATCGGTAGTAATAGTTTTTATATTTCTATTGCAGCACTTATATTATTATTTGCAGCATCATTTTTATTAAAAAATAGATATCTAAGTGCAGAAAGGAAATAAATATGTTAGATACACATGCAAGAAAATATGTAAATCCAATAATAGAAAAAGGTGCGGATTTTTTTATAAAATGTAAACTTAGTGCTAATAATGTGACTATCTTAGCATTAATACTTGGTTTATCTACATCAGTATTTATATATTTTGATTTTTATATCATAGCATTTATAACACTTTGGATATCTGGATACCTAGATGCAGTAGATGGGGCGATATCAAGGAAAACTAGTACATCTTCATCCTTTGGTACATTACTAGATATACTATGTGATAGAATAGTTGAAATTGGTATTATTATAACATTAGGTTTAAAATATGATAATATTAGATTTTATTTAATAATACTAACAGCTTGTATACTTATATCTATGACAGTGTTTTTGACAGTAGGAGCGCTGACAGATAAAAAAGGAATGAAATCATTTTATTATCAAGCAGGAGTAGCAGAGAGAAGCGAAGGATTTATAATGTTTACTATAATGTTTTTATTTCCTGATTATCTAACAATATCAACAAATATTTTTTCAATACTAATACTAATAACAGCTATGCAAAGATTTTTTGAAGCAAAGAAGATATTAGATTAAATAAATTAATTTTAAGGAGAATTAGATGAGAAGAATATCAAAAAAAATAGCTTTAATTTTTTCAATAGTACTTTGTATGATGATAACATCAGCATGTAACAAAGAAAAAATTGAAGATGAATCAGTTAATGTAGAACTAAAAACTATTACAACAAAAGACCTACAAAAAAATATGAAGGATGATTCTTGGGTAGTAGTGGATACTCGTATAAATGATGCTTATAATGGATGGGCATTAGATGGTATAGCTAGAGGTGGTCACATAGAAGGAGCGGTAGATTTTTCTTATAATTGGATTGATGTAAAGAATGATAATAAAGAAGAAACTCTAGAACAAGCACTTAAAACAAAAGGAATAGATAAAGATAAAAACATAGTACTATATGATACAAATGGACAAGACTCAAAGTTAGTCGGTAATTATTTAGCTAAAAAAGGATATGAAAATTTATATACATATGATGTAAAAGAGTGGGCAAATGATGAAAGTCTACCAATGGTAAAGTATGAAAACTACCAAATGTTAGTGCCAGCAGACATAGTAAAAGAAGTAATAGATAAAAAAACACCTGAAACTTTCAAAGATGCTAAAAATATAAAAATAGTTGAAGCTAGTTGGGGAGAAGAAAGTGAAGCATACTCAAAAGGACATGTGCCAACTAGTGTTCATATAAATACAGATACAATAGAACCGCCACCATTATGGTACTTAGCTAGTGATGAAGAGTTAAAGAAATTTGCACTAGATTATGGATTTACAAAAGATGATACAGTAATAGTAACAGGACCAGATGTAATGGCTAGTTATAGAGTAGCGGTGGTACTTCGTTATATAGGAGTAGCTGATGTAAGAGTATTAAACGGTGGAAATGATGCATGGGTAAGTGCAGGTTATGAACTAGAAACTAAAAGTAACAAGGCAGTAGCAGGAAATGACTTTGGAGCTACTATACCAAATAACCCTGATTTAATAGATACAATACCAGAACTTAAAGAAAAGCTAAAAGATAAAAACTTTACACTAGTGGATAATCGTAGTTGGGATGAATATGTAGGAAAAGTATCAGGATATAGCTACCATAATAAGAAAGGTCGTATACCAGGTGCTGTGTATGGATATGCTGGAACGACTTCAGTTACACTAGAGGATTATAGAAATATAGATAATACAATGAGAAATCAAGATGAGATATTAGCATTATGGAATGAACAAGGAATAGACACAAATAATCATTTATCATTTATGTGTGGTAGTGGTTGGAGAGCAGCTGAAGTGTTAACTTATGCTAATGTAATGGGGTATATGAATACTTCATTATATAGTGATGGATGGATAGGATGGAGTAATGATGCATCAAATCCAATAGAAAAAGGTGAACCTAAGTAAGTATGAAAAAGAATTTATTAGAAAAAGTAATGTATAGATTAGCTGTAGTTTTACAAGTAGTAATAATAGTAGGTGTGTTTATAGTTCAGTATTTAACTAATAAAAAAGCTGGAGTATTGCGCCATGTATATTATAAAAAGTACCAGTTTGAAAATGGTATATTCTCTGTAGATAATATTAATATTTTCAAGATGGTTGTAATAGCATTTATATTGTTGTTTATATTTATGCTTATATATGTTATAAAAAAGAATAAAAGTAAATTTAATAAGATACAAGTATTGATAGGTTTATTGTTGAGTATTTTATTATATATTGTTATGACTAGTGGATATTTTGTATCTAAGGTGGCGTATCATTATTTTATAATGGCGTTTGTACTTGTATTATTGATACAAATAGTAGTGATAGCTGCAACAAATATATTAAAAAAGTAAGGTGCCAATAGGCACCTTTTACTTTTATTAGAGAATATTTTGGTAAAGATATATTAAGTATTAATTATTTTACCATCAAAGTTTCTGTACTTACTAACTAGTTGATTACGCCTAGAGACATCAACTTTTTGAAAAATATTATGTATATGGTTTTTTACAGTACCTATAGAAATAAATAAATCATCACTTATTTCTTGGTTAGTCCTATCATTTAGTAATAGCTTAAAAACCTATTGATCTCTATTAGTTAAACTGTAAAATTTACAAAAATCATAAAATAATATATCTATAGATTCTGTACACACTGAAGTATTAGTAGAATTAGTATCTAAACTTTGGTTTAGATCTAGATTTTGAACTTTATAACAATATCTAATAGCATAAACTTATACATATATAAAAGCTTAGACTCTTCAAACAAGTGAGGATTATTCTTTAAATGCTTAAGTCCACAAACAGCTAGATAAATAGATATTAATTGATAATATAAGAAATTAGAAGGCTTAATAGCAAGCTTTATGGGAGATGCTACTAACGTTTGTTCATCAATTGCATTTATCTGTACTCAATTAGGAATGAAGTATAAGCATAGAGGTCCTAAAAAATACCAAATGCCAAAAGAGTGGCAAGATATAGCTCTAGAAAACTGCAAAACATCAGGATGATCATTATCAGTTACTGATGATGTAGAAGAAGTACGAGGATATGATATAGTAGCAGATGATAGTTTTTTCTGGTTTGGTCAAGAAGCGGAAAAAGAAGAAAGATTATCTATATTCATACCAAGATATATAGCAACACAAGAAATAATGGCTATGGCAGGAGAAAACGCAATGTTTGTTCACTGCTTATCAGCAAATGAACAAAGAGAGTGTACAAGAGAAGTAATGAATGGAAAGAAATCTATAATATTTGAAGATTTAGAAAATAGATTAATTGCTCAAATGTCTATATTAGTGTATTTTGATTACAACCATATATGACAACCATATATCATAGCCATCTAAAGAAACTATAAAGATGCATAAAGATAAGATAAATGAGTTTTTAAAAAATATTACTATAAATAATGTAGAAGAGCTATCTTTAATTTAGAGATAATTTAAACTAAGGCAGGTAAGTTATTAAATATAATTTGCGTGCCTTTTTGCCATAGAATAAAAATGATTCGATTAGTTGAGTTAAGTTAAGTTATGAATAGATTATTATAGTATGTCTTACGAAGTAAAAGTTGATAAGTAAAAATATTACTTAACTTGTAATAGGAAAATATTTTCACTAAGTATATAATTAAGATAACAAATGAGTTAAGGGGGAGAAATTATAATGAGTAAATTTTTACAAAACTTAGAAAAATTTATGACACCAATTTCGATGAGAATCTCATCAAATAAAGTGCTACAGTCTATAAAGGATGCATTCATATTAAGCATACCGTTCACAGTGGTAGGCTCATTTATAGGATTAATAAAAATGCAATTAGAGTACTTTACAAAAGGAATGGAAAGTGCTGCACTAACATCACTAATAAATGTACTAGGTACAGTAGGGGATATATCCATGGCACTAATAGGTGTAGTAATAGTTATGGCATCCGCATACTATCTATCAGAAAGACTTAAGTCAAGTAAAACATGTAGTATAAATTCAATAGCAGTAGCATTATTGGCATTAGTATCATATATAGCAACAGTACCAACTACAATACTAGAACCAGAATCAGGAAATATAGTGAGTGGATATGCTAGAAACTTCTTTAATTATGAAGGTATGTTTACAGGGCTGATAGTAGGATTAGTTACAGCATATCTTTACAATAAGCTAATACAAACTAAAATTACAATAAACTTGCCAGATGGAGTTCCACCAGGAATTTTAAACTCATTTAAATCAATAATACCTATGGCCGTTATAATAACATTATTTGCAGTAGTTAAAGAATTTGTAATAATAGTAGGATATGGATCGCTACAAGAAATGGTAACTAAATTAATCGTATCACCACTTGCAGATATAGGAACTGGATTACCGGCAATAATAATAGTAATAATGTTTATGCAATTACTTTGGTTCTTTGGATTACATGGTTTCTCAATTATGTGGGGATTAATATCAGCAATATGGCTACCAGTATTTATGAATCATATAGATATATATGCGAAAACTCAAGATTTCTCAGCTATAACAGAAGTAGCGCCAAATGTAATGAGTAATATATATGCAATGATAGGTGGATCAGGTTCAACTTTAGCATTAATAATAGCAATACTTTTAATATCTAAAAAGCAATCATCAGAAAGAGCTATAGCTAAAATATCTTTAGTACCAGGATTATTTAATATAAATGAGCCGATAATATTTGGACTACCTATAGTGTTAAATCCAATAATGTTTATACCTTTTATATTTGTACCAATAATTAATGCAATAATAGCGTATATTGCAACGTCAATAGGACTTGTAACACCGATGGTTGTGTTAAATGCAGGAGTTGAGCCAGTGCTACTTAATGCGTGGGTATTAGGAGCATTTAAATTAAGTCCAGTGTTATTAATGTTAGCACTATTAGTATTAGATGTAGTACTATACGCACCGTTTGTGAAATTACTACAGAAGCAAAATGAAAATGATAAAGATGGAAATTGTATAAGTGATGGTGTAAACTTTTAATTGATAAGAAATAGAATATTTTAAATTTAAGAAGGGGGAATGAAAATGAATAAAAATAGAAAATGTAATATACCAACTTTAGCAATATTAAGTTTACTAGGTATATCTTTACTTAGTAATCCCATGATTGGATTTTCAGATAGTGTAAATAATCAACTGTACACAGATGAAATAGAACGATTATTAGAAAGTGAAATGTGTGCAATATTAGAAAATGGAGAAAAGATATCTATAGATGGAAAAAATACAATAAGACAAGAAAATAAATTGATAATATACACAGATTCAAATGGGCCAAAAACAAATCAAAATAGATGGGGAAGAGAAGTTGTTGTTGGAGCTGATGGAATTGTAGTTTCAAACGTAGGTCCAGGAGAAAAAGACACGGATGGTGGAGAAGAAATACCGAAAAGAGGATATGTAATATCAGCACATGGGGATAGAATGCCAGAATTAGAAGGTATAAAAGTTGGAGATAGTATAAAATTAGAGGGTTTAGATTTAATTGATTTAAATAAAGAAACTAAATATAAATTAGCAGCTATTAATCCTAATGAAATTAATAACCCAGGAGGGGTAGAGAGTCCAGGTAATCCATATCCTGGATTTAGAGGGCAAGATCAACTAATAATATATACTAGTGAGTACGAGATGGAGACTACAGGAACAAATGATTATGGAGCTGAAATTGTAGTTGAAGGTACATTAGAAGAGGGGGTGATAGTATCGAAAGGAGGAAATAACAATAAAATACCAGAAGAAGGATATATATTATCCGGTCACGGTGAGGCCGCTAGTTTCTTGGTGAATGATGGTATGATAGGGGCCAGTGTAAGTGTTGATATGGAGAATGACAACGTAGTTATATCAATTACACCAAAAAGTTTACTTGTATCAGCAAAAAGTAGCTATGAAGATGCTAGTAAATCATTAGAAGATGCTAAATTAAGGTTGCTAGATATAGATTATGAAGAATCAGAAATAAACCTTAAAAGGAGCGAAGAACATTTAAAAAATGCAACGGAATTAGCTAAAATAATAGAGATGGGGGACACATCATCAGAAGTACAATTCAAATTTTTAGATGAAGTAGAAGCCATAGAAAAAACTTCTCTTAATACTCAATATTTTGCAACAGAATCTAGAGTAGTAGATGCAAGAGGTTTATGGCATAGACCTAGTGAAACTAACTTACAACAAGTAACAAAAACACTTGATGAGTTAAAAGAAAATAACATAAATATGCTGTTTATTGAAACTTTATATGATGGATATACAATATATCCAACTAAAAATGAAGTTATAACTCAAAGGGATAATTTTAAAAATGCTAATTATGGTGAGTACGGAAACGATCTATTAAAAGCATTTGTAGAAGAAGGTAAAAAGAGAGGAATAGAAGTACATACTTGGGTTCATACATTTAGAGCTGGAGACAAAGAAATAAATCCTATATTATCTCAAGAAGAATATGAAGATTGGACTCTAATAAACTATAATAATACAGAGCTAACAATATATGAAGATGATTATTATTTTATGGACCCAGCAAACCCAGAAGTAAGAAACTGTTTAACTGAGATATATAAAGAAATCGCATCAAATTATGATGTAGATGGAATACAGCTAGACTATATAAGGTATCCTGTTGGTAAATATAAGAGTGATTCTGGATATGGAAAAAATGATGATAGCACTATGAATCAATTTAGAAAAGAATACAACATATCTTCAGATACAGATATAAGAGAATTAATGGACAAGGATAAAAATCAAGATTGGAAAGTATGGGAAGATAGATGGAATGAATTTAAGCAAGGCAAGATAACTACTTTTGTAAAAGATGTAAGTGAAGAGTTAGAGATAATAAATAAAGATATATTAGTTTCAACTGCTATATTCCCTAATATAGAAGAAGCAAAAATGAGCAAAATGCAGGATTGGCCAAAGTGGGTTGAAAATGGATATATTGATTTAACAGCACCTATGGCATATTATAAAGATGCACAAACAGTAAAAGAAGATGTAACGGAAATGGTAGAGTACGTAGGAGGAAACTGTCTAAATTATGCAGGAATAGCACCAACATTTGTAGGATTAATAGCACCAGAGAATAGAACACATGTAAAAGCTGCATTAGAAGGTAAGGCACAAGGGACTATTGTGTTTGCATCTCAAAATCTTTTGGGAATACAAGATGTACAGCATGTATTAAAAAGCTCTACACATAGAGAAAATGCAATAACACCGCACTCAAGTGTTGATAAAGTAGTTGCAAAGTTAGTAGATTCTATTATAGATAAGTGTAATAAAATATATATGCCATCTATGAGTATAAGTCAAAAAAATTTAGAAAAATTAATAAATGAATTAGAAAGCATAAAGAAATTAGCTGCTAAAGAAAATATATATTTAGATAAAATAGTTGTAGAAATTGGCAAATTGATAAATAAAATAGATAAATATGTAGATGGAGAGGCAAAAAATAGGATAGTTGAAGAGTTAGAATATTTAACTGAGATATTAGAAACTAGAATGAAAATTAATAAATAGTAAGATATATATACTCCACTTATGATAAAATATGTAAATTATTATAAGTGGAGTGTATTTTAGTTTATCAAAACTAAGTATAAGTGGTTTATAAAATGAGATAAGAAAGAGTAAAAATATTACGTAACTAGTTATATGAAAATGAATTAATAAAATATACAATTAAAATAAGATAAGAAATAGAATTATTATTAGGAGGATAGATTATGAAAAATCTACATTATATACCACATACTCATTGGGACAGAGAATGGTATAGATCTTCAGATGCATTTAGAATTAGATTAACATATAGCTTTGATATGTTATTAGATATATTAGATAAAAATCCAGATTATAAATACTTTACTTTTGATGGACAAACAGCAGCTTTAGAGGATTATCTATCTATAAGGCAAGAGAACAAAGATAAAATAAGTAAATATGTATCAGAGAAAAGACTATTTATAGGACCTTGGTACATTCAACCTGATTTATTCCTTGTAAGTGGAGAATCTATACTTAGAAATTTAGTTATAGGTTCAAATATAGCTAGTGATTTAGGTCACTGTATGGAAATTGGTTGGGTACCTGATGCCTTTGGACAAATACAAAGTACTCCACAAATATTTAAAGAATTAGGAATGAAGGCGTTATTTGCTTGGAGAGGATTTAACTATAGAAGAACAAAAGATTCAGTATTTTTATGGGAAGCACCTAATGGAGACAAGCTATTAACTGTTCATTTTCCTCTAGGATATGGACACTATAGATACCTTCCTAATAAGAAAGAGGACGCTATAAAAGATATACAAACGGTTATAGATGGAGTTGAAAATAGATTTGTTGATAATCAACTTTTATTTATGGGGGGAAGTGACCACGCAAGACCTCAAGGAGAGATAACTGAAATATTAAATGAAGTAAGTGAAGAATTTGAGAAAAATGGATATAACATAAAGATTTCAAATCCAGAAGAGTTTGTTGAAGATATAGTTAAAGAACAATCAAATTCTAATCGTGAAATGGAAGTTTATAAAGGAGAAGCTAGGTCTGCAGATTTAGGTAGAATACATGCAGGAATATCGTCTACTAGAGTGGATATTAAAAATCCTATGAAGGATTTTGAGACAAAATTGCCATTAGTAGCTGAGCCAATGAGTGTATTAAATAGCCTATTTGGAGGAAGTTATAGCCAATCTATAAGTAACTTCTTCTGGAAGATACTATTTAAAAATCAATTCCACGATTCTATATATTCATCGTCTCCAGAGTCAGTAAATAACTCTGCAGAAAATAGGCTATTAAATTTAAGACATGGAATAAATGAAATGATATGGTTAAACTTTAGATTCTTAAGAGACAAAATAAACTTTAGTGGACTTAATGAAAATGAGCAACCAATAATATTATTCAATACACTGCCATACAAGAGAAATGATTTAACTTTTGTGAATTTATATGTAAGAGATGATAATTTCACTATAAAGAATTTTAACAATAATGAAATAGAATTTGTGAAATTAGATAATTTAGAAGCAATAAATAATGAAATAGAACACTATAACGGTTTATTAAACTTAAATGATATAGCAGAAGTTGAAGAAGGTACTATGAAACAAGTTCAGATAAAAATAAAGTCTGATATATTACCAGCAATGGGATATAGAGCTATTAAAATATGCTATGGTCAAGAAACTAAGTTTGAGTTAACTAGTGATTTAAGTTTAAATGATGAAACTAAAGAAATAGAAAATAGATACTTAAAAGTGAAGATAAAAGAAGATGGAACTTTAAGTGTATTAAATAAAGAAAGAAATGTATCTTATGAAAGTGTACATTACTTTGAAGAAAAAGGTGATGACGGAGATGAGTACAACTACTCCCCACCAGTAAAGGATTTGATAATAAACACTAAAAATACTAAAGCAGATATAGTTTTACTAGAATCAAATCCTTTATTTGTTAAATATGAAATAACTCACAAAATAGAAGCGCCTTTTGAATGTATCAATCATAAAAGAAGTGAAAAATTAGAAACTTCTTATATAGTATCAGAAATAGTGATAGAGTCTGAAAGTAAAAAAATAGACTTTAAAACTACAATAATAAATAATAACAAAGACCATATAATAAGAGCTGTATTTGATGATGTATACGAAAGTAAGCAAAGTTTAAGTGAAGATCACTTTGGTAGTGTGATTAGAGATAACGAAATAAAAGATATTAAGAAGTTAGAAGATGGAGCAACTGAGTTAGAATTACCAATATATCCAATGCAAGGATACGTAAAGCTAAATCATAATAAAGAAGTTTTTGCTGTTTTATCAAAAGGACCTAGCGAGTATGAAATATACAACGATAAATCTATAGCATTAACACTTATAAGATGCGTTGGTAAATTTGGTAAAGCAGATTTAAAAATAAGACCAGGTAGAGCATCTGGATATAGATTAGATGCTCCAAGTTCACAATTACTAAAAGACGTAACTTCAGAATATGCAATATACTTTGATAATGATATTACATTAGGAGAAATATCAAAAGAAGCCAATAAGCTAAAAGTAGATGTCATAAGTAGACACTTAAAGGACTTTACTAGAGATGTTAATAATAATTTATCTGATGAATTTTCACTAATAGAATTAGATGAAAGAGTAGAAATAATGACTCTAAAAAAATGTGAAAACAATAATGATTTAGTTTTAAGAATTAGAAATGGTAATGATTTTGATGTTGAAAAGATAAATGTAAAAGTAAATGAAATAATAAAAGAAGCTTATACTGCATCACTTAGAGAAGAAAGAGTAGATAAATTAAATATAGAAAATAATAAATTTAAAATAAATAAAATAGCTAAAGATTCATTCTTTACTTTAATACTAAAGGTACAATAAAGGAGATAATTATGAGTAATGTATTAGTAAATATGAAAATAGATTAAGAGTATATTGCTATGAACCACTTTACCTCCCATCAATTAGGGGGGACTATAATTTCAATATCTAAATTTATATAATAGACAATAAAAAAAATAATATGGTAAAATAGTATAGGGATATAAAGAATACTATTTTAGGTGGTTATTATGAATTTAGTGGATAGAATAAATAAACATTCAAGTGCTCTGAGCAATACTGAAAAATACTGTTTAGATAATATATTAAGTGATGAAAGGATGGTAAAAGCAACAATACAGCAACTAGCAGATAATTTAAACGTATCGACAACAACCGTATTTAGAATGATAAAAAAGTTGCAATATAAATCATTTAATGATTTTAAAAATGATTTATTACTTAATAAAACATTAACCTTAGAAAATTCATATTTACCAGATGAAGATGATAAAGTTATAAACAATTTAAGTAGGCAATATTTACAAACATTGCAATTAATGAAAAGTATAGATTTTGAACCAATAGTAAAAAGTATAAAAGAAGCTAAAAATGTATTAATCTGTGCAATGGGGATGACTCATTACATAGCGAGAGTATTAGAAATTAAAACTAAGTTAAATGGAATAAACTCAAGGCACTTTAGTGATCCATGGTTTATGAAATTAGAAGCAAACAATATAAAGGTAAATGATTTATTAATAATATTATCAAAAACAGGAGAGACAAAAGAACTTATAGAAGTAGCTAATGTAGCGAAATTAAACAAAAGTAAGATTTTG
>JBOFYV010000075.1:0-2211 GCA_051654865.1 Peptostreptococcaceae bacterium
AGCGCGAAGCCGACTTCAAGATAAGATTTCCCACCGTAAGGGTAAGACCCCAGGAAGACTACCTGGTTGATAGGTCGAAGGTGTAAGTGCAGTAATGTATTTAGCTTATCGATACTAATAGGTCGAGGACTTGACCAAAATAAACCTAAAGGTTTATATCGCCAACCAAATCATTATTAAAATATTAATAAGGAAGATTTAGGTTGCTAAAATATAAAATGACTAATGTTTAAATGATATGCAGTTTTCAGAGTACTAACTCTAAAAATAAAGATTATGTGGTTATTATAGCAAAGAGGATACACCTGTTCCCATTCCGAACACAGAAGTTAAGCTCTTTAGCGCTGATGGTACTTGGGGGGCAACCTCCTGGGAGAGTAAGACGTAGCCACGTAATCTTTTTTATTTTATACTTATAAAAACTACTGATATGCTAGCAAAAACAGCTGGATATTAGTAGTTTTTTATTATATATATATATATTTGCTATTTTCTTAAAAGTATTAACTACTATATATATAAATAGACTACTATATAAATAGAGTTAATATTTAATAAGGAGGGGTAAAATGTCAGATCAAAGATTGAATAAGTTGGCAAAATTATTAGTAAATTATTCTACTGAAGTAAAACAAGGGGATTTAGTCTTTATATGTGCGGATGAAGTTGCTACACCATGGCTAGTTGAGGTAGCAAAAGAAGCAATAAAATCTGGAGCAAATGTAGAGTACAAATTAGAAACAGATGAAATTAGAGAGGCTAAGCTAAAATATAGCACAGATGATCAATTAAGAAGTGGAAATATAATATATGAAACATTACTTAGTAAATCAGATGTATGGTTAACTGCATGGGGAAGTAGAAATACAAGAGCTTTATCTAAAATTGACTCAGATAAACTTAAAATAGCTCAACAAGGAGCTACACCTTGGAGAAAAATATACTCTGAAAGATGTGGTGATGGAAGTTTAAGATGGTGTGGAACTCAATATCCAACTTATGCGGATGCCCAAGAAGCGTGTATGAGTATGAGTGAATATGAAGATTTTGTGTATGGAGCAGGACTTTTAGACAGTGATGACCCAGTAGCTGAATGGAAAAGAATAAGTAAAGAACAAGAAAGATGGGTAAAGTACTTAGACACCAAAAGTGAATTACATATAATATCACAAGGTACAGATATTAAAGTGGGTATAAAAGATAGAAAATGGATAAATTGTGATGGCAAGGTGAATTTTCCAGATGGTGAAATATTTACTTCTCCAGTAGAAGATGATATTAATGGATATATTACATTTTCATTTCCAGGTATATTTAGTGGTAAACAAATTGAAGGTATAAAATTAGAAGTTAAAGAAGGCAAAGTTATAGAGGCTACTGCAAAAAAAGGAGAAGATTTACTAAAAGTTTTATTAGATACAGATGAAGGTTCTAGTTTTTTTGGAGAAGTTGCTATAGGAACTAATTACGGAATAAAAGAATTTACATCCAATATGTTATTTGATGAAAAAATAGGTGGAACAGTGCATATGGCAATAGGAGATTCTATGCCTGAAGCCGGTGGAAAAAATAAATCTTCATTACATTGGGATATGCTTTGTGACATGAGAAAAGATGGAAAGATATATGCAGATGGAGAATTGTTTTATGAAAATGGTAAGTTTATAGATACAATATTAGAGAAATTTGAATCAAAATAGGATAATTAAATATAGAAAAGAGTACCTAAAAGTTAGTTTTTGAGTACTCTTTATATATTTTATAATAAAAAATATATAAATGGAAAAATGTTAATAAAAAGAGCTAAAATGTGGATTAATAATATTAAATATGAATATTACTTAAATACAAAATGTATATAATGTTGATAATATAAAATTGTATTGTGGATAAACTTAAAATTTAGAACTTACTATAAAATATTAATAAAGAAGTTTAATAAAAAGCGTTGACGATGTAAACAAATGATGATATATTATTACTTGTCCTTAAGAAAAGGAAAACAACTTAAGAAAAAATAAAAAAATAAGTTGGAAGAATAAGTTGACAAATAAAAACAGATTTGTTAAACTAAGTGAGTCGGTAAAACGGCTTAGAAAAATGAACTTTGAAAATTAAACAGTAGGTTAATTTATATAACATAATTCTTATTAAGAATTAAACACAAACAACCAAGCCAGATATTCAGATAATGATTAGCTGAGCGATGGA
>JBOFYV010000076.1:0-8385 GCA_051654865.1 Peptostreptococcaceae bacterium
GGTACATATTAGATGCAAAAGAAGATGCTACACTAATCTGTGGAATCAAAGAAGGATTAAACAGAGAAACATTCGCTAAAATAATAGAAGACGGTAAAGTAGAAGAAAACCTAGAAAGAATACCAGTTAAAAAAGGTGACATGATATACATACCAGAAGGAACAGTACATGCTATAGAAGGTGGACTTAAATTACTAGAAGTGCAACAAAGTAGTGACGTTACATACAGAATGTACGACTGGGGTAGAGATAGAGAAATGCACGTAGAAAAATCTCTAGACGTAATAGACTACGACAAGAAGAACAAAGGTGGAAAAATAGAAAACTTCACTAAACTAGAAACACCATTCTTCATAGTAGAAAAAATAGACGTAGACGGAGTTTACGAAGACAAAGTAAACGAAGATTTCCAATCATACACAGTAATAAGCGGAAATGGAAAAATAACATCTAACGAAGAAACAATAGAATTAAAAGAAGAAGAAACAGTATATATCAAAAAAGACGTAGAATACAAAATAGAAGGTACATTAGAACTATTAAAATCTTATGTATAAAGTTAGTAAAACCAATTAAAATAAAAAAGTGAAACCATCGTGTTTCACTTTTTTCTATACAACAACCATATCATAAGCTTTGAATGTTATTTAACTATATATAGTTCATGAGCGAAGATGGAGGTAATTACACAAGACGTACCGACATTTTAGTATGGAGGGAGGCTTGTGTAATTACCTCCATCGAGCGGACTATATTAGTAAATACAATCAAAGCTTATGACTAATAAATCTCATCTTCTTCTATTTGTATTAATCCTTTAGAATCTAAAAACTCTTCCTCTAACTCTAAAATAACCTCAATAGTATCCTTAGAAACAGATTCACCAAGTCTTTTATATATAAATTCAATCATTTCCTCAACTGATATTGTAATTTCTTCCATGATATAACTCCTTTCAGATTAACTGACATAAGTTATATTCTACTATAGAAAACAAAAAAACAAAAGCATCTAAAAATAGTAAAAACACCTAAACTTTTCTATTAAACTCCAAAAATCTAGTCCCTTGAAATTTAAGCTTACCATAATCATTCTCAGCCATCATACCATAATCACGACCGCCAACAACAAGCTCCATTCTATCACCACTTTCAAACTCAAAAGTAACATAATAAGTAGTAGAGCTACTACCACTGTGATAATGGCCATTAGCATCATGATGCCCAGAATTATGAGAAACATTAACCCTCTTAGATACAACCTTACAATCAACATCTAGAATAGGTTGACTATTATTACTAGACCATTCAGACACTCCCCTTATAGCATTAACAATAATAGTACCTAGAATCAAGAAAAATATTATAAAAAACATCACCGAAAACAAATCATAACTAGGACCAAATCCACCATAATAATCCATAGAACTCCTCCTATAAATCAAATATATAAATATTAATAAATAAATTGTATCATACAAAAAATAGTAAAAAGTAACAATATGGATATAAAACAAATCAAAATATACACTCAAAAAGAGCTCTAAAACAATGTTTTAAAGCTACTTATTAGACAAATATCTATATCTATTAAATTATTAATTCTCAGAATTATACTTATCAACTAGAGCCTGCTCAGCAAGTTCCACCATACTCTTAGTCATTTGACCACCTACCTGCTCACCAGCTAATACATTCTCAGCTTGTCCCATTAATGTTCCTTGTGGAGCATTACTCTCGATTTTATCCGTTTTCATATTATAATGATAGCCCATCTCAGATGCTATCTCCATTCTTAAATTACTTAAAGCTTCCTTAGCATTATTCTTTGTTTGATTATTCATACTTAATCTCTCCTTTTAATTAAAATCTCTTACCTAATATCCTTAACAAAAAACAAAACTTCTATAACAAATATGTAAGGATTTTCTAAAAATAAGATATAATATAAATATAACTAAACAAAACAAGAGGTGTACAATGGAAGAAAAAGAACTATCACAAAACAATGACAAAGAAGCATTAATAAAAAGGCTTAAAAGAATAGAAGGACAAGTAAAAGGTATACAAAATATGGTAGAAGACGATAGATATTGCGTAGACATACTAACGCAAATATCCGCAATTAGATCAGCCATAAACAAAGTAGGAACAATAATACTAGAAAATCATATGAAAGGATGCGTAACACAAAGCATCAAAGAAGGAAATAGCGAAGAAATGGTACAAGAATTAATGAGTACAATAAACAAATTCGTTAAATAGGGGGAGCAATATGGAACAACAGGGGTATATAATAGAGATAATTGATAATCAAACCGCAAAACTAAAAATGCAAAGACACTCAGCCTGTGCATCATGTGGCAAATGTACCACAACATCAGAAAAAAAAGACATAATAGTAGAAGTAGACAATACAATAGGGGCTAAAGTAGGGGACAGAGTAGTAGTTAATATGGAAAGCGTAAATGTATTAAAAGCAACAATAATAGTATATGCGATACCTTTAATATGGCTTATGATAGGAACTATAGCCACGTATTTTACAATTCAATCAGTAGGAATTACAAACAACATAGAAATTATCAGTGGGATAGTTGGATTAATACTAATGATGGCAGCATTCTTTGTAATTAAAACAAAAGACAGAAAATACAGAGAAAGCAGAGAATACATACCAATAGTAACAAAAATAATAGTATCTAAAGATAATGAAATAAAAATATAAAACTCAAATGACTTCGTCCGTCACTTAAAAAGGGTACTACTAAAAGTAGTACCCCTACAATTTACTGAAGTAACGATTCATTGATTTATGTAGTAAAATGGAAAGCGTAGCGAAGAGGGTGGAACGTATAAGTAGCACCGACATTGCGTTAGCCTGGAGGGATACTTATACGTCCACCCTCTTCGCGAAGCCACCCCATCTACCTACACAAATCAACGAATCGCATTTTTACGAAGTAATATTAAACTTATAGTTCTAGCTAACGAAGTAATTACTAAAACCCCTAAAGCAATAGCACAGGCCACAAATAATACATCAGCACCTGTAGAAATAGCTAAATCGTAATTACCCTGAACTAAATAAAGCATAGTATTATACATACCAAGCCCTGGAACTAAAGGAATAATTCCAGGTATAACAAATAAAATAGCCGGCTGCTTTAATCTTCTAGCCAAAATCTCACTCATACAAGAGACCACTGCAGCAGCTACAAAATTGGCAAAAATACTATTAGAAGAAACACCAATCAAATAATAGAACATAGCCCAACCAAGACCACCAGTCACCCCAGCAGGAAATAAAGTCTTAACAGGTGCATTTAAAAATATAGAAAAACCAACCGTAGCCAAAGTAGAATATAAAAAATGCATATAAATAGGCATATCAGTCATTAGAACATACCTCCTAACCTAATCCAAACTTCAAGTACAAACCCGACACCACAAGCTATAGAAATAGCAGTCATACCAGCATCAAAAGCACGAGCCACACCCGACATCAAATCACCAGATATCAAATCACGAATTCCCTTTATAAAAGAAACCCCAGGAAGAAGTGGCATAATAGAACCAACAATCAACATTCTAGGCGTATCCAAAATACCCATCTGAGTAAGTAGCACCCCAGCTGTAGCAATAAAAAACGAAGAAGTAAGAGAAGAGAAAGCCGGTATAGAACTTAATTTCATCATCTTACCAAATAAAATAACTGCAAGAATCGAAGTTAAAAAAGTAAATCCGAAATTTACAATATTATTACCACCCAACAAACAGCCGAAAAATGCAGAACCAAGGCCAGTAGCAATATTTACGATATAAGGAGGATAATTACTAGCACCACCCAAAGTACGAAGCTGCTTAATAGCCTCCTCAATAGGCAAATCAGAATTATTAACAAACTCCCTAGAAAAATTATTAAGTAAAGAAATTCGATTTAAATTTATAGAACGGCTCTTAATGGTCTTCATAAAACAAAGCCCATCAAACCTTTCATCCGAAATAATAATAACAGTAGGAGAAGTAAACACACTAATGTGATAAAAACCCCTAGACCTACAAATTCTAAGTACACTATCCTCCACACGATAAGTCTCAGCCCCACTAGCCAACATCAACTCACCGAGAAACAAAGCAAGCCTCAAAACATCCTTCTTATAACCCTGATTGAACTCAACATTCATAAAACAAACCTCCAAAATAAAACTTAACATAAAAGATTATACCAAACATTCCAATATATGTTACTAAAAATAGAAAGATGCAAAACAAAAATATTATTATGCATAAATCTTATTTTACTTTTATATATATAACTATAGTTTAGTTTGCCAAAATACATAAATTTTATAAATTAAAGGTAAATAAACAATAATAAAAAAGGAAGAGTGAAAAAATGTTTGATAACCTAAAAAAAGCCGATCCTGAAATTTACCAAAGTATGAAAAAAGAATTAATAAGACAAGAAAGAAACATAGAACTAATAGCATCAGAAAACATAGTATCAATGCCGGTAATGGAAGCAATGGGAAGTCATCTAACAAATAAATACGCAGAAGGATACCCAAACAAAAGATACTATGGAGGATGTAGCCATATAGATGAAGTAGAAACAATAGCGATAGAAAGACTAAAACAAATCTTCAAAGCAGAACACGCCAACGTACAACCTCACTCAGGAGCTAACGCAAATATAGGAGTGTACTTTGCAATACTTAAACCAGGAGATACAGTACTCGGTATGAACCTATCACAAGGAGGACACTTAACGCACGGCTCACCAGTAAATATATCAGGTAAATACTTTAACTTCCACGAATACGGAGTAACAAAAACAGACGGAACAATAGACTACGAAGAAGTAAGAAAAGTAGCTCATGAAATAAAACCAAAACTAATAGTAGCAGGGGCAAGTGCATACCCTAGAGAGATAGATTTTAAAAAATTCAAAGAAATAGCGGATGAAGTAGACGCAATGTTAATGGTAGATATGGCTCACATAGCAGGATTAGTAGCAGCAGGACTTCACCAAAATCCATGTGAAGTAGCAGACTTTGTAACAAGTACAACACACAAAACATTAAGAGGACCACGTGGAGGCATAATACTATGTAAACAAAAATACGCAAATGATATAGACAAGGCTATATTCCCAGGTATCCAAGGTGGACCATTAGAACACATCATAGCATCAAAAGCAGTATGTTTTAAAGAAGCACTAACAGAAGAATTTAAACAGTACCAACAACAAGTAGTAAAAAATTGTAAAGCACTAGCAGAGGAGCTTGGTAATAGAAATTTCAAAATGTTAACAGGTGGAAGTGACAACCACTTAATATTATTAGATTTAACAAATAAGAACATAACAGGAAAAGAAGCAGAGCATAGACTAGATGAAGCATATATAACAGTAAACAAAAACTCAATACCATTTGACCCCAATGGACCAAATGTAACAAGTGGAATAAGAATAGGAACACCAGCAGTTACTACTAGAGGTATGAATGAAGAAGATATGAAAATAATAGCACAAGCAATAGACCTATGCCTAACACACAATGAAGTAGAAAAAGCTAGACAACTAGTGATAGGATTAACAATAAAATATCCAATATATAACAACTGTAATTTAATGGATATATATAAAGATTGTCATATTTTAAATGAGTTTATATAAAATATTTAGAATATAAAAATTTAATAAATAATACAATAATTAAAGGCTTAATAAAAACCAATTGATTTTTATTAAGCCTTATCGATTGAATATCAAGGTTATATTTTGTTCTGTATCAAAAAATAGGAAAACACTTTACTTGAAAGTATATTTAAGCTATTATTAGTAATATATAGGTATATATTTACATATATATACAAGATGTAAAATTAAATCTACTTATAACTAAAGAATACTATAAAAATAACAATAATAGATTACAAAGCAGTAACAATATGTTAATAATGTCTTGTGTATTTAAAATAATTTATAAATGGGGGAGAAATACATATGAAAAAGAAAATATTATTACCAATGTTTGCATCAGTAATGGCACTATCGATGAATACAGTTACGAACGCTGATGAAATAGAAAACAAAGTACCTGAAGTAAAAGAAGGTAAGACGACATCAGCGATAGACTTAGGAGAATATAAAGAAACTACATATAAAGTCGCAGCAATAAAAGAGGGTATAGCAGTAAAGATAAGAGAACAAGGAAGTGTTCAAAATATTGCATATACAGGGGATGAGTTCAAAATAATAGCTACTCAAGGAGACTGGGTAGAAGTAAAAGTTGGTGACGGAAAAGGTTGGTTACCAGCAAGATATGTAGATGTAAAAGAAGCAAAAGGGTATACAACTGCAAATAAAGTAAACTTCAGAAAAGAAGCTAATACGGATGCAGAAATACTTGAAGAACTTGAAATAGGAAGTAGTATAAAAGTATTAGAGCAAGATGGAGATTGGTTAAAAGTTAAAAAAGGAGATGATGAAGGTTATATAAGTTCATTATATGTATCTGAAGAAGCTCCTGTTATAGAAGTTGAAGAAATATTAGTTGCTGAAGTAGAAAATACTAATACTGCTAATACTGCTTCTGCAACAACAAATACGGCTACTAATAATACTACTAATAATAATAATAATAATGTTAACACTAATAACAATAGTACAAATACAAACAATACAAGCTCAAACAATACAAACTCAAACAATAATAACAATAATACACAGCCTCAACAACCTGCTCCGGAACCAGAGCCGGCACCAGCACCAGAGCAAAAACCTGAAGAGGATAATAACTCATATAATCCGCCATCACCAGGTCAATCATCAGTTGAAGCAGTATTAAATTTAGCTTATTCAAAGATAGGATCACCATATGTATGGGGAGCAGAAGGTCCAAATAGCTTTGACTGTTCAGGATTTACATCTTATGTATTTAGAAATGCAGCAGGAGTATCATTACCAAGAACATCAAGCGCGCAGTCTGGATATGGACAAACTGTAAGTAAAGAAAACCTACAACCTGGAGACTTAGTATTCTTTAATACTAGCGGCAAGGGAGTAAGCCACTGTGGAATATATGTAGGCGGAGGTAATATGATACATTCGCCATCATCAGGTAAAACAGTAAGTACGACAAGTATAAACTCATCTTACTATAGTTCAAGATTTGTAACAGCTAAGAGAGTGTTATAATAAATAAAAAAGAGTCGCTAATAAAAGCGGCTCTTATTTATTTGAGTAAATAAAATTCATATCCTGAGTTTCTAGCCTGATCAATAACATCACCAAGAACCAAAGCATTAGTCTTAGAAATAGCATGCAACAACAATATAGAACCATCATGCAAATGACTTAAAATATGGCTCTTAGCAAACTGAGGATCAGGTTGTCTATTAGGTTCATAATCACCATAAGCAAAACTCCAAAATACAGTCTTATACCCTAAATCCTTAGTCATAGCCAAACTTTTCTCAGAATATTGCCCCATAGGAGGTCTGAAAAGCTTAGGCATATGCTTACCAGTTAACTCCTTAAACCTATCCTCAACATCACCTAACTCATTATTAAAAGTCTCACTAGAATAGGTCATACTAGGCATAGAATTATGGTGATTGGTATGATTTGCAACTATATGACCCTCATCAACCATACGCTTTACAGTATCAGGAGAATAATGAATATAATGAGCAGTAACAAAAAATACAGCCTTAACATTCTTCTCTTTTAATATATCTAAAATCTCATTAGTATAACCATTTTCATATCCCTCATCAAAAGTCAAATACAAAGACTTATTATTAGAATTAGTAGGACCATTATAGATAGCGTCATAATCATCTAACTTAAAATTTAATTTATCATTAATGTCAGGTGTTTCAAAATTATTATTAGGTATAAAAAACCAATTAATGCAACTATTATCAAAATCTGTGGACTCGATAGTTAATTGTTCTTCTTTAATACCATTAGAAATATTAGCACGAGCAATAGAGCATCCCACCAAAGAAAAGCACAAAGATGACATAACAAAAATAGAAGTAAGCTTTTTCAAAAATCAACACCTTCTTTATAGTAAATTCAATATGTATACTATATATAATTCCATAAAAACTAAAACAATATAACATGTAAAAAATATATATTATAATAAAATTTAAAAAAAGTTGTAAAAAATAGTTGACGAAAAGTCAGGTGGGTGATAATATTAGTAATGTACTCGAGAGAGAACAACAAATGAACTTTGAAAATTAAACAGTAGGTTAATTTATATAACATAATTCTTATTAAGAATTAAACACAAACAACCAAGCCAGATATTCAGATAATGATTAGCTGAGCGATGGACAACTTTTATTTGAGAGTTTGATCCTGGCT
>JBOFYV010000077.1:0-1577 GCA_051654865.1 Peptostreptococcaceae bacterium
AATGCTTAGAAAATGTAATATCCATGAAACTAAGTAGGCTTATACTAACAGATAAACATTATAAAGAAATATATGAATTGGTAAAAGTAATGATAGTTGAAATATAGGGACATAAAAAAAGAAGCTAAGGAGAAATAGCATAACCCCTAGCTTCTAATTTTGTTGTTAACGTAAAAAGAGTTAAACCAAAATACGTAACAGATAATAAATATAAAATAATCAAAATAAAACTAATACATATAAATTTATACTAGCTTCACGCTAGCTACCTAATACTATTATACCCTATATATACCTATTGGCAACAGAAAAAGCCACCTTTTGAGTGACTTTCTGTATGACAAGTGAATTAATATTTTATAACTACAATGATCTATCCTAAGAGGTCAGTTTAATTGGTTAAGGTCTACTATTATTATATGTAAAAGCTAAAAAAATATACATGAAAGCGTTATTAATATATGCCAAAAGGGTATAATATAAATGTAGAGGTCGTGGTAAGCTTCTACTCCTCCTTTGAAGTTATATTATATAACTCAATAATAAAAAATCATAGTTCTTCATAGCCAATAAGTACCTCCTTACTTTTGGTCAAAAGGTGTCCGTTCGGTAGGACATCTTTTTTATTGTGTAAAAATAGGCAAAATAAAAAGCACTAATGGAAATCCCTTACCACTAATGCTTATGCTAGTTACACAACGGTCGGAACGTTGATTAGGTCTAGCAACTACTGAAATTATCCTCTACAGTTAGAGTTGTCGTTGAATAATGTACCTTATACACTATATCTTTGGGGAGATACTACGTGTTAATTATATTATACCCTATTGGCTATATGTAGCAACATAAATATATTGTCGAAATAATATTTAAACTAAATTGATTAAAAGTGTTGCCTTTTGGTAATGATTTGTATATACTTATACTATATTAACAAATAAAATATAATTTTTATTTAAAAAGGAGTTAGTATGAATTTTGAGTTATTAGAAAACATAGAGCAATTTGACCAAATTAAAAAAGGAGATATGATATTAGTAAAGTGGAGTGATTATTATATAAAACATACTAAAGCCACAAAACCTATAATGTTTTATGAGATACAGAAAATATTAGGAAATGAAGTTATATGTCAAAGTAGAAACAATCATTATTTCAATTATGATATGTACTTGGAAAAAAATAGTGTAGCTTTAGAAGTTTATAAAGTTTCAATAAAATAATTCTTTTACAACAAATGAAAAACTTGGGGGAACAAGTAAATGGAAAAGACTATAAAGAATATAATGTTCATAGGTTTAGTTTTAATAGCTAACATGATAGGGGTAGTAGGAATTGAGATAGTTCAAAATTTAATTGGTAGATAATAAGGAGGTAGTTTTATATGTTATACTTTTTAGCAGTTATATGTCCACCAGTAGCAGTATTATTAAGAGGTAAGCCGATACAATCATTATTCAATCTTTTACTAACACTATTAGGATGGATTCCTGGGGTTATACACGCTATTCTAGTAGTAAATAAAGCTAATGCAGATAAAAGACATAAGGAAATGGTAAAAGCAATAAAAAAGAATA
>JBOFYV010000078.1:0-38917 GCA_051654865.1 Peptostreptococcaceae bacterium
TTTATTGTAGCTGCACCTAACCTTTGAGAGTAACTATATATACTTTCATGAATCTTGTTCATATATTTTAGTTTTTGAAGTTCATTCTTACTATAAATTGAATTTTCTTCTAATATTTCAACACTAATATTTAATGTAACTAGATTACTGTCTTCACTTATCTTTAATTGATACCTTAACCTTAATTTATTTATATACTCCATTATAATATCCTTTGAATAATCAACATGTACACAAGGTATATTATTTTTAATAAGTACCTCATAAACATCAAAAATACATGTAACACACAAATTCACTTTATTATTTCTAAAACAAGCCATATGAAAATCTGCTAGTTTTTCAAAATAATCCTCAGACAAAATATCATATTTTGATTTATATATATGAATATCTTCTCTTTCATAACCAATTTCTTTGTATGTATCGTATATTACTTTTTCATCATAACTATCTATACTAATTTTAGATATATCATACTTATTTATATGTATAGCTTTTAGTATGGTATATACAAATGACATCCTATCTCTAGGTATATATTCCCATGGTACTATAGGTTTTAAAAAGTTACTTGCGTACTTATACGTTGTATATCCCGTAAATAAAATTGCATCTACTTCTCCTTCACTAGCTTTTAGTATATCTAACACTTCGGAGTAATTACAAAATGTAAAAAATACTGGCTCAATAAAAAAGTATCCTTTAGTTATAGTACTTTTTACAATTTCAATACTCTTTCTACTCCCTATAATTGCTATTTTCATTCTGTGTTCCTCCACGTATTTCCATTATGTATTATATAGTATAACTTAAATTAGTTTATATTATAGTGAATATTTAGTATTTATTTAAAGACAACTTAAAGACACTATAAAGCCTTAATATTCTATAATATAATCTTCTTTGTAATCGATATATATTTAACATTTTAGGAGGCAACTGAGTTATGGAATTACAAAATGAAAAATTGAATCAATTATTTCAATTTATAGATGATTCTAAAGAAGATATGATAAATCTATGGGAAGAAATCGTTAACATAGAAAGTGGAACTATGCAAAAAACTGGTGTTGATTTACTTTGCAAACGTTTGGAAAGCGAATTAAATAATACTAATGTCTCAACTTCAGTAATTGAAATGGACAAAGTAGGTAACTTTTTAGTTGGTGATTGGGGAACTGAAAATAAAGGTAAACCATTAATGTTCTTAGGACATATGGATACTGTATTTAAAGAAGGGGCTGTAGCTAAAAATCCATTCCGTATAGAAGGTGAAAAAGCTTTTGGACCTGGTGTTCTAGATATGAAAGCTGGATTAGTTATTGCTGTATATGTTTTAAAAGGATTAAACCAAATAGGATACAATCAACGTCCTATAAAGATTGCATTTGCAGGTGATGAAGAAAATTCACATGCTCTATCTAATGCCGGTGATGTAATGCTTGAACTTAGCAAAGGTATGGCTGCTGCATTTAACTTTGAAACTGGTTATGTGAATGACGGATTAGTTGTTGGAAGAAAAGGATCTTTTAGATTAACAATAAATATTGATGGTATAGCATCTCACTCTGGTAATGCTCCTGAGGCAGGTAGAAGTGCTATATTAGAAGCTTCTCATAAAATAATTGCTCTTGAAGCTTTAAATGATTATGAAAATGGAACATCTATAAACGTAGGACTTGTTTCTGGTGGTGTTTCAGTTAATACAGTTCCTCACAGATGTAGCTTAGAGGTAGATGTTAGATATACAAAAAGAGAAAACCTAGATTTAATTTTAGAAAAAATAGATGCTATTGTTGATACTGTTTATATAGATGGTACTTCAAGTTCTTCATCTAAAACAAAACCTGGTGTAATCATGGAAGATTCAAAAGAAGTAATGGCTTTATTTAATCATATAGCAGATACTGCAGATAAGATAAACTACGGAAAAGTTCATCCTATAAAAGTAGGTGGATGGTCTGATTCTAGTCTTATAGCTTCTATGGGAATACCTGTAGTTTGTGGTTTAGGTGTTAAAGGTTCTGGTAATCATTCTCCTAGCGAGTATGCACTTGTAGATTCTTTATTCTCTCGTGCAAAACTTATTGGAGCATCAATATTAGCCCTTGAAAATGATCTTGTTTAAATTTTTATCATCATAGGAGGTTTTATAAAATGAAAAATAATAATACTGAAAATAAAGTTACGTGGAAAGGCTGGGCTTCGCTTATAGCACTTATAGTTATTCTTTCTGGAATATTTAACTCAAGCGAAGGTGCACTAGCTGCATTTGATTATAACAATCTTGTAGGTTCTTTCGGAACTATAGTAGATGGAGTTACCTTCACTGGAAAAGGTGGAGTTGGTGTAAAAGCTGGATTTATGATTGGTCTTACATTAATACCTGGGGTTATGTTCTGTAGAGGGCTAGTTGCTGTTGTTCAGGAACTTGGTGGATTACAAGCTGCCGGTGTTTTATTTAGACCTATATTAAGACCTTTATTAGGAATACCTGGAACTGCTGGTTTAGCATTTGTTAGTTCTTTCACTGGTTCAGATATAGCTGCTTTATTAACTAGAGATTTACACGATGATGGATATATTACAGATGATGAAAGAACAGTGTTTGTTGCATACCAATACGCAGCATCTGCAATTATAGATAATACTATTAACGCTGGAGCTCCATTAGCTGCAATTTCTCCATTAGCTGTTGGACCTATAATATTAATCGAAATTATATCTAAAATATTTGGTGCTAATATAGTAAGATTAGTAATAAAAATATCTAATTCTAAAGCTAAAAAGGAGGCAAAATAACATGTCTACTCAAAACGAAACAATAAAAAAGACTCCTATAATCGAGGTTTTCCTTGGTGGATGTAAAAAAGGATTCTACGCAGGTGTTGAGTTAATTTTACCTGCTATGATTTTAGGTTATGTAATAGTTCAATTCTTACAACTTACAGGTATTATGGATTCTCTTTCTGGATTATTCGAACCTTTAATGGGTATATTCGGACTACCAGGTGAAGCTATAGTTGTTTTAATTTCTGCATTCTTTGCAAAAGCATCAGGTTGTGCTACTGCTGCAATGTTATTTGCTGAAGGTACTTTAAGTCTTGGACAAGCTACAATATTATATCCAGCTTGTATATTAATGGGGACTTTAGTAGGACACTATGTAAGAATAATACTTGTATCAAATACTAATAAAAAATGGCATAAATTATTATTATTTATACCAATAATAGATGCTATGTTCGCAATGCTATTAACTAGATTAGTACTTACTTTTATCGGAGTACCAATCTAATATTCATAAAATAAAAACCTTAAATATTTTAATCCTATTTAAAAAGTAGTAGCTACGATTATTTACGTATAATCTAGCTACTACTTTTTTATCTATATTTATTTTATATCTTTTTAGAATCCTAATTCTTCTGCTACCATTATTATAGTTATTCTTCCTGGTTCTTTTCTTCCACTATTAATTATTCCAATCGAATTACATACTGATTTATTAGTAGTGCATTCTGAACATACTCCTGTGTGTACACATGGAACATCATGTTTTACCCTTCTAGCATTTAGTGGTGCTATTTTCTTTAATCGATCTAAAGCTTCTTCTAAGTTTTCAACTACTTTATTAGCACCGGCTACAACGATAACCTTCTTAGGTCCAAATATTAAAGATGCAACTCTATTTCCTGATGAGTCTATATTTACTAATTCACCATCTCTAGTTATTGCATTTGTACTCGATACAAAATAATCTGCTAATAACGACTGTCTATAAATTTCAACGATCTCTGAAAATGGAAGTTTTGCATATCTATCAAAAAATTTATACTTTTCATTTCTGAATTCGTCAATTAAGTCCATTTCAGATAAAGTTTCTGATCCTCCAACAGCTATACTTACACCTTCTGGTATAAGTTCTAAAACTTTAGCCCTAGCTTCTTCTTTATCTTCTGCATAAAAAACTGTATATCCACTATCTTCTAATATTGTAACCATATCTTTTGCTACTACTTGATATTGCATTTTTTTAAATTTGTTCATTACTCAAACCCCTTTTTTAAATTCTTTATACTATTCTAGCTTATCATACGAGGAATTTTTTAACAATATATGTATAAATATGTATTAATAAAAACGCTGTATTAGAATTCAATAATCCTAATACAGCGTTTTTATATTGCTAGTTTCATCATTATATTTACGTAATTTAAAAGGTCAGATACCCGTTCTACGGCTTCTTCTCTATCCTTAGTTATACTTCCTATTTTACATTCCCATAATTCTTGGAAAAATATCTTAAATATATTATCTAATCTCTCATCTCTTACTATTAAATATTTATCTTCTCGATCCAAGCTATTATCTTCATCATAATTTATCTTTATAAAATTAACACTTTTTGATATAAAAGCTGATGGATTTTCTTTGTCTTTGAAGTCCTCAATCAAATTCCCATTTATCAATTTTATATTTATACTTTGATTTTCTTTGAGTAACTTTTCCATATAATATATGTGCCTTTGCCTTTGTTCTAAAGTCAAGGTTATATTAGTATTAAAGAAACTTAACTTTCCAGTTGATGTATATTGTCTAATTGCACTCTCATACATTATAACTTGTATATCTGACTCATATATAGCATGTTGAAGTATAGCATCTATTTGTTTAAGTTCATCTAATACTTCTTTTGATTCTCCAAATACTTGTTGCCCTATTTCTAAAAATAAGTCTGATGGCATAAATAATTCATTTACACTACCTATTAACCACCTTATATCTCTACCTATCATATACTGAATATAATTTTTATCTAGTATCATTTCTTTTGGATTCTTCTCTAAGAATGTTAACCTTGATCTACTTGTTATCATTTCTTCTAATGAAGTATACATATCCTCTACCACACTTTTATCTTCTGATACATTTGTAAATAAACACTTTTTTGTATCTGTGTATACTGTATTAGTGAAACTTTTATCTTTTACAACTGTAGTTAACGAGTATTGTGAGTGTTTACAACTGTATAATTTAAAATCTATATTTGAGTAGTTTTTTATCATATTCATAAATAAAATTGTATTAAATATAATATCATCATTATTCTCATCAAAGCTTATTAAAAATCTCATTCTAGCATTTTTCATTTCTGTTTTAACAGTTGAACCTATTCTTATTCCAGCAGTATGAAGCCTATCATCTCTACTTAAAGAAAATAAGTCTCCTAATAAAATAACATCATTATGTCTTTCATTCTTAGTAAAATGCATGATTTTTTCATCTAAATCTTTTTTTATAAACCTTGGATTTACATATAGTGAGCTATTGCAAGATTGATGATTTTCCATTTCTTCTATTTTTTTATTTTTCTTTTCATTACTAATTGAATAGGATTCATTTAATATTTTTTCTATATACTGTACTAACAATTCATCTGTATCATATTTATCTATATCAATGTAGAAATAATTTATAATTTCATTTTTTGATGATTCACTCATATTTTTTACTATAAAATGAGCTATTTTTTCACATATAATTTTTACATTCTTAGCTGTTGGCAGCATAGCCCCACTTATCCATTTACTTATATAAGATACATCATATCCTACTTCCTTAGCTAAAGAATAGTTTTTTTGTCCTGAAAAATATATTAACTTTTCAATTACCTTACCAAATTCCATATCTACCATAGTAACTCAGCTCCTTGAATGCTATGATACCACAAATTTTGATTAAACCCTATATTGAATATATGCAGAAAATTGAATCACGTGATGTCACAGGATTCACATTTCCTCTTTTGTGTTTTTGTTAACAATTATGCTAATATTAACTCATGAATTAATTTTGATATTTTTAAACTAAGGAGATAATTATTATGCAATCAAGAACAGACAATAACAGAAAGTTCTTTTACGGTTGGGTTGTAGTATTGGCTTGTATGCTTATTCAAGCTATTCCATATGGAATTGCGGCAAACGTTAAACCTCAATTTATAAAGTTCGTTACTCAAGGTGAAGGCTTCAGTCTTACTCAATTTTCACTAGTATTTACACTTGGTACTATTGCATCGGCTATAGCATCACCATTTATAGGAAAGATATTATCAAAGCCTAAGACTAATATAAAATTATTATTTACGCTTGGTGGTTTACTATCTGGTGGAGGATTCTTACTATTCTCTTTTGCAGGAAGTAATATTTGGCTTTATTATATAATCTACGGTATAGTTCAAGTTGGTACTGCTGTAATATCAGCAATCGGTGTTCCACTACTTGTTAGTAGTTGGTTTACTGAAAATAAAGGTTTCGCATTAGGTTTAGCTTTCTCTGGTGGAGGAATGGGTAATATAGTTTTACAACAATTAGCAGCTAAACTTCTTAATAACCCTGAAATTGGGTATCAAGGTGCTTACTTCATATTCGGATTAATCTCTATGGTTGTTGCAATTCCAGTTGCTCTACTTCTTATAAGATTACCTAAAGCTGGTGAATTATCTAGCAACAATAATAGTTATAAGAAATCAGTTAAAAACACAAATGTTTCTGGATATACATTTAATGAAGCTAAAGATATGAAATTATTCTGGATGTTTGCTTTAGCATTCTTATTCGTTGGGTTATATGTATCAGGTATGTCAGTTCAATTCTCTGGCTACTTCTACAGTATAGGTTTAGATCCTCAACTTGTAGCTAATATAGCGTCACTATTTGCTTTTGTATCTATATTTGGTAACTTATTCGGTGGAGTTCTATTTGATAAATTAGGAATAAAAACATCTTTAATACTAGCTGGTATAACTGTTATAGGTTGTGGATTATCATTAATATTTACTCCTCAAGTAAATATGCTTGGATATGTATTTGCAATAGGTTTAGGATTTGCTATGTTTGCTTATATTATCGGCCCTTCTTACTTAACAGGTGCATTATTCGGTAATAAAGAGTTCGGTACTATATTAGGTATAGTTCAAGTATTCTTTGCTTTTGGATTCGCTTTCGGATCATCTTTATTCGGTATGGTAGTTGATATGGCTGGAGGAAACTATATTCCTGCTTGGATAATGGTTACTGTATTTGCTGTGGTAGCATATGGACTATTATTATTCACAACTACTAAGATTGCTAATATGAATAAACTTCAAACTAAAGAAACTGTTAAAAATGCTGCGTAATTAATATTAATATATAAATTCAAAGAGAGAGCAATTGCTCTCTCTTTATTATTTATCCTTAATTTTATCATTCATATTATTTATAAATTCTTTTGATACTTCATAATACTTTTCATTTATACATACAAGGTCTAAATCTAGATTAACTCTTATTGAGCTATATACATTACTCTTATCTATAAATCTTAATGTTATACTATTTCCATTAGCTTGAGAGTCTCCAACTTTTTCAAGTATCTGATAATTATTTTCACTTATATCCTTTTCTTTAGCACTATCGATATATTTTAAAGCAGTACTTATAAATCCCTTATCTTCGACTTCACTTAATGTATCAGTATTCTCATGATTCCTAATTTCTATTTTAGAAACATTATTTTTTAGATATTCTAAGTCAAAATTAACAAATTCATCTTTATTAATTGCTCCATCATAGCTTCTGCCGATCCTATCAGATGGTTGTTCTTGACTTTGTGTTGGATTCATTGAAATAGGTGAACTTGCTATATCATTATTTTTATTTATATTCTTATTCAGAATAACCCCACATACTAATACTACACTAGCTGCTAAAATAGACATCATTTTCTTGTATTTAAAAGGTATAATTTTATTCTCATCTAAATTATTATTGTATTCCTTACCTGATTCTTTGTATATATTTTCTAACATACGCGCTTTCATAGATTCATCAGCTTGTATTTGATCTAATACTTTTTTTATATCTTTATCTTTCATGACTATATTCACTCCCTAGACTAATTTTTAGTAATTTCCTTCCTCTATGTAGGTTAGAACGTACTGTAGCTGGTTTAGTATCTAGAATTTGAGCTATTTCTTCAGTACTATAACCTTCATAGTAAAAAAGATATATGCTCATTTTATATTTGTAAGGCAAATCTAGTATCTCCTGTAAAATATCGTAATCTTTTTCATCTTTATAAAAGTGAGACAAATCATCTGAACATATTATCTTTTTAAACCAAGCACTTTTTAATATATTCTTACATATATTAGCTGAAGTTCTAATAAACCAATTCTTTTCATGTTTTATATCTTCAAATTCTGGATTATATCTCATATATTTAATAAAAGTCTCTTGCGTAGCTTCTTCCGCATCATCTATATTTTTAAGATACATTACACATATCTTTAGTACTGTATTAACTTGCCGATTATAAATTTCTTCAAAATTATCCATATCTAAGCCTCCTCATATTATAAATACAAATCTAATATCTATATTGTTGCAATTTTATTGAAAAAAAAATACCATAGGATTTACCTATAGTATTTTGCTCTTTTATCTATCTAGATACCCCTCCAGATATCATTCCCTTTGACACACTTTTTATTTCATCATAATTCGCAATACATGCATCTCCACTTATAGTATGTTTATAAACACCTGCACAAACTGCAAATTCTACAGATTCTTGTATTTCTCCATCTTTTACTAATTCAGATATTAATCCTGCTGCAAAAGCATCACCAGATCCTACTCTATCAATAATCTCAAATTCATATTTCTTAGAATGTGCAAATTCTTTTCCATCGAATATAAATCCTCTTAGTGTATTCTTACTAGTTGATATAGTTTCTCTAATAGTCGTTGCTATATATTTTATATTTAATGCTTCACTCATTTTAGATAGTCTAGTGTTAAAATATTCATACTCTTCATCTTGAGTACCAAAGCTTACTGGAATAAATTCATCATCGTTTCTAAAGAAGTCTATCCAACCTATACAAAGATATGAATCTCTTATTAAATCAATCATTACATCTTTAAATTCTTTATATGACCACAACTTACTTCTAAAGTTTAAATCAACTGATACTTTTATATTATTTTGCTTACAGTATGATGTTACTTGTTTTAATATTTCAACTAAGTTAGTTCCAAGTGCTGGTGTTACTCCTGAGAAATGAAACCAATCTGCACCATCAAATATTTTATCTAATTCAAAATTACTTATAGTTGCTTTTGATATTGCAGAGTCTTTTCTATCATATATTACACTTGAACTTCTTACTCCAATACCTTTTTCTAGATAGTATACACCTACTCTATCCTCACCTCTTGATACATATGTTGTGTCTACTTTGTTATTATTTAAATATGCTAAAGCCATATCTCCTATAGCATTTTCTGGTAGCTTCGACATATATCTTGAGTCAATCCCTAAGTGTGACAGTAATATTGCTACATTAGCTTCTGCACCACCAAAATTTATATCAAATGTAGAAGTTTGTAAAAATCTATTATTTCCTTCTGGAGATAATCTCATCATTATCTCCCCAAAAGTTACGACTCTTTTCTTCATAATATCCCCCTACTTTCTAGCTTCTTTAACTTTATCTACGAATTGCTTAGCTACTGTTTCTATAGTTTCAAAATCACCATTTTCTGCTGATTTATATAATGCACTTCCTATACCTACAGCTACACACCCATTGTTTATCCACTTATCAATGTTGTCTAATGATACTCCACCTGTTGGCATTATAGATGCTTGTGGAAGAGGTCCTAATATATCCTTTATTATTGATGGTCCATATGCTCCACCTGGGAATAATTTTACTATTTCCACTCCATATTCCATAGCTGTAACTACTTCATTTATTGTCATACATCCTGACATATAAGGTATTTTATATCTATTACATAACATAGCTATTTCTTTTTTAAAGTTTGGACTTACTATAAACTTAGCTCCATTTAATATAGCTATTCTTGCTGTTTCGCTATCAAGTACTGTTCCAGCTCCTATTATAGCTTCTTCTTCACTGTATCTATCACTTAATTCTTCTATTACCCTATGAGCTTTTGGTGTAGTGAACGTTACTTCTATTGCATTTATACCGCCCTTTATAGATGCTTCACTTATTTTTATAGCTTCTTCTTTATTTTTACCTCTTACAACTGCTACTACACCTAGCTCTTGTATTTTTTTTAATGTATTGTATTTTTTCATTGTATATATACTCCCTCTATATAATTTTAATTATTCTACCCATTGAAAATAGGAGCTTATCTCTATTTTGAGACAGCCCCTATTGTTAATATCTATCTAACTAACCATCCACCATCTACAGCTAGTACATGTCCATTTATGTAATCTGATGCTCTACTTGATAAGAATACTACAGCACCCATTAAGTCAAATGGCTCTCCCCACTTGTCTGCTGGTATTCTTCCTAATATTTCTGCGTTTCTTTTTTCATCTGCTCTTATCGGAGCTGTGTTATCAGTAGCTATATATCCTGGTGCTATAGCATTTATTTGAACATTGTGGCATGCTAATTCATTTGCGAATGCTTTAGTTATACCAGCTACACCATGCTTACTAGCCGTGTATGGTGGTACAAACTTTCCACCTTGGAATGATAACATTGATGCTATGTTTATTATTTTTCCACTCTTTTGCTCTACCATTACTTTAGCAACATCTTGACTTAAGAAGTAAACTGCATTTAGGTTTATATCCATAACTGCATTCCAGTCTTCTTCTTTGTACTCAAGAAGAGGAGCTCTTCTTATAGTTCCTGCATTATTTACTAATATATCTATTTTTCCAAAAGCGTTCATAGTTTCATCAACTATCTTTTTTCTATCTTCAGCTTTAGTTAAGTCAGCTTGTACAAATAAAACCTTTCTTCCTTCAGCTTCTATCATTTCTCTAGTTTCATCCCAGTTAGTATCATAAGTTGCTACTACTAAATCAGCTCCAGCTTTAGCTAAACCTACTGCATAACCTTGTCCTATACCAGTGTTTCCACCTGTTACTATAGCAACTTTTCCACTTAAGTTGAAAAAGTCCATTGAAAAGTTTTGTAAATTACTCATATTTTTTATTCTCCTCTTTGTATTATCTTAATCTTGACATTTCAACTGCATCCATATCATCAAATGTTTGGTTTTCTCCACACATTCCCCATATGAATGTATAGTTACTTGTACCTACACCTGAATGTATTGACCAGCTTGGAGATATTATTGCTTCTTCATTTTTCACAACTAAGTGTCTAGTTTCTTCTGGTTCTCCCATGAAGTGGAATACTCTTGTGTTTTCTTCCATATTGAAGTAGAAGTAAACTTCCATTCTTCTTTCATGAGTATGACAAGGCATTGTATTCCATGCATTACCTTCTTCTAATATTGTCATTCCCATTAATAATTGACAACTTTGACATACATTTGGATGTACGTATTGGTATATAGTTCTTTTGTTTAATGTAGAGTTGTCTCCTAATCTAACTGGATTAGCTTCGTTTATATCTATCTTTACTGTTGGGTAGCTTTGGTGAGCTGGAACAGAGTTTATGTAGAACTTAGCTGGGTTCTTATCATCAGCAGACTTGAACTCTATAGTTTTAGTTCCCATTCCTATGTATAAACCATCTTGAGCTTTTAATTCATACTCAACACCGTCAAGTATTACAGTTCCTTGACCACCTACGTTTATGATTCCCATCTCTCTTCTTTCTAAGAAGTAGTTAACTCCCATTTCTTTACCAGCTTCTAATTTTAAAACTTCTCCTACTGGCATTGCTCCACCAAATATTATTCTATCTACGTGGCTGTATGTTAAATATATGTTATTTACTTGGAATATCTCTTCAACTAAATAGTGTTCTCTTAATTCTTCTGTTGTATATTTTTTTGAATCCTGTGGATGATTTGCATATCTTATATTCATGATATTACCTCCTGTGTTGTTTTATTTTATACTTATTTATATAAGCAATTTCCGTGCCAACTTTCACACACGTTGCAATTACTAGTATTTTTTTGTAAAGTATGACACAAATTCAGTTTAGTTGTTACACAATTTTAATAAGCTAACACTTCTTTAGTTATAGTATCATCTTTTATTTTTATTACTCCTACTCTACCATAGAAAGGAATATTTTCGATTGTGTAATTTCTCCTACCTTTTGGTTCTTCATCATGAACTATTACTACAATATACATAGTATCTTCTAGTGTTATTTTTATAGCCTCAGCATATTGTTTATCTAATACTTCTTTTCTCCAATTTATAATATCTACATATTCTACTTTTTTGATATTTATCTCATCATTTATGTATAAAATTGAATTTAGATTAGTTCTTCCTTCTTCTACAGATTCTAAAATACACTTTTGCGACTTATAAAGACTATTGTATTCCTTTGATATATAAGCATCTTCCACACTTATACTCTGATTACTTATTGGTAAAATAGTTAAATCTCCCTTTTTTCCGTTATATATCGCTCTATCTTCACATACCTTTAGCTTATCTTCTTCAAAATTAAAGTATGATTTATATTTATGAGTTCCATATGACATAAATTCATCACTTATTATCCATATACTCGGTTCTATATATATTAACTTTCTAGTTGTAAACACTCCTATATCAAAGTATCCTAAATGCGAACCTTCTACTAATGAAGCTATAGTTTTAAAACTATGTTCTCTCTTTATAGGATAGGCTACTTTGCTACTTCCCCACGATCCTCTAGATATAGTAAATTCTTTATCATCCACTGTTGTAGTGTTGTGACTTATAGCTTTTTTTAATAGTTCTCTGTATTCACAGTCCTCATCATAGTTATATCTACCACTATCAACTATATAATTCTCACCTTTATGGTTTATGTCAAAGTGTAATAAATCAAAATGACCATGTCCACTTCCTATAGGACCGCATTTAAAGAATGTATATGTACCATCTTCTCCCCATTTGTTTCTAAGTATATAATTACCTGAAGATTTATGAGCTATGTTTTTGAAATTAGGTTCTACAGGTTTTATATCTTCAAATACTTTTATATATTCTACACCTATATTAAATATAGATTCTAAATCTAATTCTTTAACTAAATATTTTAATTGTCCATCTTTTAAAACTACAGATGCTAGCCCTAATATATCTCTTAAATCTTCTTCATCACTATCCCCATAATTACTTTGATTATAATTAGGTTTCATAAATGATAATGTTGCATAAGACATTTTCTTAATTTTTTCTATAATATAACTCGATAACTCTATATTGTTTCTCTGAGCTATAATAGCTACATCTAACATACAATTTAACATTTCATTGTGATACATATATGATTGTTCCCACTGTAATCCATCATCTAATATCTGTATTTCTAATGCTTTTTCTATTATTTCTAAAGAATTTTTTCCCAATTTACTCGATATTTTAAATTCTGGGAAATATGTTGATGCAATAAATACTCCGTGTTGCTCTAATATTACCCAATTACTTAAAACTCTATCTTCTTTAGTTGATTTAGTTATAAACTCCATATGATTGTTTAGGTTTATTAATATCAATTCTATCAATGAATCTTCAATAGATTCATTTTCTATAAAATATTCTAAAGATTTTATCCAGTTTCTACATCTTAGTCCAGCTTCTATTGTTCTATATATTAATTTATTTTCTATTCCTAGTTTATCTGATGCATTTATCCAGCTTTTCATCTGACTTTTAAAAGCCTCTATGTACTTCTGATCTTTAGTTACTAAATAACTTTGCCCGTATGTTATAAAGTATCTATGCCTATTTAGCATATATGTCCATTCAGGGTCTCCAAAAGGAATTATATCCCATACTATATCTTCTTCAAATAAATATGGTGTTTTACATCTTTCCATATCCCATTTCATATCATAAATTATTTTTTTATTCGAGAAATCATCAGCCATATCTAGTATATGTCTTACTTCTTCAGACTTATTTCCATTTATATACTCTGATAATAACTCCTTGTCACCTAAAAAACCTTTTATATGTTTTCTTCTTCTAAAATACTTTATTAGTTCCTTTTTAGCCAAACCAAAATCTTTATTGTCGTAATTCTGTTTTACAGCTTCAAGACCTTTATAATTTAAATCTATAATATCAAATATATTTTTCATTTTTTCCTCCTAATAACAAACCGCTATACCAAAATATAGCGGTTGTGATCTTACCAGTATAAATTCCAATCTTTGTAAAGTCTCATTAATGCTTCCATATAATAATAGTCTCCCCAAAGATTTCCTTCATTAATTCCTTTGTTATGTTGCCAAGAATACACACCATGTAATAACACACAATTAGCATTTTGCTCATCTTTACTTGTGTAATTTTCCATTAAGTTTCTTAAAGTTTGATGTGCTACATTTGTGTAAATTGTTTTTTCTTCACAATCATCCATATATTTATTCATTTCTAAAATACCGCAAGCAACTATTGCAGCTGATGACGAATCTCTTGGTTCATTATCCTTTTCTGTAAATACTAAATCCCAGTAACATATTAAATCTTCTGGTAACCTATTTAAGTAGTAGTTTAAAACTCTTTCATATATGTACTTACTTTCTTCTACTTTATTGTATCTATAGTTATATGGCATACCACATATAGCCCAAGCTTGTCCTCTAGCCCAACTAGAGTCATCAGCGTAACCTTGGTGTGTAACACCTTTTACTGGTTGCTTTGTGTCTATATCAAAATAATAAGTGTGGTATGATGACCCATCTTCTCTTATTACTGTATTTAAAGCTGTATCGAAATGTGTATCTGCTACTATTTTAAATCTTTCATCTTTAGTTTCTTCATATGCCCAATAAAGAAGAGGAAGATTTAATAAACAGTCTATTATCAATCTATACTCTTTAGGGTCACCTTTCGTTCCCCATGCTTGTATAAACTTTCCATCTTCATGGTATCTATCTAATAATTTGTATGCTGCTTTTATCGATATATCTTTGCAATTCTCATCTCCAGTTACCTTGTATCCAGCCACTGTAGATAATGAATATAAAAATCCTATATCATGGTGATCTAGTACAAAATGATCTTCTAGTCTTTTTCTGAAGCTCTCAACTTGAACATCTAATACTTTTTTGTATTTTTCATCATTTGTATACTCATAAGCTAACCATAACATACCTGTCCAAAATCCGTTAGTCCAGTCGTCATTTCCTTTCGTTCTATATACATTGTTAGTTGTACATGCACTTGGGAAGTTTTGTGTATATAAATCTAAATTTTCATCTATTTTTTTTATAACAAAATCTAATGCATTTGTTATTTCTTCTCTATTTAATAATTTAACGTCTTTTACATCATCTTTAATTTTTATTTCTTCTAATGCGATTGACTTCATATTATTTACCTCACTTTTATTGTTTATAAATATAGGAGCCCTATAAGGACTCCTATGTTTTAAATTTATCTTATAATCCAGCCTCTGCTAAGAATTTAGATAATAATGTATCTGGCTCATCCGGAACCATTCTAGCTGTTAAGTTTACACCTTTATCCATAAGAGTTTTGAATGCTTTTACTTCTTCATCTGTAACACTTATAGATTTCTTTATTTGAACTGTATTGTCACGTTTAGCCATATTTCCAACGTTTATATCAGTTATTTGTAATCCTTTTTCCATTAAGTCTAATGCATCCATAGGGTTCTTTAAAACTATAAGAACTTTTTGGCTTGCATATTTTCCTGCTAATATATTAGTAGCAGCTGTATCTTTGCTTATTATAGATGTTGCTATTCCTGGAGGTGCAACCATTCTTAATATACTCTTTTGCATTTCATCTGCTGCAACTTGATCGTTAGCTACCATTATTCTAGTAGCTCCAAGTCCTGTTGACCATCTTGTTGCAACTTGTCCATGTATTAATCTATCATCTATTCTTATATGTACTATACCTTTCATAATAACTCTCCCATTTTATCTTTTTTATTATTTTTATTTTATTATTTTTATTAAGCAAGTATCTTTAGGTTGAATAACACTATCCCTAATCCCATTAATACAAATATTGCTTTTGTAGAAGTCATATTCTTTCTACCTAATAACCAATATGTAAATCCAACTATAGCAACTGGTGCTAATCCTGGCATTATCTTATCTGCTATTTCTTGAAGACTGAATAATACATCTCCATTTTGCCATTCTAGTGCAAATTTAGCATTTAAAACACTTGGTACTAATGCACCAACAACTGTAATTCCTAGTATATTTGCAGCTTCCGTTAAATTCTTTAATAATCCCCCGATACTGTTAACCAACATACTTCCTTTTTCATAACCTAATGTCATAAATTTATGCATACAGAATAATCTTAATATATTAAATGCTATCCATAAAAATATTCCTATTGGTTGACCTTCTAGTGCCATATATGCTGCTATAGATCCTATTACTGTATTAGGTAATACTGTAAATAAAGTATCTCCAACACCAGCTAATGGTCCCATTAAACCAGTCTTTATTGCAGTTACTGCTTCTCTAGCTTGTGGCCCTTGCTCCTCTAATGCTAATGCTGCCCCTACTATAGCCGATCCAGTAGATGCGTTAGTATTGAAGAATTGCATATTATGTTGAACAGCTTCTTTTAATCCTTCTTCATCATCTTTGTATATCTTCTTTAATGCAGGTATCATAGCATAACAGAATCCTAAACCTTGCATTTTTTCGTAGTTCCAACAAGTATGTACTCCAAATAACCATCTCTTAAAGACAGAGTTTATCGTTTTTTTATCTAATTTACTCATCTTCGTCATCTCCTCCACCAGCAAATACAACAGTAGTTTCTTTTCTTCTTTCAAATGTTAATATAGCTAAAGCTAAACCTACAAATGATATCCCTAACATAGGTATATTTAAGTATGCAGCTAATACGAATCCTATGAATAAGTATGCAACATATTTCTTTATAGATAAGTACTTTAATAAAATTGCTATACCTAAAGCTGGTACTATTCCACCTGCAGTTTTTAATCCTCCCATTAACCACATAGGAACATTATCAACTATCATTTGTACTAAATCTGATCCAAAGTATAAACCTACTCCTACTGGTATTGCTCTTGATAAAGCCCATGGTATTAATCCTAATAAGTTCATTCTTTCAATCATTGCTATGTTACCTTCTTTAGCATACTTATCTGCCTTTTGTTGGAAGAAAGTATTTGAGAATCTTGCTAGTATATCTAATTGAGTTAATAGTAACGCTACAGGTATACCTAAGCTTATACCAAACTCTCCACCTTGTCCTGACATTATTGCAAATGCAGCACCTAATATTGCTCCACTTGTATAATCTGGTATTACTGCTCCACCAAAGTTTCCAACTCCTAATGATAGAAGGTTTAATGTACCTCCTACAAAAAGACCTGTTGTCATATCTCCCATTAAAAATCCTGCTATACCTCCTGCTACTGCTGGCTTAGCAAGACCAAAACATGTATTAAGACCATCATATTGTGCTATAACTGCAAATAGTGTTACAGCTATTATTTGCCATATTTCGATTTCCATTTTTTATCCCCCTATTCGTTAAGTTCTAATTCTTCCTTTTTTTGTATAACTCCTGGTACTATAGAATCTTTTGTAGAAGATACTATATTCTCTACAGCTTCATCTATATTATTACTTCTATTCATTATAGCTTCTATAACCATCGGTAAATTTACACCCGATATTACTCTCACACCTTCGTATTGAGAAGATTTTATCATCGATTGGTTAAATGGAGTTCCTCCAAAAATGTCTGCTAAAATTAATAATTCTTGATCACCTTCTACAAGACGCTCAACCTTTTCTTCTAATTTTTTAGAAAATACTTCTATACCACTCTCATCTAAGATTATATGTTCTACTCCGTCTGCATCTCCTAAAATCATTTCTGCAGCACCTACTAGCCCTTTACTTAATTCACTGTGGCTAACTAATAAAATTTTATACATTCTACGTCACCTCCTACACTATATTTATATAAGCAAGTACCGTGCCAACTTTGTGTAATACCTTTTACATATTTATACGTGACTTAATTATGTCATATATAATAACGATTTCCCCTAAAGGTAATGACACCCTATACTCTTTTAGCACTTCTTTAAATATTTCTTGTGACACCTTAAAGAATTCACTATGACACTCTATAAAATTCTCCTCATCAGGGTGTGACTTTATTTCATCTCTAAGAACTAAACGCTCTATCATAACACTTATATGAATAAATAAAACTAATTTTAAATCATTCGGAAACTTTATATTTAGCTCATATTCATACTTATAAACTATTTTTTCAACTTCTTCTATTACTTTATTTGGATTAAGTATTGTAAGTTGATTTAATATATTTTGTAATGAGAATAATTTTAATATATCTTTTCTTATATCAATAATACTTTTTTCTTTAACTACTCCACTAAGGGCTTTTTCTATTTTTTCATCTCCATCATTATTAATTAAATTATGCATTTCAATTACAGGTATATCATTTCTATCAATCGTTGATGTAGTTATTATAAGTTTAACATCATATTGTTTAAATATTTTATTTTCATCATCTTCACATCTTATAGAGTTATATTCTTGGCTTATAACTTCTATATCTGCATCCCCTACACATTTTGTCATTATTTCTTTTAGTTTTTCTGCCGTTCCTATTCCAGAAATACACGACACTATTATTGCTTTCTTTTTGTTTTCAGATTTATAGTATTTGTACTCTGTTTTGTTATTTTTAGAAGCTTCAATTACTATACTTTCAATATCTTGCTTATTTATTATTTTATTTGCTACATCTAAAGCTAACTGTGTTGATATATTGTTAATTATAGCTAAATCACCTTTTACTACACTTTTTAATTCCTTATATATATCTTTTAAAGATCCCATATCAACTAAAATTATTGTTCCTTTTTTAGTATCAACATTTTGAAGATATTCTTTTATGTTTTTTACAACAGTAGAAACAGGAGTTTCCATAGGCATATCAAAAGATTCAAATACAAAACTTTCAAACATCGTATTAGCAACCGATGCTATACTACTTGCGGTTGAAAATCCATGAGCTACTATTATCGCATTACTTCTTTTAGTTTCATTTAAGCAGAAGCTATTTATGTACAGTGGTATATACAACCTTAATATACTTTTATTTTCATAATCTAAATTTTCTTCTATTATAGAAGCAATTTTACTTCCTACTATATAACTTTGAGGAATTTTATTTTTAAGAATTTCATCACACTTTTTATATTCATTTTGTGTCATATATTCATTATTCTTTATATCTTTTAGAATCATTACTGAAGCTGATATCAATTTAGTCGTACTTCCGTTATATTTTATGCCATAACTTTTCCTTATATATTGTAATGCATTTTCAACTATTCTCTCTACGAATTCATATGTAATTATATCTGATTGAATTTTATTCTTATTAAAAGCTATATCATTTAATATTTTGTTCATATTCGATGTTATTACTTTTTTAAACTTTTCATCATCTATTTCACCTTTATTGACTAAATTAATGTCCTCATAAATACTTTTTAACGCTTCTCTTATTGTTGGATTTTCATCTATACTTTGCATAATTACTTTTTTATATTTTTCTTCTTTTCTTATTATTTGCAAGTTTTCATGACATACATTTTTCTCTACTTTAATTTTATTTCTAAAGTTATTTGATATATCATCTGTATTTATATGAAGCATGTTTTCATCTAAGTTGTGTCTATATGCATTAGCACAACTGCTAACTATTATATTTTTTAATAATCCTATATTTCCTTTACCTTTTATTGATAGCAAAGCATTAACTACATTTTTATTTATAATTAAATCTTTTCCTACTTTATTGGCTTCTCTTAAATAAAAACTATATATTAAGTTTAGCCTCTCTGACATAGTTCTTTTTTCTAAACTTGGTATATCTACAAATACAGGTATCCTTCTTCTAAATGTATCTAATAATACTTCCTCTAAATTTTCAGTTGTTGCAAATATAAACCTTACCTTTGCACTTCTCCATTTGTCTGTTTCTCCCATTCTTCTAAACTTCCCTTGATCCAAAAACAAGAAAAGCTTTTCTTGACCTTCATTACCTAACCTATGAACTTCATCTAAAAATAAATATCCTCCATTAGCTGCTTCTATAAGTCCTGGTGTATCTTTATCTGCACCTGTAAATGCTCCTTTTTTATATCCAAATAAGTTAGCAGATAATAATTCTGGATTGTTTGCATAGTCTGCACAGTTAAAAGTTACTAACGGTGCTTTTTCATCAATACACCCCTTATATATTGCATATTTATGTATTAATGATGCTATATAACTTTTACCAACCCCACTTTCACCAGTCAAAGTTATTGGCAATCCATTTCCAGGATATATAGCTGCAGCTTTACATTGATCCACTTGATCTTTTAAACTTCCATCTGCACCTATAAGTTCACTAAATGGATCAATTTCACTTTCTTCTTCTTGTGTGATTTCGGTATTATTTATTATTTCAGTATCCCAAAAATATACAGGTCTTGTGTTTGTTTTTATAGCAATTCCTGATTTACACAAATCATTTAAATAGTGACTTACTACATTCCTTTGTAATCCAAGGTCTTCTGCTATTTCATTCGCTATAACACCAGAACCATTTTCTTTTAATTTTATCTCGGTATAATATTTTAATTTAGCCCTAATCTTTTCTCTGTTTGTCATTTTAGTCCCTCTTTTGTTGTCTTTTGTATTTTTTTCATCTATTATACCATATTTTGTATATAAGTAAAAAAAAAGTCTGCAAAGCAGACTTTCTTTTTAGTAACGTACCAAGTCATTTTAGCCACTTTTAGGCTATATGGAATTTGAGCGATATGAACGAACTGAATTTTTATTTAATTATTAGGTTTTTACTTAATTCTGATTTTGTTCCATCTTTGCTAACCGCAACTACGTTAACTATATACTCTTCTTCTTCTTTTAAGGTTACTTTTATTTTTTCATTATTTACACTTTTTATAAGTTTACCATCTACATATACTTCATAATTTTTAGCGTCTTTTCCATTTGGATTTTCCCAAGTTATTGTGTATTTATCAGCTTTCTTACTTTCTAACTTTAAGTTAGTAGGAGATTTTAATTCTTTTATTTCTTTAGTTTTAAACTCTATATTTATACTAGAACCTTTTGCATCTTTTGTATTTACTTCTAATATTACCTTTTCTCCAATTTCTTTTATTGTCACTCTTTCATCTTTAGATATTACATCTTCAACTTTTTTATCTAGTACAACTTGTATAACATCATTTTTCATAGTTGGATCAGATATGGATACCTTCATTTTTCCATTCTCTTCTTTTACCATTATAGAAGATTTTTTATCTGCACTTATAAAGTCTATACTTTGATTATCTTCCCATAAGTTAGCAGCTGTAATTTTCAATTTATTTTCTCTTACTGCTTGTACGGTATCTGTATTTGATAATATTTCTATATTTGGATTTTCATTATAGTATTTAACTTCTTTTGCAGACTTGTTAGGAAGTAGTACATATGAGTATGCATCAGAATTTGGATTAACTCCATGATCCATCCATATAGTTAAATAATTATTTTCTTCTACTTTATCTGCTTGAGCCCCATTTATATCTTTCCAACTACCAGTTCTATGTTCTCTTAGTATATTTACATTAGCCTTTTCAGGGAAGTAATACCCTATATCTGTATTTTCTTTATTACCTTTTATATGAGCCCAACTAGCTTGTTCTTTAGCATTACTATCCCCTATATTGCTTATTTCAGTATTTCCATCTACTGTAAATACTTCATTTCCAGCCTCTGATAGTCTTCTATTTTCAACTATCGTTTCTATATTTCTATCTTTAGTACTTGATATGCCTGAACCTAATGCTACTATTTCATCATCAAAAGTAAACCATGACTTTTTTGCTTGTAAATCCATCTCATAGCCTTTATCTTTAGACTTATCTAAGTACATACCTGTCGCACCATATTTACCATCTATTGTACTTCCTCCAACCCAAGATTGGCTACCTCTAACATTTTGTCCACCTGCACCATCTTTAAGTCTTAGTGTATCTACTGTTGTTCCAGGTAATCTATATGGATCAACTGTTGGCCAGAATCCTTTTGAATATTGTTCAACATCACCATTATATAAATAAGTCATACCATCAGCTGTATGGAAAGCTTTTAAGTTTTCCTTATTCATATTTCCTTCATGCATATATGTTCTTGAAGAATACATACTTGTACCAAATACGAACCCTTCACTTCTATGAACCATCCTATCCATATTTGCAAAGTTATAATGACCTATTAATTCTCCTCTTGATTGAACGCTTTCATCATTTACAATCTTAGTCGCTAATGCTTTAAACTCTAAATCAGTAGTTGTTTGTAATATATTTTTAGCATCATTTTCCGTTATCCAATACTTTACCATACTTTTTAGTTCATAAGCTTTTTCTTCTGTAGCTGCTGGAATATAGTATTTTACTATACTCTTCATAACACCTTCACCGTTATTTATATCTTGTCCAGTAGCTCTAGATATACTTCTTCCATTTACCATATCCATCATTAACCCTTTATACATTAATGGTTCGAAAGAGTTTTCTATAACATCATATATCATCTTTACTTTATCCTCTGGAAGTGACCACTCTGTTCCTTCTAGTATATAATTTAATCTACCTATACCAGATAAAAGTATTGCTCCATATGTTCCAGTGTATGGCAATGCTCCATGTTGGATTATAGAACCATCAGTATAGAATCCATCTCCACTAGTCACATATTTTAGCTCTGGTAATATATCTATACTTGCTTCCTGCATTTTTTCACTATTCTTATTTAATATACTTTTGTATATCATTACTTGACACATATCTAATCTATTTGCTCCCGTGGTTTGAGTAACAATAACACCTGGCTTAGTAGTATTGCCTTGCCATTGATCTCTAGCATTCGCTACATAGAATGATATTGTATCTACATATTCATTTACTTTCAGTGGTGTCATATAATCTTTAGCTAATATCATAATCTCAGTTATCTTTTGAGGAGCACCTATTTGCCAATCCCACCAGTTATTGTAGTAACTTTTATTATACCTATTTTCCATCATCCAATCTAATCCATAGATAACATCTTTTATAAGTTCTGAGTTACCGTTTACTTCAGACCCAACTAAATGATATGCCTTCGCCATTTCTAATAATCTTTCAAAACTTTTTGTTATATGGTTAGAGTTTGAAGTATCACTTAAATCTTCCCATAGGTAGTTTTTATTAGCATCCTTATTCATTGTTTCCCAATAGCCAACCGCTTTATCTACTATAGTTTTTACCGAGCTCATATCTTCTTCATTTACTACTGATAATAAATGATTTGGAACTAATGATTTTTCTACCTTTTGAGCTAAACTATCATATATATCTTCTGTATAATTGTTTACTGTTAAATCAAAGTTTCCTACTTCTACTCCAGTACTATTTATAGCTACTACACGAGTATTACCTACGCCCTTACTCATTACTATTCCATCTTTTATAGTCGCTATGTTTTCATCTTCTACCTTTAGTGTATACTCTTCATTTGCATAGCTCGGATAAACCTTCGTCTTTACTATGTAGTTTTTTCCGTTATCTATATTTATATTATTTTCTTCAAATTCAACCTTATTTATTTTTATATCATTGCTAACTGTTATATTACAGCTAGCCTTTATATTTTCAAAGTTTTTAAGTGTCGCTGTTATAGTAGCAGTTCCTTCATTTATACCTTTAAACTCACCATTGTTTATTTCCACTACATTGGTATCACTACTTGACCACACAATCTCTTCGTTATTTGCTTGTATTGGTTGTATTTCATAATTTAATTTACCTGTTGAATTCGGAGTTATTTCTATATTTTCTTGTGATAATGTTATTCCTGTAGGTTCTGCTTCTACTTCATCTATTTTAAAGTTGTCTACTATTACAGAACCACTTACACCAGAGTCTAATCCTGTATCAAATACAAGTACCATCTTTAACTTTATTGCATTTGGTTCTGCTTTTATTGATGTTTTGTATTCTTTCCAATCTGTAGTTCCTGATACTTTGTCTATATCCATTCTTTTTAAAACATTATTCTGACTATCTATTTGTTCTATTCTAATTGCTACACCTTTATGAGATGTATTACTACAGTTAGTCTGTAAATTATTTGTTTTCATCCAAGTACTTATATTATATTCTTTTCCTGGTGCTATACTTGTTTCTGTTTGGAAAAATCCTGTTGATTGGTCTAAGTTTATTTTTACAGCATTTATACCACTCTTAACATCATCTGTTACTATTTCTCCGAGCATATCTTTTTTAGAACTAGAATGCTTTCTTATATCCCACTTCTCTGGCTTTATGCCCTCTTTCCAAAATGATGCAAATGTATCATTTATAGTGTGTAATTTTTCAAAATCTCCATTTATATCTAATAGTTTAAATTCGCTTATATCTAAATTTTGTAAAACGTTATCTTCACTTTTAGGTTCATTAGCACTTATTGGTACTACGGTCATTATATTATTTAATAAAATTACAGTTGCTATGCTTGTGCAGATACTTCTTCTTTTTGCTTTACTCATATTTCGCTGCCTCCCAAATTTAATATATGTATTTTTATAAGCAAATTTTGTACCACTTTTATTCATAATTACTTTTTTGTTTATTTTAAATCAAATAATAAGTATTTACCTGCGGTTCAAACACTCAGTATCATAAAAACGTTTTTTTAAAATATGTGACACTATATAATTCTCTTTTAAATATGCCTTAAATAATATTATCTAGTGTCATAGTTTTTTTTGGCACGATATTTGCTTGTTTTAATATTATATATCTATAGTCACTAGGAGGATTTACATTATGATTAATTTTGAAATAAAAGAAGATTTTTATATTAATGACGAAAAAATTAAAATAGTTTCAGGAGCTCTTCATTATTTTAGAGTTGTTCCAGAATACTGGGTAGATAGACTTGAAAAATTAAAAGCTCTTGGATGTAATACTGTAGAAACTTACATACCTTGGAATATTCATGAACCTAAAGAAGGTATATTTGATTTTAATGGACAAAAAGACTTTGTTAAATTTACTAAATTAGCTCAAGAAATGGGGCTTTATGTTATATTAAGACCAACTCCTTATATATGTGCTGAGTGGGAATTCGGTGGATTACCAGCTTGGTTATTAAAACATCCAAGTATAAGAGTTAGAAGTAATTGTGAGATTTTCTTAAACGCTGTTGATAAGTATTTCGAAGAATTATTTAAATACATAAGACCTCTTCAAATTACTCAAGGTGGACCTGTACTTATGATGCAAGTAGAAAATGAGTATGGTTCTTATGGCAACAATAAATCTTATCTAAAAAATATAAAGAACCTTATGATAAAACACGGGTGCGAAGTTCCTTTATTTACATCTGACGGTGGATGGAAAGAAGTATTAGAAGCTGGAACAATAGTTGAAGAAGGTGTATTACCTACTGCTAACTTTGGGTCTAGATCTAATGAACAAATAGGAGCTCTTGCTGACTTTATGAAAGAAAATGATATAGTAGGTCCTCTTATGTGTATGGAATTCTGGATCGGTTGGTTCAATAACTGGGGTGGAGAGTTCAAAAGAAGAGATGCTCAGGATGCAGCTAATGAATTAAAAGATTTATTAGATGTTGGTCATGTTAATATCTATATGTATCACGGTGGTACAAACTTTGGATTCTACAATGGATGTAGTTACCACGATGGTATAGACCCTCAAACTACTACTTATGATTATGATGCATTATTAAATGAATACGGTGAAACAACTGAGAAGTATGATAAATTTAAAGAAGTTATATCTAACTATGTAGATATACCAGAAGTTAAATTAAGTACTGATATAAAGAAGGCTTCTTATGGGGAAGCAAAACTATCTAATAAAGTAAGTTTATTCAGCACTTTAGATAAATTAGCTAAACCTATATATGACGAAAATACTTTAAATATGGAAGCTCTTGGACAAGGTTATGGATACATATTATACAGAGCTAATGTTGGTAAGAAAAACGAATTAGAAAAGTTCAAATTAATAGGTATGGATGATAGAGCACAAGTATTTGTTAATGAAAATCATCATTCTACATTATATAAAGATAACTTTATAGGAACTAATCAATCTTTAACTTTAGATAAGGAAGACGATAATATATTAGATATATTAGTTGAAAACTTAGGTAGAATCAACTATGGTGGCAGTTTAGTATCACCTTCTCAAAGAAAAGGTATCAAAGGTGGAGTTATGCTAGATATTCACTTCCACACTGGTTGGGATCACTACTGTTTAGAGTTTGATAATATAGAAAAAGTTGACTTTAATGGTGATTACAAAGAAAATAATCCTGCTTTTTATGAGTATGAATTTGAAGTTAATGAAAAAGGAGATACTTTCTTAAATACAGAAGGATTTGGCAAAGGATGTGCGTTCATAAATGGATTTAACCTTGGGCGTTTCTGGGAAATAGGACCTACTAATTATTTATACATACCTGCACCTTTATTAAAAGAAGGAAAAAATAAAATAGTTATATTTGAAACTGAAGGTAAATATAAAGAATCAATAACACTAGATGATAAACCTTGCTACACTAAATAATTTGTTTAAATTAGTGTAATAAAAAACACCGAGTTGTGCGAAATCTACTAATTCGGTGTTTTTTTGATAAAAATCTAATTTAAATAGAGTTAATAGCTTCTCTTGCTGCAACTTTTGCTATAAATAAATTTTCTTTTACTTGTAATAAGTTTATCAATATAATTTGAGCTCTCTTATCATTTAACTTTTCAATATGGTCTAAAATTTCATCTTTTGTAAGATTCTTTTTAGTTAGATAATCAATATCATAAACTAACCTTAATTTATTTGCTTTAGTATCATAATACTCTTCAAACAAATCAAACAACACTCTTATATCATTCATAAATATATGCTGATTATAGATATATTCTTCTACTGCTTTTGAGTTTATCATATTATTATTAGAATCTATCACTTGATTTAGTAGTCTATTTATATTCACTAGTGTTTTTGCATCATTATCTAGAGAATCTACCCATATTCCATTTTCATAAAGTATAGAAATTGTTTTTTCATTAATATCTAAAGATTTTTTTATAGTTAATTTTGTTGAGTCTGCCACTTTATATGGTAAGATTAACCTATTTGCATAAATAGCTATAAGTGTACCTATTATTACGAATAGCAATCTTTCAAATCCAATAATACCAATATTTGAACCAATAGCCGCTGCACCTAATGATGAAATAGTAGTACATACCATTTGATTTCTATAATTAATTTGATAATTATTTAAATAACCTACTATAAGTATTAAGATTGTTCTTGCTGAGTTGTCTGTTACAATAGAAAAGGCTATTTCAAATATTATTAATCCTATAATAGTTCCTACTATTCTTTGCATTCCTTTGGTTTTGCTAATTTCTAAGTAAGGCTGAACTACTGATAATAAACTAAAAACTAGCCATTTACCATGATTTATGTTAAATACACTTACTATAAATACACCTAAGCTAATAACCAATGCTCCTCTCATAGCAAATGTAAACTTCAATGAATTTTTATTAATATTATTTTTTAAACTATTCAAATTATCAATAAAATCCGTCATAAAATATTTGTGTGAAATTTCCGATACATCACTATCTAATGTATGTTCTAATTCTAATCTCAACATTGATGCATAAGCATTTAACTCATATTCTATATAGCTTTTATATTCTAGATTATTAGATTCATCTATATAGTGGTTTATTTTTAATAACAAATAATTTATATCTTGTTTATTATCAATGAAATTTTCTATATCATATAGTAACTTTAAAATTAATTTTAGACCTTGCATTTTTCCGGATTTTTCAAAGTCAGTTGTCTTATTTAAATCTATATTTACACTATTTAAGAATTGTGCAATAAACATATTTTGAAATATATCAATGGATAGCTTATTGTTATTTTTATCTATTACTTCAAATACTGTCTCTATTAAATTTCTTAAGGTCTTATGTGCAATAACGTTTAGTTCTATTTTTTTATCACTGTCACTTCCTTTTAGCAATATCTCTATTTCTTCTTTTATATTATTTAAAGATGTTTTCAATTGATATGTTATTTGTTTTTTTAGTCTATTTTTATTAATTATTAATTGAAGCACCATTATAGAGATTCCACAAAATACGAGTCCTAATAACCTCAATGACAGTTCATCAATGGTAACAGGCATATACACCATAAAACAATATCCTAGCGTAAATGCTGTATATGTAGGCTTTTGGGTATTATATGTAAAAGAATATAGTACATAAAAAATAGCTATAAAAGTTACTACAAGAGCTATTATTGCATTTAAAGATGTTAGGTATGCGCAAATACCTAACATAACTTCTAGCACAACAAAATATATTGTATTTTTTATTGGGTTTAATGAGTAATCAGTTCCTAATAAAGATAATGATGCCGTAATACCTGCAACTCCAACTAGTGTATTTTTCTCTCCAAATACAGATGAAAATAAAATAACTGTTGCTACTATGCTTACAAACATCAAAGTATTAGATATAATCATTTTTTTGTTCATATAGCACACTCCTATAATTCTCATTTATAATTCCTTCATTAGATAATAATATTATAAGTATTAGCCTAAATAATCATACTATATCAAAATATAAATTTAATAAAAATAGCTATCACACTTCAACTTAAAATTGATTATGTGATAGCTATTTTTATACTTAGTCTAGCTCTTCTCCATTAGAAGATATTACTTTTTTGTACCATTCAAAGCTCTTTTTCTTGCTTCTTTTTAAAGTTCCATTGCCTTTATTATCCCTATCTACATATATAAAACCATATCGCTTTTCCATTTCACCGGTGCCAGCACTTACTAAATCAATAGGACCCCATGTAGTATATCCTAATAAATCTACACCATCTTCAGTAACTGCATCACGCATAGCTTTTATATGCTCTTTTAAGTAGTCTATTCTATAATCATCTTCTACATATCCATTTTCATCAGCTATATCTTTTGCTCCTAGTCCATTTTCTACTATGAATAGCGGTTTTTCATACCTATCATATACATGATTTAAAGTAATTCTTAAACCTAATGGATCAATTGGCCATCCCCATTGGCTATATACTAAATGAGGGTTTTTAGCAGATGTAAATATATTCCCTTCTGCTACATCATCTACATTATCATCAGTTCTCACGCAACGACTATTGTAGTATGAGAATGATATGAAGTCTACAGTATGTTCCTTAAGTAATTCAAGATCACCTGGTTCCATTGCTGGAGTTATATCTAGTTTTTCCATATATTTTAGTGCATAGTTAGGGTATTTACCTCTTGATTGAACATCTACAAAGAAATAATTCTCTCTATCTAGTTTTGTAGCTTCCCACACATCATTTGGATTACAACTATAAGGGTACACGCTTCCTGCTGCAAACATACATCCAACTAAGTTATTAGGATCAACCTCATGAGCTATTTTAGTAGCAATAGCACTTGCCACAAGCTCATGATGTGCTGCTTGGTATTTTACTTTTTCTTGATTTTCACCTTCTTTAAAGCAAATCCCAGCTCCCATAAATGGAGCATGTAAAATCATATTTATCTCATTAAAAGTTAGCCAATATTTAACTAAACCTTTATACCTTCTAAAAATAACATTACATAGTTTCTCGTAGAATCCTATCATTTCTCGATTACGCCACGCACCATATTTTTCTATTAAATGCATTGGACAATCAAAGTGTGTAATAGTAACTAAGGGCTCTATACCATACTTTTTACATTCTTTAAATATATTTTCATAAAATTGAAGACCTTTTTCGTTTGGTGACTCTTCATCTCCTTTAGGGAATATCCTGCTCCAAGCAATACTCATTCTATATACTTTGAAGCCCATTTCACCAAATAATTTTATATCCTCTTTGTAATTGTGATACATATCAATACCTGTTTGTGCAGGATAATAATGTTTATCATCAAAGTCTAACATTTTCAGTTTTCCTGTAATAACTGCTGTTCTATCTTTACCAGTTGGGCATACATCTACATTTGCTAATCCTCTGCCATCTTCATTGTATCCACCTTCACATTGATTAGCAGCAGTAGCTCCCCCCCATAAAAAATCATTTTTAAATGCCATAGCTAATCCTCCTAAAATATAACAGTAATTAAATTATCTTCTAATTCAACTTCTTTACTTTCTGTTTGTGCAATATCTAAGAATTGTGCTGAATTTGTAATAACTACAGGCGTTACAACACTGTATCCAGCCTCTTTTATAACATCAATATCAAAGTTTAATAGTGTTTGTCCTTTAGTAATTCTATCTCCTGCTTTTACACTTGCCTTAAATCCTCTACCATCTAGCTGCACAGTATTTAATCCAATATGTATAAGTATTTCAACACCATCATCAGAAAGAATTCCTATAGCATGTAAACTTGGGAATAAAGTTGCTACCTCTCCATTTACTGGCGAAACTACTTTTCCATCAGTTGGAATAATTGCTACACCTTGTCCTAACACACCTGATGCAAAAGCAGCATCTTCTATCTCACTTAAATTTACTACTTCACCTTTTATAGGGCTTACTACTATTTCTTTTTCTAGTTTAATAGCTTTAACTTCTTTTACTTCTTCTTTTGTTTCTGGTTTTACTTCTTTCTCATTAGACTCTTCTTTATAGAAAATCATAGTCAACACAAAACCTACACCCATTGATATAGCCATACCAGATAGAGCTACTATTAAGTTGCCCATTCCACCGTTTGGCTCAATCATTGCTGGAAGTTCAAATATTCCCATACCTCCAGTTATAAACTTTCTAAGGTTGAAGAATCCATAGAAAGCTCCTCCTATACCACCAGCTATACAACTTATTATAAATGGTTTCTTTAAAGGTAATAATATTCCGTAGATTGCTGGCTCTGTAACTCCGAATATACCAGAAATAAAGTTTGGTATCGCCATTTCTTTTATTTTTTTATCTTTAGTCTTAAAGAATACAGCAAGTACTACTGCAGACGTTGCAAATGTACAAGCAAAGAATGGCATCATAACATTATCGTATCCTAAAGTCATAACATTGTTTATATATACAGGAATGAATCCCCAGTGCATACCAAAAATAACAAGAATTTGCCAAGAGAAACCTACTATAGCACCTGCTAATAATGGACTAAAATCTCTTATTGAAAGTACAAATTGTGAAACAAGTGTAGAACCAAATGTCGCTATAGGTCCTATAACTATAAGTGCTACAGGTAATGTTACTAATAATGTAAGCATCGGTACAAAGAAGAATTTAACTAGATCTGGAACAAACTTGTTAAATAACTTTTCACACTTAGATGCAAAGTACACTACAAATATAATAGGTATAACTGTACCAGTATAATCTATTGATATTATCGGTAATCCAAAGAAATCAATATATACAGGTGAAGCGAACATTGTTCCTTCAAATAAAGTATAAATCGGCTCTATACCTGCTGATATAGCGCTACCTTGTATCGCTGGATAACACATAGCAGCCCCTAGTACTAATCCTAGCATCGGTTTTAGATCAAATTTCTTTGCTGCTGTATATCCTAAGAATAAAGGTAAAAATGTAAATAATGCATCTCCTGCTGCATTTATTACCATATATCCACCAGATGTAGCACTATATAATCCCATTGCTACAAATAAAGCATTGAATCCTTTTAACATCCCACAAGCTGCCATTATTCCTAGTACAGGCTGGAATATTCCTGATATTATATCTATCCCTTTGTCTAGTATACTACCTGACTTTTTAGTTTCTGAAGATGTATTTAAATTATCTAGATCAATTATTTTAATTATATCCTTATAAACATCTTCCACTTTATTACCTATAACTACTTGATATTGTCCTCCACTTTTCATTACAGTAACAACATCTTCCATGTTTTTTAACACATCATCATTTGCTATACTTTCATCTTTTAGTTTAAAACGTAATCTTGTAATACAATGCGTTAATCCATTAATATTTTCTTTTCCACCAACATTTTTTATTATGTCTTGTGCTAATTGTTTGTATTTTCCCATTTTTTTCTCCTCCATATTTCTTTTAAATATAAAACTTCTGAAATTTGAAGGTTTGGCCAACTCAATGTTACCATCCAACCATAGGTATAACGTTTTAGGTATCACTCCTTTCAATAATTATGATTATTTATACTACTGAGGTTTACTCAGATTGTACCTTTGAATCTTTAACTACTTTTGCTATATGTATTGTTAAATATATCATCTCATCATCTGTTAAAATATAATTATATTGCTTATCAATGAAATTTTTAATTTTGACAATGCACTCAAATTCTTTGCTATATTTAGATTTAATGATACTCAATAGCTCTTTGTCTGTATCTCCCTCGTGTGAATTGTTAGAAAACAATCTCTGTGCAAAAAATTTTAAATGCATTATAAATCTATAATAAAATACTGATTCTTCCTCAAATTCTATTCCAAAATGATATCTAACTATATTAAGTATTTCTTGCATTAACTTTGTAATATCAGATGCTAAGCTATTGCCTTCGCTTAACTGTGCATTTACAATATGAAATGCTATGAATCCTGCTTCATCTTCAGGTAACTTTACTCCGGTTCTATTTTCAATAATTTCTAAAGCTTTCATACCAATCTCAAACTCTTCTTTGTAAAACCTTTTAGTTTCCCAAAGTATTGCATTCTTTACGTTTATTCCTTCTTTCATTCTTTGAATTGCAGAGTATGTATGGTCACTTAGTGATATATAAATACTTTCATTTAGTTTTTTGTTTAGCTTTAATTGTGCATACTCTATAATTTCACTTGATAATTTCATATGCTCCATAGGAATATTATTAAGTAACTCTTGCAATTTATTAGAAATTTCTCTATTTGATATTCTAAATACTTTATTTACTTTAGTTTCATCTATTGCCTCTCCCTTTGACTTTTGGTAACCTATCCCTCTACCCATAACAATGGTTTCTTCTCCATTATGATCTATTGTAATCACAACATTATTATTTAATATCTTGTTAATTATCATAATTTCCTCCTTTTAAGTATAAAAAAAGCTTATCCACAATAATGAACAGACTCCTCCTAAGGACACTGTTATTATTAATGAATAAGCTTAGCTTGTACTTAAACAATTACTACCTAATTCCAATTATTATGATAGACTATTGCTTATTGTTTGTCAACGTTTTCTAACGTAAAATACCCCCATATATTTTATGGAGGTATTTTATATTATATTTAACCTTCTATCTTATCTATCTCCTTAATATCAACATTTTCACTTACTAATTTTGCTATTACTAAATCACCTGATACATTAAGAGTTGTTCTACACATATCCAACAATCTATCTACACCTAATATTAATCCAATACCTTCTGCTGGTATTCCTACTTGAGTAAGAAGTACTACGATTAAAGGTAATGAGCCTCCAGGTATTCCAGCTGTTCCAACCCCTGCAAGTATTGACATTAATACTACTAAAACTTGTTGACCTACACTTAAATCTACACCATACACTTGAGCTAAAAATAAAACTGTAATACCCTCAAATAATGCTGTTCCATTTTGATTAGCTGAAGCACCTATAGTTAAAACAAACTTAGCTATTTGTGGTGGTATGTTTAATTTTTTCTCAGCAGTTTCAAGTGCTACTGGTAAAGTTGCATTCGATGAAGCTGTTGAAAATGCATATAGATATACTTCTTTACAAGATTTAAAATAAGCCCATGGTGAAACTTTAGCAAATATTTTTAAGAAACTTCCATACACTACAAATTGTTGAATTAAAAGCCCTAATATTACTATCATTGCATAGAATGCAAGGTTTTGTAAGAATCCTCCACCTAATTTATATGCAGTATTAAAAACTATACCAAATATACCAAAAGGAGCTAACTTCATTGCAAAATCTATTACTTTAAGTGATGTATCAAATATTGTTTCTAGTATTTTTATAAGTGGATTATCGTCTTCCTTAATTACCAAACTCATTGCATAACCAAATATAAGAGCAAAGAACATTAATGCTATTATTTCACCTGAGAAAGCCCTCGCAGCTGAATCTACTGGATTTTGTGGAATTAAATCTACTATATATTGATACCATACTTTACCTGCTACAGAACTTACATTATCTTGTATTTGTATAACACTTTGATTTGTAGCTAATGCAGCTTTATCAAATTCTAAGCCTACTCCTGGCTTAAGTACTCCTGTTAATGTTATAGCTATTACAACTGCAATTGCACTTAGTGTAACTGTAAATAATATTGATTTACCTGCTACTTTTCCTAATCCTCTGCCTTTTCCAAGTTCAAATACACCAAGCATCAATGCTGATACTAGTAGAGGTATTACTACCATAAATATAAGCCTTAAAAATAATGCACCTATAAGAGCGAAAACTTCTGTAACTGGTTTCATGAATGTAAAAGTTTCTAGAGGTAATGCATAAAATGCAGCTAAGCCGCCAATGATACCAAGTAAAAATCCTAAAAGTAGTTTTTGGTATTGCTTCATAATGTACCCTCCTTTTTACTTATTCTTAAATATTATTCAATTTAATAGATTTCATTTCCTAATTTAATGAGTATTTAACAAAATATCTTATAGTTTAACAATATTTAATTGCATATAAAGCTATCTAATGTAGCATTTGGAGCTACTATCGGGTAAACATCATAGTCTTTATTTATGTCACATTGAATTAACACACTTTTATTCTTAATCTTACTTTGTAAAATATCTTGTAGCTCTAGTAGATTTGTTGCTTTATACGCATCTAAGTTATATGCTTTTGCTAAAGCTACATAATTAACATTATCAACTATATCCGTTTCAGAGTATCTTTCGTTAGAAAATAGTTTTTGCCATTGTCTAACCATACCCAGAGCACTATTGTTTAATAGTACTATAACTACATTTATATTGTACTGTGATAAAGTAGCTAATTCATTACAGTTCATTTTGAAACTACCATCACCTGTTACTAAAATTACATTTTTATTATAGTTACCTAACTTTGTGCCTATTGCTGCACCTAAGCCAAATCCCATAGTACCAAGACCTGCTGATGTGATAAAGTTTTTTCCCTTCTTAAAATTAAAATATTTCGCTGCCCACATTTGATGTTGACCTACATCTGTTACAATTACACTGTCGTAATTGAAGCTTTTATCTACTAATCTAAATATATTTTTAGGATGAAACTCTTCTTTTTCTATAAAGTCATTACTTTCATATGATTTTATTTCTTGTAGCCAACTCTCGTTATTTTTATCTTCTACTTCATTTAATAAATCTTCTAATATAGTTTTTAAATTACCAACTAATGATACATTAGATTTTGTATTTTTTCCTATTTCCGATGGATCTATATCTATATGGATAATACTTGCATTCTTTGCAAACTCTGAAGTTTTTCCTACTACTCTATCGCTAAATCTAGCACCTATAGCTATAACTAAATCTGCGTTTGATAATGCTAGATTACTTTCACTACTACCATGCATACCTACCATACCTAATGATAACTCATTAGATCTATCTATATTACCAAGGCCCATAAGGGTATTTAATACTGGTGTATTTATTTTTGTTGCAAACTTTTCTAATAAGTCTTCACTATCTGATGATTTTACACCTCCACCTGCATATACTACAGGCCTTATTGAATTTTTTATAAGAATACTTGCTTCTTTTATACGTTCATAATATTTCTCATTGTTTTTATCATTACTTTTTTCACTCAACTGTTGTTGATAGGGTACATAGTTATCTACATCAAAGTCTAATTCTTCTAAAAATAAATCCTTAGGTATATCTATTAATACAGGTCCTTTTCTTGGTTCATTAGATACTTTAAATGCCTCTTTTACCACATTAGGAATATCTTCTACTCTTCTAACTAAGTAGTTATGCTTTGTTATAGATAAAGTCATTCCTGTTGTATCAATTTCTTGAAATGAATCTTTTCCTAGTAAATTTGATGGAACCTGACCTGTTATAACAACTAATGGTGTAGAATCCATGTAAGCTGTAGCTATACCTGTTATTGCATTGGTTGCTCCTGGTCCTGAAGTTGTAAAACAAACACCTACCTTATTTGTACTCCTAGCATATCCATCTGCGGCATGAACGCTCCCCTGCTCATGTGATGTTCTTATATGAGTAAAGTCATCCTTATAATCATATAAAGCATCATACAAAGGTATTACTGCCCCACCTGGATATCCAAATATTATATCTACACCCTCCTTTTTTAGACATTCTAATAATACTCTTGCACCATTCATATAGTATTTATCCCCCTTTATTTCTTATTTGCATACCGCCCCAGTTGCAGCACTAGTAACTAACTTTTCATATTTCTTTAAATAACCACTTAGGTTAATTTCTTTAAATACTAATTTATTTTTTCTTTCCTGTAGTTCTTTTTCATCAACTAATAAGTTTACTTCTTTATTTTTTAAATCTATTTTTATCATGTCTCCATTTTGTACTAAAGCTATTGGTCCACCTTCTTTTGCTTCTGGTGATACATGCCCTATACAAAATCCTCTAGTTCCTCCAGAGAATCTACCATCTGTTATTAAACAAACATCTTTATCAAGACCCATACCACAAAGGGTAGATGTTGGAGTTAGCATTTCTCTCATACCAGGTCCACCCTTTGGACCTTCGTATCTTATAACTACAACGTCACCTTTTTTTATTTCATTATTTAGTATTGCCTCTATACAACTTTCCTCACTATTAAATACTACACAAGGTCCTGTAAACTCTACTACACTTTTGTCTACAGCTGATGTTTTTATTACTGCTCCTTGTGGTGACAAACTTCCCTTTAATATTTTTATACCACCTGTATTTGAGTATGGATTTTCTATATCTTTTATTACTTCATTGTTTCTCTTTTCACTTAATAGGTTTCCTACTTTTTGACATTCACAGGTCATAGTATCTTTGTTTATTAAATCCTTTTTACTAAGTTCATTTACTACTGCATATATTCCACCAGCATTATCTAAGTCTTGTATGTAATGACTTCCTGCAGGGCTTAATTTACATAAATTCGGTACTTTTTCACTTATTTCATTTATCATATCTAAGTCTATTTCTACTAAAGCTTCATTTGCAATTGCTGTTAAATGAAGCACTGTATTTGTTGAACATCCTAATGCCATATCTACTGTTAGAGCATTTTCAAAACTTTCTTTAGTCATAATATCTCTGGCTTTTATATTATTTCTAAATAGCTCCATTATCTTTATTCCTGTTAACTTCGCTAGTCTTCTTCTTTTTGAGTAAACAGCAGGGATTGTAGCATTACCTCTAAGTGCCATACCTAAAGCCTCTGTCATACAATTCATAGAGTTAGCTGTAAACATACCAGAACAAGATCCACAAGTTGGACAAGCTTCTTCTTCTAGCTCATATAATTCTTCATATGTCATGCTATTTGAATTAACCTTTCCAACTGCCTCAAACACAGTGGTTATATCACAAGATTTATCATTAAAATTACCAGCAAGCATAGGACCACCACTTAATATTATTGCTGGTATATTGAGCCTTGCTGCTGCCATTAACATTCCTGGAACTACTTTATCACAACTAGGTATTAAAACTAATGCATCCAAACTATGTGCTTTTACCATTACTTCTATGCTATCAGCTATTATTTCTCTACTTACTAAAGAATATTTCATACCTTCGTGATTCATAGCTATTCCATCACATACTGCTATTGAAGGAAACTCAAGGGGAGTTCCTCCCCCTATAAGCACTCCCCTTTTTACACAATCTGTAAGTTCCCTTAGGTGTATATGTCCTGGAACTATTTCATTAAAAGAATTAACAATTCCTACAAATGGCTTTTCTATTTCTAAATCTGTAAATCCACTTCCTTTTAATAAACTTCTATGAGGTGCCTTAGTTAGCCCCAACTTCACATTGTTGCTTCTCATTATTAACATCCTCCTGTTTATTTTTATTTAAAAATGCCATCATACTTCTTAAATTTCTACCAACTTCAGCCATTGGCATATTAAAATCATTTTCTCTATATTGTAAGAAGTTTGGTTTTCCATTTTCATTTTCTTCTATCCATTCCTTAGCAAATTTTCCACTTTGTATATCGCCTAATACAGCCTTCATAGCATTTCTAGTGTCCTCTGTTATTATTCTTTTACCAGATACATAATCACCATACTCTGCTGTATCACTTATACTGTATCTCATTCTTTCAAATCCACCTTCATATAAAAGGTCTACTACTAATTTCATTTCATGTAAACATTCAAAGTAAGCTACTTCTTCTTGATATCCTGCTTCAACTAATGTATCGTATCCAGCTTTTATAAGCTCATTTACTCCTCCACAAAGTACAGCTTGCTCTCCAAATAAATCAGTTTCTGTTTCTTCTTTAAAAGTTGTTTCTAATACTCCTGCTCTTGTTGCTCCTATTCCTTTTGCATAAGCTAAAACTGTATCATATGCATTTGTAGTGTAATCTTGGTATACTGCATATAATGCTGGCACTCCACTACCTTGAGTAAATACACTTCTTAATAAATGACCTGGTCCTTTGGGAGCTACCATCACTACATCAACATATTCTGGTGGATTTATTTGATTAAAATGTATATTGAATCCATGTGCAAAAGCTAAAGTTTGCCCATCCCTTAAATTTTCTCTTATACTTTCCTCATACACCTTCTTTTGAGTTG
>JBOFYV010000079.1:0-49130 GCA_051654865.1 Peptostreptococcaceae bacterium
AAATAGATATAAATAGTTTACCAGTCACTATAGATGTTAGCAAATATGGTAAAGTTACAATTGAAGATTTTTATATTACAGATAACCAAATAATCTATACTTATACAAAGCATGGCGCAGTTACTTCATTTAACATTGACCTTGATTTTTATGATAAAAAAGGGAATAGTATAACTATCGGTGGTATGACAGAGGACTTTGTAAACAGAGAAGATGGTACTCATACTATGCGCTACAATCTAAGTCAGGATAAGTATAAAAATGCTACAAAAAATATAAACTATATATCACTTAGAAAAGAAAATACACTAAAACTACTAGAAGATCAAAGTATCGAATTCGAATTAAATAAATAGCAAAATTACATATCTAATTTTTAATATAACATAACTTATTAACAAATAAGTGCTATAGAAAATATAAAAAACATGCTAGTTATTTTGGCATGTTTTTTATATTTATATTTAGTTCGTATAATCATCTACAATATACCTAATAGATAAATCTTCTAATTCCAACTTTAACTTTAGGATATTAAGTTTATTCGCAATTGGCGAAAAAATCTCAATAGTTTCTTTGGCTTTTTCCTTATATACATCTGGATTCATATATTTTATAGTTCTCATATTATGAAGACGATCCGCTAACTTTATTACAAATACACGCCCATCTATTGTACTATTATCATCCATCATTTTATTTACATCTAATATATTAAAATTAGTAATTACTTCTAATAATTGTCTAACTTCAGTTGAGAATTCTAACTCAACCTCATCTAATGTTATAGATGTATTCTTTTCTATGAAATCATGAAGCAAACCAACAATTATACTTTCTTTATCCACATCAAGTTCAGATAAAATTAATGCCACATTTAGTGGATGTATTACATAAGGTTCTTTTGAATAACGAAATTGACCTTTATGAGCTTTACAGGATAACTTATACGCTTTCTCAATTTCAAATAATTCCTCATTAGATAACTTATCTTTTAAGTTATCTTCTAGCTGTTTATATAACAATTCTTCATCTGTAAAATCAACTGTTGAACTTATAAATACATTTGCATTGTTAGATTTATTATCCATTATAAAACCATCTCCATCATCATTTTTTAAATACTCTAATATATTAATCGCATAAACTAAGTGCTGGGTTGGAGTAAAACCAAATTTCCTCTTAAAAGCCTTCGAAAAACCACTATGAGTTTCATAACAATAATCAACAGAAACATCTACTATCTTCCTTCCATTAAATATTTCCTTAGAAGCAAGAATTAGTCTTCTCTCTTGAACATAATCCATAACAGAAATACCCATATCTTCTTTAAAAATCCTAGCAAAATGAAACTCAGAATATCCAACTTCATTTGATATAGCCTTCAAAGTTAATTTCTCTTTAATATTTTTTTCAATATACTTAATAGCCTTTAAAACAGTACTTTCATATCTCAATTCAACGCCACCTCCTATCAATAGTTTAGATAATATTATTATATTTAAATAAAACATAAATGACTGTTCCGCACTTGCTCTCTTAAGTGTCCAGCGATGCATTTAGTTGTAATTATGAAATCATATATAGATCATGAGCGAAGAGGGTGATTAAATAAGTTGCACCGACATTGCCGAATGGCCTGGAGGAAAACTTGTTTAATCATTCTCTTTGCGGGCTATATATACATTTCTAAATACAACTAAAAAAGAGTATGATAAATTTGCGTGCACTCAAATCTACCATACTCTCTATATTTAAACTATTATTCTAATCCAGCCTCATAGCTTTCAGCATTTAATAAAGCATCTAACTCATCAGCATCAGATATTTTAACCTTAACTATCCATGCATCATATGCATCTTCATTTACATACTCTGGCTCATCATCTAACTTTTCATTTATTTCAACAACCTCACCAGATATAGGAGCTATTAAATCAGAAGCAACCTTAGAAGACTCAACAACACCGAACTCATCTCCAGCAGTTAACTCATCCTCAACCTCAGGCATCTCAACAAATAAAACTTCCCCTAACTGATCTTGAGCAAAGTCAGTAATTCCTATATAAGCGAACTCACCCTCAACCTTAACCCATGTATGTTTATCAGAATACTTTAAACTTGGTATAACCTTCATCTTCTTCTCTCCTCCACAATAACCTTAATATAATAGCGGAGCGAGGAGTTTAAATTTTATAAGTCGCACCGACATTGCAGCTTGCCTGCCTGGAGGAAGACTTATAAATTTAAACTCCGAGCGGCCCGTATATTAATTATCTAACTACATTACACAATCCATAGATAATGCTGGATGACCTTTTTCTTCTAAGTATGCTAATACACCTTCAGAGTCACTAGCTATAGTCTCATCACATATCATATCTGTGAAGTTTTCTATACCTGTTAATTCTTGAACTGTAGCATTTAATTTTTCAGCTACATATTCTTTTAATTCCTTAGGCATCCATACTATTCTTTCTGGTCCGCCTTCTGCATAAGCAAACTTCTTAGATGATATGAAGTGTCTTCCGTGACCCATAAACCCTGGAGTTTGAACCCCTCCACCTGTCATAGACGCAAGTTCACCAAATGTCATACCAACTGGAGTTATTCCTGAGAATTCTCTGTTTACTATAACAAATCCGTTAGCTTCTGGCATTATACCACATATACATTCGAAGCATCCACAAGAAGTCATAGGATCTTCTAATATAGAGTATAATGTAACACTTTCAACAGCACCTTGAGATATTTCACCAACTGTATCATTTACAGATTGCCATACCCCTGTTCTGTCATCTAAGCATTCACCTTTAACTATTGGTTGACATGGTCCAGTTGGATCTAGTTCTTTAGTAGCTTTAGCATCTAACCAACTAACTGCTCCACAAAGTCCAAGTCTTTCAGGAGTAACAACACAAACGTGTGCTGGTGCGAAAGATTGACAAAGGTTACAAGAATAGAACTCTTCAACACTTTCATCTACTAATGAAGCTAATCTTTCATCTCTAGATGTATATCTAGCAATAGCTTCTGATTTTAACTCAGCAACTTTCTCAGCATCTGTTATTATAGTTACTTCACACTTATCAACAACTGATTCAAATTCATCTAGCATCTTAGCATATAAAACTTCTCCTATATGCTCTAATCTAAATCCTTTTTCAAAAGCATCTTTAGATATTCTTATCCAAGACATATCTCTTTGACCAACATGCATTACACCTTCTATGTAGTTTAAGAAGTAATGTAACCTTCTTTCAAGAACTGGTTCAAAGTCATCTTGCATAGCCTTACCAGCTATTTTAACCATTACTGCAAGTGGCAATCTAACAACACCGTTTACAGCTTCTATTTCATCTATATTTGGACCAACAACTTCTATCTTGTGGTCTTCTACTTCACTCATTTCTCTCTTAACAACTAATTCCCAAGCATCAGTTTTATTTCCACCAAACTCAGCAAACATATCGTTCTTTCTTATTCTTTCACCTTCAAATGCAGCTGCAAATGAAACTGGTATAGGTATTTCAGTTATCTTTATTTTTATTCCTCTAGCTTCTAAAGAAGTTGCAACCATCTTATCATAGTCTTTTTGAGTTAATAAGTTCATTGGAACTTCAAATACAGTTTGATCTGTTATTACTGGGAATCCTAAAGCTATTGCTCCAGCTCCAGCAGATACTACTAATTCACTTAATGGTCCAAATGCATTAACGAATGCAGGAACTCTCTTAGAAGTATATTCTAATAATCCAGTTAAATCACCTGGAGTTAATCCTCCGAATATTAAAGCTGCTCTTACTGCAACAGATACTACGTGTATAACTGAAGTTACATCATATCCTAATGGTATAACTCTTAGTTCTAGACCCATTTTTACTCCAGCTTCTATAGCTTGGTCTATAACCTTACCAACTAAGAATGTTAATAATCCTTTAGATTGATAGTCTTTTATAACTTTTGCTGCAGTTTCAGCATCTGGACATTCTCCTAAAACAACTGCAACCCCTGGTATATCTCCTGTAACTAGTGGTACTCCTAGTGATCTTATTATAGGGTCACTTATATGACCTGCACAAGGCTCACTATATGGAGCTTCCATTGTAGAATATTTTAAAGCTTCTATAACTTCAGCAGCTAAAGCTGTTGCAAGACCTGAATTGAAAACATGCTCTAATCTCGGAGTTCTATTTATTAAACTCTCTATTATTTCTAAAGCTGCTTCTAAATCAGCTAATGAATTCATTTTATTTCCTGTAGCTGCATATATACATGGTAATGAATATGCAGTATCAGGGAAAGCTACCTTATGGTCTCTTCCATTCTTTTCTATAGCTTCTGCTAACATACCTTTAGCAGCACCTAATGCTTGCTCTGAACCAGTAAATACTGTATTATATAAATTCACTCTATTTTCCCCCTTTTAGCGATTGCTAATTAATCATTTATATATTTATGTTCTATAAACTAAAATGCAAAAGCGCCTTCGTTTAATTCTAAGTAAGAATCCGCATATAATGAAGCATTATTAATTATGTCACAAGATTTTATAGTCTTCATTAATTCCTCATCACATGGATTTATTATAGCTGAACTGAATCCATTAGCCATTGCCATTGCTAACCAAGCATTATCAAGTATTGGTCTAACATGCTTAGGACATCCGTTAGATACGTTAGATAATCCTCCAGTAGTTAATAATCCCATTTCAGTCATCATTCTTATAGCTTCTAAAACTTCCACTTGCTTATCTTGCATTCCTTTTATAACTAAACATAATGGGTCAAATAACATATCTTCAGCCTCTAATCCTGCCATTAAACCTCTTTCTAACATTTCTTGACAGTAAGCCATACGCTCATCATTATCTCTAGGTATACCTTCTTTAGCACATAAAGCTATTACTCTAGCTTCATATTCTCCAGCTAAATCTATTAAATCTATTCTTCCACCTGCATCTGCAGAATTTATTATTGGCTTAGCATGAGTTCTGTTATATACTTTTAAACCAGCTTCTATAGCATTTCTATTTGCTGTATCCAATGCTATTGGAACATTGTTAAATTCTTTTTGAAGTAATTGAACTCCCCAAGTCATTAACTCTTCTCCATCTCTCTCTGCAGGCCCTATGTTGAAATCTATATAATGAGCTCCAGCTTCTAATTGTTCCTTCGCTCTTTTTAATATCGGCTCAGGATCTCTTTCAGCTAATGCTTTTCTTATTACTGGTGATATACAGTGTATTCTTTCACCTATTATCATAAATTTTTCCATCGTTATTATCCCCCTTATGGTTTTAGATAGTATATAAGTTATTTATTCTTAAGCGTTTGTTAAAGCAGCTTCTTGCTTAGCTTTATATTCTTTTAAGAACTTAGGTAATTCCATTGATTCATCTGGACCTATTACTACATTCCATCCTGGTAAACAGTCTTCTATATCCCCTTTAAGAACTGCAACCTTACCTGGTATTATTAAATCTCTATTATTAGTTAATTCTCCAACATTTGATTCTTTTATAAAGTTCGCAATTGAACTTCCACCAAACTTACCAGCAGACCATGCTGTTAATACTGAATATCCTCCAGCATCTGGTATCGCTAAATGTACAGGAACTTTAGATCTTTCTACATCTCCTGATACTATGAAGTAAGTTAATGCGAAGTCAACAGTAACTATTACTGGTGAATTTTCATCTGGGTTATTTATTGGGTATATCTTAGGTTCAACTCTCATTGGTTTTTGTGGGTCAGTGTATATATTTTGTCTTAATGCGAATAGTGGTAATGCTTTTGCATAATCTATATCATCTATTACTATTATAGATCCGTACTTAATAGTAAACATTGAAGATAATGCAACTTCCATGTGTGGGTTGTCGTTTGCTAATTTATTTGCAAATACTATTGATGGGTATCCAAATGTTCTGTCTTGTTCTTTTAATGCAGTTCTTCTTACTTGAACAGCATTTGTAAATGTATCCTTGATGTTTTCCCCTGTTACATCTAGTATTAATTCTTTGTATCCTTCACCTTGTATAGCTTCAACTGTAGCATATAATTCTTCTAAGCTACTAGCTTTAACAGCTAATGGTAAGTTGTCTCCTTTAACTACATCTATCATAGCTTTGTAGTTTTCTTTAGTAGCACCATATACTAATGGCTTTTTATCTTTTAATATTTCAACAGCTTCTTTAGCTATAGCTGCATCTTCACATTGTATTATGTATGCTACATCTAATCCACTTTCTTTTACTCTATTTACAACTCTTAAGAACCCATCTTTGTTTTCGAAGTATTCTATAAGAGCCATTTCAGCCTTCATTTCTTCACCTATTCTAACGTAGTTAACAGCTTTTATGTTCGCTACTTTAGCATCTACTTCTTCATCAGTCATACATTCACAGAATGCTACTGCATATCTATTTCTATTTACTAAAGTTTTTTCATGTCTGAATAAAACAGTTTCTGATCCTAATTCATATTCTCCAACTTTTAAACCTTTCATTAAAGGTGCAGTTGCTTCTGATAATTTTGATAACGACTCAGCTGACATATGAGGACATTTTTCTACCTCTACAGCTCCTGATGCAACTTTCATACAGAAAGCCATACAAGTTGGAAATCCACAATCCTTACAATTTTTCTTTGGTGTTAATTTAAATATATCTAAAGCTTTTAATGCCATGATTTTTTCCCCCTAACCTTACAATTTAATTAAGCTAACTCGTTAACTAATTCTTTTACAGTTTCTATTGATTTTGGATGACGAAGTATTACTGCATTTGCTCCACCAACTAAAGCACTTACTGCAGTTGAAACTTCCATATTTATACCTCTTAATTCTATGCATCCCCATGATGGTTCATCATCGATGCTTGCTATTGATTCTTTAACATTCCAAGTTTCAGATGATACTGGCGTTATTATTGGCATTTGTAATGTTTTATCATTTTGACCAAATGCAGCAAGTCTAATTCTATCCATAGTTGATGCAACGTATTCATATCCATAACCAACAGCTGAACTTCCTATGTTCATAACTACGTTCTCAGGTTTAACACCTAATTGAGTTAATAATACGTTTAATTGTTTTGCTAGGTTTATATCAACAGAAGACTCAGCTCCTACTTTATGGCTATATGCCATACCAGCTGCTGCACCTACTGCTTTATAGTTATCTTCTGTAGCAGCTAAGAATAAACAGTTATTTCCATCTACTGCCGACGCTACTTTTTCAAATAATTTCCCATCTTTTTCATGGTTTCCACATCCAGCTATTACTACTGGTAATTTTACAGCTTCAACAACATTTTTAGCTATCTCAGCACATTCTTCTGGAGATTTATCTAACCCATTTGGATCTGCACTTTCTAACTTTAAGCATATAAAATCTGCTGCTGTGTTTTCTTCTACATATTGAGCCCATTTAACGGGACAATTAGCAACTTCTTTATACATTTCTTTGAATGTATCAGTCCATGCTTCTGGATAAACATCAGTTATTTCTATTCCTACTTTTTGAGTATTTCCTGCTTCACCATCGAAGCTATAGAATGGAAGTGTATTTTCTCCACCTATTTTTATTGTTTTTTCTCCTGTTCCTATTTCTACTTCTGATATTTTACCAGAATATTTTTGAACAGACATCTTGAACGCCATAGTTTTTTTCCCCCTTAAGCCTATTTTAGTTCTAATTTAGTTATTATATCATTTATAGCTACTTTAGATTTTGAATCTTTAGGTAGCTGTACTAATGGTATTCCTGAAGAATCATATTCATATATCATTTCATCCATAGGTACTACACCTATTAGATTTAGATTATGCTTATCTATTTCTTCTTTAATTCCATCATTTAATATTCCATTTGGAACTTTATTAACTATTAGGTATATTTCACCTACATTTAACTTTAATTCTCTAGCTAAATCTCTTATTCTTGCCACAGCTTGAACACTACGTCTTGAGCAGTCACTAACTAACAATAGAGTATCTATATGTTTAGTAGTTTTTCTACTTAAATGCTCCATACCAGCTTCATTGTCTATAACTAAATAGTCATAGGCATCTGATAGTTTATCAGTTTGTTCTCTAAGTATACCATTTACATAGCAGTAACATCCTTCACCTTCTGATCTCCCCATTACTATTAGGTCATATCCATCTCCTTCTGATAGACATGTGTTTAGCCTATATTGTAAATATTGAGCTTTAGTCATACCTCCTGGGAATGCATTACCTTGCTTTTCCCTTTGATTAACTTCTTCTCTAATTGAACCTATCGTTGCTTCTATTTCTATTCCTAGTACTTCATTTATGTTAGCATTAGCGTCTGCATCTACAACTAAAACGGGCCCTTTGTTATTAGTTGTTAGATTATTAATTAAAAGCCCTGTAAGACTTGTTTTACCAGTTCCACCTTTTCCTGCTACAGCTATATTATATCCCATCCTAAGATTTCCCCCTTTGTTTAGTCAAAACAGAGCTATTAAGTTTACTCTGCTTTATTCTTATGCTTTTACTAGTTTAGGAGCTGCATGAACACATTCTCCATGAACATCATGAAGTGCTTCCATTAAGCCTTCTGATAATGTTGGATGTGCATGTATTACATCTCCTACTTGCTCTACTGTTAATCTTAAATGTACAGCAAGTGACAATTCTGTAAGTAAATCTGTTGCATGAGGTCCAACTACCGACGCTCCTACTATTACATCATCTTCATCTGCAAGAACTTTTATAAATCCTTGGAAATGACCTATAGCTTGAGCTTTCCCCAAAGCTCTAAAGTCAAATTGTCCTACATGATACTCTTTACCTTCAGCTTCTAATTGTTTTTCAGTTTTACCAACTGCTGCAACTTCTGGCTCAGTATATACACATCTAGGTACTGCTGTATAATCTACCACTTTAGATTTCCCAAAAGCGTTTTCTACAGCTATCATACCTTCTTTTGACGCAACATGTGCTAAGAATGGAGTATCTATTAAGTCTCCTATTGCATATATACCTTCTACATTAGTTTCAAGATTTTCATTAACTACTATCTTACCTCTGTTCATCTCTATTCCTAACTCTTCAATACCAGAGTTATTAGTGTTTGGTTTTCTACCTACTGCAACTAGTGCATATTGAGCTTTCACTTGTTTCCCATTAGAAAGTGTTGCTACAACTTGATTGTCTACTATTTCACAAGTTTGAACCCCAATACCTGTCATTACTTTAATTTTATCCTTTTTAAACTGTCTCTGCAACTGTTTTGCGACATCTTTATCCTCAAATGGCAATAATTGTTCATTCATTTCAACTATCGTTACTTCTGTACCTAAAGTTCTTAAGAATTGACCAATTTCACAACCAATTACACCACCACCAACTATAATCATAGACTCTGGTAACTCATTTAATCCTAGTACCTCATCACTAGTAATTACAGTCTTTCCATCATATGGGAACATTGGTGGAACTATAGGAACTGATCCATTAGCTAATATTATTTTATCAGCATTTACTATTTCCTTTGAACCATCTTCCATAGTTACTTCTACAGTATTTTTATCTATTAATTTACCAAATCCATTAACTAGATTTATTCCTCTTTTTTCAAATAAGAACTCTATCCCACTAATTAATTGATTAACAATCTTATCTTTTCTAGCCATTATAGCTGAGAAGTCTGCATTTATTTCTCCTTCTATGTTTATACCGAAGTCTTTAGCTTCTTTTATATTCATTAACATTGAAGAAGATGCAAGTAATGCTTTAGTTGGTATACATCCTACATTTAGGCAAGTACCTCCAACTCTTCTTTTTTCTATAACTGTTACATCTGCACCAAGCATAGCAGCTTTTATAGCTGCAACATATCCGCCTGGTCCTCCTCCGATAACCGCTATTTTCATTTAGTTTTCCCCCAAATTTAATTTTATCTTATAATCCAGCAGCGTCTAATATAGCCGGAACATTCTCTTCTGCTCCGATTGCCATTATATGAACACCATCACATAAGTCTTCATCAATTAATTGTCTGATAAATTCTCCTGCCATCTTGATACCTTCAGATACCCAGTTTTCTTTTCCTGCAGCTCTTAATCTTTCTATTTGATCATCTGGAACGAATATTCCTGGAACATTAGCAGTCATAAACTTAGCCATACCTGGAGATTTTAATGGTACTATACCTGCTAATACTTTACAGTTCATATCTTTAGTAGAAGCTCTGAATTTTCTCATAGTTTCTATATCATAAACAGCTTGAGTTTGGAAGAATTTAGCTCCAGCGTTTATTTTCTTTTGCATTTTTAATAATTGTATTTCTATTGGAGCATACTCTGGAGTAACTGAAGCTCCTAAGTAGAACTCTGGTGCTCCTTTTAATTCGTTACCAACTAAGTCAGTACCTTTACATAATGTTTCTGCAGTCTGAAGTATACCAACACAATCTAAATCAAATACACCTTTAGCTTGTGGATGATCTCCAACTACCGTATGGTCTCCTGTTAAAGCTAACATGTTGTTTATTCCAAATACACCTGCAGATAACATTTCACCTTGTATTGCTATTCTATTTCTATCTCTTCCAGTCATTTGTAATACTGGCTCTAATCCAACATCTTTTAATAATTTACAAGTAGCTAATGATGTAGTTCTCATAACTGCTGATTGCATATCCGTAACGTTAGCAGCATGAACCCTTCCTACTAATGGTTTAGCACAATTTAATAAGTGAGAAAGATCACACCCCTTTGGAGGTGCCATTTCAGTTGTTACTGCAAACTTTCCACTTTCTAATGTTTCTCTTAATAAGCTCATGAAAAAATCCCCCTTTTAACCTTTTGTAAGCTATTATGCTTCAACAGAAGCTTCTTCTTTTTTCTTTACATTTAAGTGTCTTGGATTATTTTGCTTAGAATAATCTTTCATAGGTCTCATTTCTATCATATTTTCTAATTGATCTATATCTTTTAATCTTTCATATATATTAACCCAAGCACATTCATTTTCTTGGCTTACTTCACACTTACCATTTTTAGCTCCACCACATGCACCATTTATTAGACCTTTAGCACACATAGTTATTGGACATATTCCACCTGTCCATCCAAGCTCACATTCTCCACAAGCCTTACAAGACTCTTCGAATTCCCCAACTCTCTTTGTTTCCCCTATAAACATAGTGTTGTTTGCTGGATAAACTGGTAATTTCTTTACATTTTTAACTATAGTTTGTGTTCCATCACCACAAGCCATAGATAAAAGAGCGTCTGCATCTTTCAATTCTTCTTTTAGTGCTTTTAAATCTTTTTTAGATTTTAAAAGATTACAAGCAGGCGCTAATAAAGTATATCCTAAAACTGTTTTGCCTTCAGCTTCTAAAGTTTCTTTCATTTTTAAAACTTCTTCTTCTCCACCACTTTTACAAGTAGCTGCACATTCGTTACATCCAACTATTACAACTTTTTGTGCATCCTTTAAGAAATCTAATATTTCTTGCATTGGTTTATTTTCAGAAACTATCATTATCTCTACCCCCGTAAATTATCTCTTATTTGTTGTTTTGTAACTTACAAGCTTTTATTACATGCTTAGCAAGTATTGATGTAGTTACAGAACCTACTCCTGCTGGAACTGGAGTTACCATAGATACTTTATCAAGTACTGCATTAGTATCAACATCTCCGCATAAGTTTCCTTCTTCGTCCACGTTTATACCAACATCTATTACAACTGCACCTTCTTTTACGAAGTTTTCTTTAACCATTCTTGCTCTACCTACTGCAGCAACTAAAACATCAGCTTTTGAAGTTACCTCTGCTAAATCTTTAGTTCTAGAGTGGCATATAGTTACTGTAGCATTCTCATTTAATAATAACATTGCAGCTGGCTTACCAACTACCATACTTCTTCCTAATACTGCTACATTAGCACCTTTTAAATCTACGTTATAGTGCTTTAATATTTCAACTACTGCTGTTGGTGTACATGGTGGGAATCCTGTAGTATCACCTTCCATAACCTTTGCAGAGTTTATTGGACTGAAACAATCTACATCTTTTTCTGGTGATATTACATATTTTATAGCTTCTTCATCTAATTGCTTAGGAAGTGGTCTAAAACATAATATACCGTGAACATTATCATCGTTATTTAATTTAGTTAATTCTTCTATGTATTGTTCTTGAGTTATATCTTCTGCTAACTCTAGAACTTCAGTTTCTATCCCTATAGTTTGACATTTCTTTAATGCTCCTCTTTCGTAAGCTAAATCGTCTCCTCTAGCTCCAACTCTAACTATAGTTAACTTAGGGTTTATACCCACTTTTACTAGTTCATTAACTTCTTGTATTAAACTTTCGCTCATTTGATCAGCTACTGGTTTTCCTTTTATTATTTGTCCTTTAGTTGTAGTTACTTCCATTGTTTCAATCCCCCCGAATTTATTTAATTTATATATTTAAATACTTAATAGTATCTATTTTCTTCGTTATTAATTTGATTGATTTCAATTTAAGATTAGTGACCTACTGATACAGGTTGTTTTTGTAGTGCTTTTTCAACCTTAGCATAAACTTCATCACAGATTTGTACGCCTTCTTCAACTAATTTGTCCACTTCTGTTTGAACTTTTTCTACATATTCTTGGTCTTTTATTGAATTGATATTTATTATTACGTTTAATTGCCCACTAAGTATAGCAGCCCTTAAACATTGAACTCCAACTCCAACATCACTTATTGCAAGTCTAGAGCCCTTGTCTACTAAATCTTCATGTAATTTAATAGCATCATAGCAAACTCTTACTATATCTATTGGAACTTGACATGCAGTTTTAAGTGCATTTTCCATTACTTCTTCTTTTATTTTCTTTTCTTCCTCCGTACCTTGAGGAAGTCCATATGCTTTTGAAAGTGGTAAGAAATTCTCAGCATCTTCGTCTATCATGTTTAATAATCTTTTTTCTATGTCCCCTGCTTTTTCTAATATCCCTTTTACGCTTTCTTCATATTCAGCATATTTCTTTTTTCCTATAGTAAGGTTACACACCATACTACCTAAAGCCATTCCTATTGAACCTACTAATGCAGCAGCTCCACCTCCACCAGGTACAGCAGCCTTAGAAGCTAATACTTCTACAAATTCTACACAAGTTTTTTCTGAAATTTTCATTAGTTCCCCCCTAAAATACTGTTAGGTATTACATTGTATACAATGTAGCATAAAATAATTTATGCCACATTGTATACTTCTATATTAATTAGAATAATCCTGCAATTACTCCATTTTCATCAACATCTATTCTTTCAGCCGCTGGAACTTTTGGAAGTCCTGGCATTTTCATTATTTGACCTGTAAGTGCAACTATAAATCCAGCACCAGCAGACACTGTTAATTGTCTTACAGTTATTCTAAATCCAGTTGGTCTTCCTAATTTATTTTGATCATCAGTTAAAGAATATTGAGTTTTAGCCATACATATTGGCATATTTCCAAATCCTAAACTTTCTAATCTTTCTAATTCTTTTTGAGCTTGCGGAGCAAAATCTACACCATCAGCACCATATATTTTAGTAGCTATAGCATTTATTTTCTCAGCTATAGTTAAATCATCTTCATAGCAGAACTGGAATTCATTTGGCTCTTCAGTTAATCTAACAACTTCCTTAGCTAACTCAACTCCACCGTCTCCTCCATTTGCCCAAACTCTAGATATAGCAACATTAACACCTAGTTCTTGACATTTTTCTTTTACTAAGTTAACTTCTGCTTCTGTATCTGTTGGGAATTCATTTATTGCTACAACTGCAGGTAATTTAAATACTTGAGTTATATTTTCAACATGTTTTAATAAGTTTGGAAGACCAGCTTCTAAAGCTTCTAAGTTTTCATTATTTAACTCAGTTTTTGGTACTCCACCATTATATTTTAACGCTCTAACTGTAGCAACTATTATAACAGCATCTGGCTTTAAGTTAGCCATTCTACATTTTATATCTAGGAACTTTTCAGCACCAAGATCAGCACCAAATCCACCTTCTGTTACTACATAATCAGCAAAGTGCATAGCCATTCTTGTAGCTATAACAGAGTTACATCCGTGAGCTATATTAGCAAATGGTCCACCATGAACAAATGCAGGTGTTCCTTCTAATGTTTGAACTAAGTTTGGCTTTAGTGCATCTTTTAATAACGCAGCCATAGCTCCATTAGCTTTTAATTGCTCTGCTGTCACAGGCTCTCCTTGGAAGTTATATCCTACTATTATTCTTCCTAATCTCGCCTTTAAATCTACTATATCACTAGCTAAGCAGAATGCAGCCATTACTTCAGAAGCAACAGTTATATCAAATCCATCTTCTCTAGCAACACCGTCAGCTCTTGATCCTAATCCATCAACAACATTTCTTAGTTGTCTATCGTTCATATCTACACATCTTCTCCAAGTTATGCTTCTAGAATCTATTCCTAGAGCATTTCCTTGATGTATATGATTATCAAGCATAGCAGCTAAAAGGTTGTTTGCAGCTCCTATAGCGTGGAAATCTCCTGTAAAGTGTAAGTTTATATCTTCCATAGGTACAACTTGTGCGTATCCTCCACCAGCTGCACCACCTTTAACACCAAATACTGGCCCTAAAGAAGGTTCTCTTAGTGCAACTAATACATTTTTACCTATTTTAGCTAAACCATCTGCTACACCTATTGTAGTTGTAGTTTTACCTTCTCCTGCTGGAGTTGGGTTTATAGCTGTAGTTAATATTAACTTAGATTTTTTACCACCATTATCTTTTTTTAATAAGTTATAGTCAACTTTTGCTTTATATTTTCCATAAAGCTCTATATCATCTTCACCTAAACCTAACTTTTTAGCTATGTCTCTTATATCTTGTGGTTGAGCCTCTTGTGCTATTTCTATATCTGATTTGAATCCCATAAATGAAATCCTCCCCCATAAATTAATTTTTATATTTGACACTATGTACTTCTCATATGTAGTCAGTGCCTTAAAAGCTAACCACCAATATTCGTTGATGGCTAGCTTATTAACTTTATTACAGGTTTTGCAATGACATTAGCTTATTTTTTATTGTTCTAACTTGTTCTTTAGTATCTTCACTCGCGTCATAAGGAGATAGGTTAGATCTATCAGAGTTTATTACATCTTGGTTATAGTAAATAAACCCTAAGCTTTCTCCATCTTCTAGATTAGATTTTATGAAGTCTTCATCTTCTTTATTTCTAACTTTATTACCTACTACGAATACTTGTTTAACTCCTATATCTTTTCCTAACTGTTTAACTTTTCTATAAGTTTGTAAACTTCTTTCTCCTGGTTCAACTACAACTACAAAAGCATCTACACCTTGAGCAGTACCCCTGCCTAGATGTTCTATTCCTGCTTCCATATCCATTACTACTACATCTTTATTTTGCAGTATTAAATGAGAGCATAGTCTTTTTAGAAGAACGTGTTCTGGACATACACAACCAGATCCACCAGTATCTACAGTACCTAATGTTAAAAGTCTTACACCATTATGCTCTTTACAATAATTTTCTGGTATATCATCAACTTTAGGATTTAATTTGAACATTTTTCCAAATGAACCAACTGATGAAGCTGTTCTATCAGCTACAAAGTTTTTCATTTCTGATATAGGAACTATTGAATCATATACTTCCTTCGGGAAACCTAGTGCTAACCCTAAATTAGCATCTGGATCCGCATCTACTGCTACAACTCTATATCCATCTTCGGCAAACATCCTAGATAATATCGAAGAAAAAGTCGTCTTTCCTACTCCACCTTTACCTGTTATTGCTATCTTCATATTATACCACCTTTTGTCATATTTAAACTACTTTGTTCGTCATCGTTATACACCATATTACATTTTATACGCATTATAATGAACATTATTTTTTCATCATAGGTTAAATATTTTTATTTTAGTCTTAACTTTCTATATTTCTATTTAATAATTTTTATTAAGCTTCTACTGGCACTAACATTCTTTCTTCTATTTTTTGTTCAAAGCTTATACGTTTCTTTTCTATATCATCTATTATTGTTTGAGCTAATACTTTACAATCTTCATTTACTGTAAATGCTGCTCCAACTTTATCTCTTAATCCTTCAGTTAATAATTCTACTGTTTTTGAAGAACCTGTAACTGGAGGCATTATTCCTAAGTAAGTATCTATACCAGATGCAACAACATAACATCCTATAGCTACAGCTTTTTCTGACATCCATTCTGGAGCTATACCAGCTACTGGTAATTCACTCATATCCATATCTAATTGCTTAGCAGTTGCTGCTACTAATTCTAAGATACGACTTATATCAACACATGATCCCATATGAAGTACTGGTGGTATATCTACTAGTTCACAAACCGTAGCTAAACCTTTTCCTGCATATTTTTTAGCTGCTGATTTTTCCATTAATCCAAACTTAGCTGCTGCTTGAGCACCACATCCTGTAGTAACTACTATTATGTCATTTTTAATTAACTCTTTAATTATGTGTATATGAGCTTCATTTGAAACACCCTTAGCATTGTTACATCCAACAACTGCTGCTGCTCCTCTTAAAACTCCTGAAGTTAAACAGTCTGCTAATGGCTTAACTGTTCCTGCTGGATCTATATGAGAGTTAACAACTCTATCTAATTGAGGTAATATAGCTTCTATACTGTATCCTACTGTTGCGCTTGATTTTAATTCTGGTATAAGAACTTTTGATTTATCTCTATTTTTGAAGTTTAATACTGCTTCTCTTACTATTCTTTTAGCATCTTCAAATGCTGTTTCTTCACAGAATTCTATATAAGTTGAGTCAGTTATTTTTGCTTTTGGAGAAGTCGTTATGAATTTAGTGTGGTAGCAATCTGCTACTTTTGTTAATGCAGGGAATATACATTGAACGTCAACTATAACAGCTTCTACTGCTCCTGTTACTACTGCTAGTTCTTGTTGATGGAAATCTCCTGCTATTCTAACACCATGTCTCATTGTTACCTCATTACCTGTACAGCACATACCTCCTAAGTTTATACCTTCAGCTCCTACTTCTTTAGCTAAAGCTACTAGCTCTGGATCTTCTGATGCTAAAACTATCATTTCAGATAATGTTGGCTCATGTCCATGTAATAATATGTTTACTTTATTTTCTTCTAATACTGCTAAGTTTGCTTCTGTTTGTCTTACAGTTGGAGTACCGAATACTATATCACTTAGTTTTGTTCCTAACATTGATCCAGCCCATCCATCTGCCATACCTGTTCTTAAGCACATATGAACTAAACTATCTACATCTGCAGTACATCCCATATGAGTTGAATGCATTATAGTAGCTATTTCTCTATCTATTGCCCTAGGCTCTATTTGATACTGCTTCCATACTTCTTGTCTTTGCTTAGGAGCATTTTTTATAAATCTAGATATCCCATGAGGTTTACCAAATTCCATTAATGCTAAATCTGCAACTTCATGAGCTATATCGTATATATCTCTACCTTCAGTTTCTACATCCCATTCCTGAGCTAAAGCTATTAATTTCTTTTCATCTCTTATTTGATAACTTCCATCTGGGCTAGTTAATGATAATGTATGAGCTAAATCTCTAGCATGGTCTGAGTGAGCAGCTGTTCCTGCAGCAACCATTCTAGCGAAGTTTCTTGCAACTATAACATGCTCATCTGCTCCACATAAACCTCTCGGAGTTTTAGGCGTGATTCTACATGGCCCCATTCCACATATTCTACAGCAGTTACCTTGAAGACCAAATCCACATTGTGCCTTCATATTTAACTTTCTGTCATACATTGTTTCTACGCCATCTCTTTCAGCTTTGTCCAATAATACATGACTATTTAAGTCGATAGTTAGCATTTTTTTATCCATATTCCAATCCCCTTTTCTTTGTTTTTAATCCCCCCGGTTGTTGAAAAAAAGATGTGTCATTTTAAGAAAACTTAATTTATGTATTACCTAATTTGATTATATACCAATTTTTGTTAAATTGGTTAATTTTTAAATAATTTTTTAACAAAATATTTTTTGCCCATACAAAATTTATTTATATTTATTTTATTGTAATTTCTTAGATATTAAGGCTCCATATGCAATTGAATATAATTTTGATTCATGAGTATCAGCTCTTGAAACTAACACTATAGGGGATTTTGCTCCCATTACTACGCCTGCTGACTTTGCACCTGCCATATAGGTAAATGATTTACCTATACCATTTCCTACTTCTATATTTGGTACTAATAATACATCCGTATCACCTGATATTTCACTTTTAAATCCTTTTATTTTACTAGCTTCCTTAGATATCGCTAAATCAAAAGCTAATGGTCCTTCTACTATTACATCATCTCCAAACTTACCTTCTCTACAAGCATTCTCTAACATATCAGCATCTATAGTTGCCGGCATCTTAGTACTTACTTTTTCTTTTGCCGCTATACATGCAACCTTGACAGTATCCATATCTAAAGATTTCGCTGCTTTAATAGAGTTTTGTAATATTTGCTCTTTTTGCTTGTAATTAGGAGATATATTCATTCCACCATCAGTTAATAATAACAACTTATGATAGTTTTCTAACTCATATATCATTACATGACTAAGTAAATTCTCTGTTCTAAGACCATATTCCTTGTCCAAAACTGATTTTAATAAAACTGATGTATCTAATATCCCCTTCATAACAAAATCTGCTTCTTTATTAGATACTAATTGAACTGCAACTTTAGCACTTTCTTCTATACTAGAAGTACTTATGATTCTGATATTAGTTAAATCAAATTCTATTTCACTAGATATCTCTTTTATTTTATTCTCATCTCCAACTAATATAGGAATAATAATACTTTGTTCTACTGCATCTTTAACAGCCATTAAAACTTCTTTGTCTTCTGCTGCCGCTACAGAAAGTACTGATTGGCCTTTTCCATTGAATTGCTTTAATATTTCATCTAGACTTTTTATCAATTTTATGACCCCCTTTTATATCTACTTAAATAATAGCACATTTATACACAAAAAAGACTTCCTTTGTAAATTTTTACAACGAAGTCTTTTTTGTTATTTATTCATAATTATCTATAGTTATCAAGCTCTTTTAAACATGCTATCGTAATTTCATCTTGTGGATCTAATTCATATGCTCTTTCTATATAGTATATAGCATCATCTAACTCTCCATTATTTAAATAAGCCATACCTAAATTACACAGTATCTCTGGATCTTCCTTTATCTTAGCAGCAGTTTCAAAATGTTCTATTGCCTTTTCCATATTATAAGTTGCTGCTTCACAAAGACCTAGTTCAACTAATGCATCTACTTGATGAGGCTTTGTAGTTAATATTTTATTGAAATATTTTTTAGCTTCTTCTATTTCACTCATATTTTTGTATGCAAGTCCTATCATAAATAATAGATTCCACCAGTCTGGATGTTCATCTTCTAAAGGAAGCAATTTTTCTAATCCTTCTTCACATTTACCTTGGAATACTAATGTGTATCCTTCTTCATACTGAATTTTAAAATCCATTTTTCCTATATTCTCTTGAATTTCTGATATTAAATCTGCTTCTAGTCCTAAGTTTATACTTTCTTCCCATATTACCTTAGCCTTAACATATTGGCCTTGGTTGTAGTAATGGTATCCTAAGTGATAATACGCTAAAGCAAACCCTTCATCTAATTGAATAACATACTCTAATTTTTCTAATGCCTCTAATAAAAATGCATTCATTGCTTCATTATCCATATCTTTTTGATGTTGCTTTGCCATTTCTTGACAAACTATTGAATAATGATATAAACCTTCTATATCATCTGAAAACATTGTTATCATAGCTTTTAAATATATTAAAGAATCTGTTATTTCACCTATATCAAAATATTTCTTAGACATATATCCCATATATGCTTTTAAATCTAGATTTACTTTGTCTTTAAAGGCATTTAAAAATTTATTATACTCATCATTATATTTAAACTTACTATCAATTCCAATTATAAATATCATCGCATCTGCAATTGACATAGCATTTAAATTATCTTGTGCAGTCTTATCCTTTATACCTTTTACTAAAACCTCATTTTTTATAGGTACATCTAATCCTGTAGAAGGTATTTTATATCCTTCTATTTGAAAGTCTCCATCTGGCTTTATTGTGATGAAAGCCAGTTCTTCAGCCTTCTTTAGTAAGTATTTTTCTATTTTAAATTTCATACTAACCTCCTTTATATTTGTACACTAAATGCTTTTGATTTTTCAAATATCTTTTTGTCATCGTATACAAACATTATTACATTTTCTTCTTCTTGTTTTAATTGTTCTCTTATATTATTTTTTAACTGAACAATATTATATTTAAATGGTTCAAAATGAACGTATTTTATAATATGTTTAGCTGGTTTATTTTCAAGTCCAGGTACATATTTACATATGTTCATTTCATCTTGTAAAAATACGTGACATCTATTTTTAAAGTCTTCTAGTTCTAATTTTTTAAAGAACTGTGGTATATTTGATGTTTTTCCTAATGATATATAATCATACTTTAGTATATCGTTAAATATGTCGTTATCTACATTAATTTTTTCTTCATAAAAATCTAATAGTATTTTATATAGTGCATTTTTACCTTGAGCTACATCAAAGTATCCATTTTCATCAAAGTATGTTGCAAATTCTTCAAAGAATTTAAATGGACTATGGTTATAATAGTTGAATATTATATATCTCATAGATAATACAAAGTTTTTTGAGTTATAATACTTTTCAAGCATCTCTTCTATATCTTTTAGCTTTAACATCTCTGAGTAACTGATATAGTTATTATAAAGCACTTCATATGGAGGATAGTCTTTATATTTATATCCATGTTTGTCTGCAGTCTTTCTTACTCCTGTTCCTTTTATCATTTTTAGGAAACCTAGTTGTAAATGTTCAATTCCTAATCCAAATACATCATTGAATGATTTTTCAAAACTAGCATAATCTTCAAAAGGAAGTCCAGCTATTAAATCTAAGTGTTGATGTATATTTCTATATGAAGCAATTTTTTGAACTACATATGATAGTTTACCAAAATCATCTCTTCTTCCAACTTCATCTAGCACTTTTTGATTAGTTGTTTGAACACCTATTTCAAATTGGAATAAACCTTCTTTGCAGTTAGATAAAAATTCTAGCATATCTTCATCTAGTAAATGCGCTGTAACTTCAAAATGATATGTTGTATAATCATTATCATTTTCCATAAGGAAGTTCATTATTTCTTTTGCAAATCTTTTATTTGCATTAAAAGTTCTATCTATAAATTTAATCTGAGATACCCTTGCATCTATTAGAGCTTTTAAATCCTTCTTAACTCTCTCTATACTAAAGTATCTAAGCCCTTTTAATGTTGACGATAAACAGTATTGGCAATTAAAAGGACATCCTCTAGATGTTTCATAATAAACAATTCTATTCTCATATTCTTCAGGATTTAAATTTTCATAAGGACTTGGTATTTCATCTAAGTTTTGTAGTAACTCTTTTGGTTTATTTACTACTATTTCACCTTTATTTCTATAAACAATTCCTTCTACTTCTTCTATAGACTTATTGCCTTGTAAATGCATTACTAAGTCTCTAAATACTAATTCTCCTTCTCCGTATAGTATATAATCTACAAAAGGATAGTTCCTCATAGAACACTCGCTATCGTATGTAACTTCAGGTCCACCTAAAGCTATTTTAGTATTTGGTTTTACCTTTTTTATATTATGGCAAAGTTTAACTATATCATTTACATTCCAGATATATGTAGAAAATAAAATCACATCATAATCATGTTTATATATATCCTTTAGTATATAATCTAGGTCATTATTTATAGTGTATTCTCTTATATCTACACTAACTAAGTCTCTTACAAATTCTTTTAAATATCTTATAGCTAAATTCGTATGTATGAATTTAGAGTTTAATGTTGTTAATAATATTTTCATTAATTTCACCTCTTTTTTATATATTGTTGTATCTCTTTGTGATATTTTAGGTTAAAATAATATATGTAATTTTTTATCAAAATCTTTTAAAATAGAAGGTTTTTACATATTTTTTGTAGAATATTAATATTATTAACTATCTAACTAGAAAGGAAGTATTTTATGGGATTAATTGACCAAGTATCTATCAACGCATTATCAAAGAGAGATTTATTACTTATTGTCAAGGCACTAGAGTATACTAATGATAACACTGGCCTTGAGGATTTTATCGATCTTAGAAATAATATCGTAAAAGAATTATGTTTTTTAACTAATACAAGTGAAGAAGAATTTGTAAACTATTTAGAGTCAGATAGTTAATCTTTACGACTTTTTAAACTTTAAAGTGTATATACCTGACTTAGATTTAATATTTACGTTAAGTATATTATTATTAAAGTTTTTAGATATAACAGTTATCTGATTAAATATGGGATCTATTACTGTGTCTTTTTCATTTAAACTAATTAAGCTTCTAGGATCTGCATTTTTTAAGTATTTAGTTTTATTAACTTTATAATTTCTCAATTTAATTATGTATTCTGACATTGATAAAACAAAGTCTATATTGTCTATATTTAAATTTTCTTCATTTCCTAATATAGATAGTATAGATTTTTTTATACTCTTAACTCCATCATTAAAATCTTCTTTATCTTCTATATAAATCTCATATAGTATATTTAGTATACTTCCTACTATTTTATTGTCGTCATATTCTACTGGTTTTAAATCTATGTACTTATCTATTTCTTGTATCGCATTGATTCTAGCCATTTGGAACTTTATTATATTCGACTTTTCTAAATTTATTGAGAATCCAATAATTTTTTCCTTTACTAATTGTAATAGTTCTTTATATTCTATATCTTTATCTTCTATTAGGTTGTGTATTATAGAGTTATATAATACCGCTCCTAGCAAATACTCAAACAAATAATCTTCTTTTTTTAAGTATTTTATATATTTTTGAATTAATTCTACTATTTCATCTTCACTTTTTTGTACATTCGTATTTGAGATTATTACTGGTAGCAAAATATTTAATATATTATTATATGATGGCTTTTCTCCATAATACCTATAGTAAATAAGTTCATCTTTTAATCTATTGTTATCTACTTGTACACATCTTTGAATTCCATCATCAATTAAACATTTTGTATTTATTATTATTAAATCTTTTAAACCTTTGTCTTCTATATCAAATGCTGATATATATATTTTTTTTATTATATTATCCTTCATAAATATTACCATCCTCGTAATACTCTATAATAATTATTTTTATCAAGTAATATGCTTTGTATACTCAAAAAAAAGAGACAGCTTTTACAAGCTGTCATATATACAGGGGAATAGTAGTGTACAAAATGCTTTTGCATCCTACTACTTCTAATATAATTATAATATATTACATTTTTATGTGTAAAGTATCACTTTTCGACATTCCTGTATTTTTGCTCTTTTTTTACATTCTTTCTGGTGCATGCATACCTAATAATTTAAGTCCATTCTCTAATGCTTGTCTAGTAACCGCAACTAATGCAAGTCTTGCTTTTCTTACTTCAGCGTCATCTACTAGTATTGGGTTATCATGGTAGAATTTATTAAATGCTTGTGCTAAATCTAGTACAAATCTAGTTATTATATGAGGTTCATTCTTTCTTAATGCTAATAATGCCGTCTTATTTAATGAAGCTATTACCTTTAGAACTTCTGCACTATCCTCATCATTTAATAAATCGAAGTTTATATCTGTAGTTACTTCTTCATTAGCTTTTCTAAGTACTGCACAACATCTAGCATGAGTATACTGAACATATGGTCCTGTTTCTCCATCAAAGCTTAATGTTCTATTCCAAGAGAATGTATAATCTTTGATTCTACTGTTAGATAACTCTTGGAACACTACTGCTCCAACTCCTACTTGCTTAGCTATTTCATCTACATTTAATGCATTAGGGTTTTTAGCAAGCATTGTTTCTTTTGTTTTTTCTATAGCTTGTTTTAAAACATCTTCTAAGAATACTACTCTACCTTTTCTAGTTGATAAAGTTCCCTCTTCTAATGCAACCATTCCGAATTGAATATGTTCCATATTCTTAGCCCATTCAAATCCTGCAAGTTCTAATACTTTAAATAATTGTTGGAAATGAAGACTTTGTTGAGATGCAACTACGTACATACACTTTTCAAAGTCATAAGTTTCTTTTCTATATAATGCCGCTGCTAAATCTCTTGTCATATATAATGTTGATCCATCATTTTTAGTTATAAGCGCTGGTGGCATATTGAATTCTTCTAAGTCTACTATATTCGTTCCTTTAGACTCTTGTATTAATCCTTTTTCATTAAGTATATCTATAACTCTTTGCATTTTGTCAGAGTAGAAACTTTCTCCTGCATAAGAATCAAATTCTATATCTAATAAGTCATATACTCTAGAGAATTCTTTTAAACTTTCATCTCTAAACCATTGCCATAATTCTGTTGCTTCTTTATCTCCATTTTCTAACTTAGTGAACCATTCTCTTGCTTCATCTTCCATTTCTGGATGATTTTCTGCTTCATCATGGAATTGTATGTATAATTTTAATAATTCAGGTATTGGATTAGCTTCTACAGCTTCTTTATTACCCCATAATTTGAATGCTACTATTAGCTTACCAAATTGAGTTCCGTAATCTCCAAGGTGATTTATTCTTTCTACCTTATATCCTTGAGAATCATATATTTTATATAAAGCATTACCTATAACTGTAGTTCTTATATGTCCTATATGGAACGGCTTAGCTATATTAGGCGATGAGAAATCTATTACTATAGATTTTCCTTCTCCTATATTACTTTTACCGTAGTTTTCTTTTTGAACTAATACATCTTTTATAACACTTTCTGCTAATTGAGATTTATTAACGAAGAAGTTAACATATCCTCCCATTGGCATAACTTTAGATACTGCACCTTTTGCTTCTATATTTTCTGCTAAATCCGCTGCTATCATATTAGGCGCTTTTCTAAATACTTTCGCTAATTTAAAACAAGGGAATGCAAAGTCTCCCATTTCTTTATTTGGTGGAACTTCTATTAATCCTACTATTTCTTCTAAAGATAAATCTTCTATCTTCTCTTTTAAGCATTCTGCTACCGCTGCTTTGAAATCTTGCATGATATTTCTCCTCTCTCATACTGTTATTATTTTATGGTAAATCAAATTATGAGTTTTTTCAAGTTATTTACCGTATTTCATATGTTTATTTTAATATATTTCTTTTTCACTAATTACTTGTATTCCATTTTGTAAAAGTAAGGCTGTAGTGACTCCAACTCCAACTACTTTATTTCCACAAAAACTTCCATCATATATGTAATTTGATCCACAAGAAGGACTTCCTTCTTTTAGTATTGCCTTATTACAATTATAAATCTTAGCTATTTTTAAAGTTTCATTAGCTCCTTTTAAAAACATCTGAGTTACATCTATTCCTTTATTATCCATTACATTTGATTGTCCATTTATTACTGCATTACCATCTAGACTAATTATTTCAGATGGATATCTAGGTGTACTCATTCCTCCTAGTTGTTCTGGACAAGCAATAATATATTGCTTGTCCTTTAGGTGCTCTATTACAGAATCACTTTTATTATTCTCTCCATTATACTTACAGTTTATTCCAAGTAAACATGCCGATACTAATATCATAAATTCATCACCTTATTTTAATGTAACTACAGTTACACCTGCTCCGCCTTCACCATATTGGCCTTGTCTTTGAGACTTAACATGCTTGTTTCTTTTTAGCACATCTTGAAGTCCTGTTTTTAATACTCCAGTTCCTATTCCATGTATAATAGTTACATTTTCAAGTCCCGCTACGTATGCATCATCTAAGTATTTTTCTACTTCCATTATTGCTTCTTCTAAGTTCATTCCTCTCAAATCTACTTCACTCTTTACTCTACCAGATTTAGATTTTATTATCTTTCTAGTTGTCTTTGTTACAGTAGTTTTAGGATCTTTTTTAGCCTTTTGTAATGACTTAAATGGAAGATTCATTTTCATTATACCAATTTGAACAACAGCTTCTTTTTTATTTTTATCTACAGATACAACTGTACCTTGTTGATTTAATGTAATTACTTTTACTTCTTCTCCTGGTTGTAAATCTTTTATTTCTTTGTTTGCAACCTTTGGAACTATCATACTCTTTACTGTAGGTTGAAGACTTCCCATAGAGTTTGTTAACTCTTTTCTTAAGGCTTCTATCTGTTTATTTTTTTCTTTTGATGCTCTTTCTTCTTCTAATACTCTAAGTTCTTTTATTATTCTTTCTACATCTTCTTTAGCTTGTCTTGTTACTCTAAAAGCTTCACTTCTAGCTTGTTCCATCATTTTTTCTTTTTGTGCCGCAAATTTTTCAAGCTTTCTATCATATTCATCCTTTAAGAATGCTATTTCAGATTTTAGTCTTTCTGCTTCTTCACGCTCTTCTAAAGCTTTTATTCTATTTTTTTCAACATTTTGAAGTACATCTTCTAACGCTATATTTTCAGTATTTATAAATTCTTTAGCTCTAGAAATTACATATTCACTTAATCCTAGTTTTTTAGATATCTCAAATGCATTTGACTTTCCTGGAACACCTATTAAAAGTCTATATGTTGGGCTTAATGTTTCTATATCAAACTCCACTGCAGCATTCTCTACACCTTCTGTTGCTAGTGTGTAATTTTTTATTTCACTGTAGTGAGTCGTAGCTATACATTTAGCTCCAGCTTGATGTACATCTTCTAGTATAGCTATAGCTAATGCCGCTCCTTCTATAGGATCTGTACCTGCACCTAATTCATCAAATATAACTAAAGAATCTTCTGTTACATCTCTAAGTATGCTTACTATATTCGTCATATGAGATGAGAATGTAGATAAACTTTGCTCTATACTTTGTTCATCACCTATATCTGCAAATATATTATCATAAACACACATACTACTACCGTAGTCTGCCGGTATATGTAATCCACATTGATTCATAAGCGCAAGTAATCCTACTGTTTTTATAGTAACTGTTTTACCACCTGTATTAGGTCCTGTTATAACCAACGTGTGGAATTCTCTCCCAAGATAAACTGTATTTGGTACAACTTTATCCTTATCTAGCAATGGATGTCTACCATTTTTTATATTTATGTATTTATCTTCATTTAATTTAGCTTCTATACCTCTCATTTGCATAGATAGTTTTCCTTTTGCAAATGCAAAATCTAATTTCCCTAATATTTCTTGATTAGATATTAAGTCATTACTTACTTCTCCAACCATAGCCGAAAGTTCAGCTAATATTCTTTCTATTTCTTCTTGTTCTTGTAATCTAAGCTGTCTAAGCTCGTTATTCATATCAACTATGCTCATAGGCTCTATAAATAAAGTAGCTCCCGATGAAGATTGATCATGTACTATACCTGATACTTGCGATCTATACTCCGCTTTTACAGGTACTACAAATCTATCTCCTCTAACCGAGATTATGGCATCTTGTAAGTATTTTTGATATGTTGTTGATGATATAATTGAGTTCAACTTAGATCTAATAGATTGATTTTTTTGAACTATTCTTCTTCTTATTTCTCTAAGTGTAGTAGATGCACTATCAGATATTTCTATTTCACTTATAATTGCATTATATATAGCATCTTCTATATCTCTATATGCATATAAACTATTTGACATTGCCTGTATAATTGGGTAGTTGAAATTCTCTTCATCACTACCTTCTAAACTATTTTTTAATGTTCTAGCAGCTCTTAGAGTATCTGCTATCATTATCAAACTTCCTGGGTCTAGTGATGCCCCTATATTTGCTCTTTTAGCTTTATCTTCTATGTCATGTATTCCTTGAAGTCCTACATATCCTCTTTTAGTAAGTATCGCTTGTGTTTCACTGGTCTCTTGTAACATATACTTTACTTCTTCAAAATCAGAACTAGGTGTAAGTTTTTCTATATATTTTAATCCTAAAGAAGATGACGCTTTTGTTTTTAGTATGTCTATTATTTTATTAAATTCTAAAACTCTAAGTGTTTTTTTATTCATACGTCCTCCTTGTATAAATGCAATTTTTTATAATGTTTATTTTATGTATATTTGTATTATACTATTTATATAGCTATTTATATATTATACATAATCAAAGTTTGTTTGTACTATAAAAAGTATTTTTTTGTACATTATTTACTAAAAATAGCTAGTTTAATCTAATTTGTTCATAATAAGGAGTTGGTAGAGATGGAAAATGTATTAAAAAACTTAAAACCACAATTAGTATTTAAGTATTTTGAAGAGATTTCTCAAATACCTCGTGGTTCAGGAAATGAAAAGGCTATAAGTGATTATTTAAAATCATTTGGAGAAAATCTTGGTCTTGAAACAATTCAAGATGACGCTTTAAATGTAATAATAAGAAAGCCTGCTACAAAAGGTTATGAAAATTGCCCTGGAGTCATACTTCAAGGACATATGGATATGGTTTGTGAAAAAAACAAAGGTACGAATCATGATTTCGAAAAGGACTCTATAAAATTAAGAATAGAAGATGATATGATTTACGCAACTGGTACTACTTTAGGTGCTGATAATGGAATTGCTGTTGCTATGGGATTGGCTGTGCTTGCCTCTAATGATTTAGATCATCCTCCTGTAGAAGTATTAATTACAACTGATGAAGAAGCTGGTATGAGTGGTGCAATGGCTCTTGATGGTTCTCTCCTAAAGGGACAGTATATAATAAACCTAGACTCTGAAGAAGAAGGATTCTTATTAGTAAGTTGTGCTGGTGGAGTTACTGCTACATCTAGTGTAAAAGCTACTTACACTGATGTATCTTCTGACAAACAAGCTTTATTAATAGAAATAAAAGGTCTACTTGGTGGACATTCAGGAATGGATATTATAAAGCAAAGAGCTAACTCTAATATATTAATGGGTAGATTATTAAATTCATTATGTGTTAAGTATGATTTAGCTAAAATAGAAGGTGGTTCTAAAAACAACGCTATACCTCGTGAATGTGAAGCAGTAATACTTGTTGATAAAAACGATGTAGCTAAAGCTAAGGAATGTATCTCTAGTATATCTGAAACATTTAAGAAAGAATTTAGTACTTCAGATCCTGGTATAGTTGTAGAATGTAAGGATACTACTGTGAATAAAACTCTTACTTGTGAAGCAAGTGCTAATGTTGTAAAATTACTAAACTTAATTCCTAATGGTATACAAAGTATGAGTATGGATATTAAAGGATTAGTTGAAAGTTCTACTAATCTTGGTGTTGTTAGAACTAATAGTGATGATGTTACTTTTGAATGTGCTGTTAGAAGTTCTGTAGGTACTTTAAAGGATGCTATAACTAATAAGATGGACTTATTAGCAAATACTTTAGACGGTTCATTTAAATTAGAAAGTAGTTATCCTGCTTGGGAATATGCTAAGGGTTCTAAGTTAGAAGAGATATGTATTAGTACTTATGAGAAGTTGACTGGTAATAAGCCTACTATTATGGCTATACATGCTGGTCTTGAATGTGGTTTATTACTTGATAAGATGCCTCATGCTCAGGCTATTTCTCTTGGACCTAATATGTATGAGGTTCATACTCCTAATGAGCATTTGAGTATTTCTTCTACTGAGAATACTTGGAATTATTTAGTGGCTATACTTAAATCTATGAACCAACATTAGTATTTAAGTATATAACCCGCTCAGAAGGTAGATTAGATAAGTTTTCCTCCAGGCACTTCTGCAATGTCGGTGCAACTTATCTAATCTACCTTCTGAGCTCATAATATGTAAATAGTTTGATGTTAATTTATCTACTCTAATTCTAATGTAAATGACTCTTTTTCAAACTTTTTTGTATGATTAAACTTTTTTTCCCAGTCTTCTATTACTGGTATTATTTTAATTGATTTCATTTCTCTACTTAGTTCGCCTTCTGCATATGGTGAGTTTTCTAGTAATAATTCACTTGCACTTAAGTCTATTCCACCTCTGACTTCAACATTTTTACCATTTTCATCTTGTACTATGAATGATAAGAATTTCGGTGAAACGTCATCTGTAGGCACTACATTTCCATTGACACTAAAGCTACGTTTTATTTTAATCTTTGTAGGAGATATCCTTATTTCTTCAATAATCACATCTATATCTAAGTCTTCATACTTTATTGTAAAATTCTTATCTATATTATAAATTTTAATATCTTCTAATAATTGGTTAGCATTCACACTCGTTTCAAAATCCCAATTACCTATTACATCTACACTTCCTGTTTTAAAATGTTCTCCTGTGTCTGAATTCATACCTCCACCAGTATTTTTTCTAATTTCTATATACTCTGGTATATCCTCAATTAAAGTAACCTCTTGTGTAGATGATTCTTTAGTTTCACTATGTTGTATTGTATATCCTACTTTATTTATTTCTATTTTTACATCATAGTCTTTATTTATATCTAAGCTATTTACTAAATCAAAATTTGTTATATCTGATTCTCCATCATTATTAGTATCTAATGAATCTAAATTGCATGTTAATAGCATATTTCGTGAAGTTTCATCACCAGGTTCTGATGTTGCGGCTCCTCCAGTTCTTGCAAACACCATGTCCCCTATTGTTACTTTAGGTTCATCTAAATCTGGCCAAATATCTTGTTCTTCATCTAGTCCTAAGTATGATTTATCTAGTTTACTATCGTCTATTTTTAAACTTAATAATAATTCTCCATCTCCAAGCATAATTTCTTTTAGTGTTATTTCTATTCCTTTATCTTCTACTGTTTGATTTAGCTCTACTTTATATCCGCTTAACGTATTATCTTCTCTATTAAAGAAGTGTTCTATTTGTTGACCTATATTTTTTATATAAGCTAAGCTAGGTTCACTTGTTATAACCATAGATCCTAGTAGTATTCCTACACCTGCTACAACAACTTTATTTTTATGTACGCTTTTATTCTTATTTATTTTAGATTTTATCTTTTTCTTAAACTCTTCATTATCAGAGAATTTTATTTCTTCATATTCCTCTGTATTTACTTTTATATTATTAAATAATTCAAATTTATCTTTCATTATAATCCTCCTTGTTTACACATACTTTCTCTAATTCTTTTTCGTCCTCTTGATAGTCTATTGTGTAAGTTTTTAACCTTGGTATTGCTCTTTATTGCTATACTTTCCAAATCTTCTCCATCTAGGTAGTAATCTATAAAAAGCCTTTTGTCATTTTCATTTAAGTGACTTAGTATTTCTGCTATTTCTTCTTCTATCTCATTTTTTACTAGTTCTGTATCTATATAGTAAATTTCATTACTCATATCTACTGTCTCTATTTTAGATAAATACTTTCTCTTATAATCAATTGCTTTATATTTCGCTATTGCACATACCCAGTTTTTAAAAGTATTTTTATTGTTATCAAAGCTTTTTATGTTGTTCCATATTGATAAGAATACATCGCTTACACATTCATCTTCATAGTTAAATAGAACCCCTAAATGTTTTCTAACTACTGATGTGATAATTCCCCTATAATTATCTATTAAAATTTCCATTCCATTTTCTTTTCTCTTTTTTATATATTTAATCATTATTTCATCTTGCAAAATTACTTCCTCCTTCTGTAAAAGCTTTTACAATTACTAATACGTAATCTTTTGACAAATCCTATCTCAAATTTTATACTTTTTAAAAAAACTTTTTGCACATTAATAAAGAAGCTTCCTCAAAAGCTTCTTTACCTAATTTTTTATAATTTAGACCAGTATCCTAAGGTATTTTTAAATTTAAAACCTCTCTTTTGGTACATATTATAAGCTATTTTATTTTCTTCGATAACTATTAATCCTATTTCATTAATATTTTTATCTAGTAAAAATTGTATCGCTGTTTCTAGTATTCTTTTTCCATATCCTTTTCTTCTGTATGATTTACAAAGTCCTATATCAAATACGCCCTTATTATTTTCTATCACTACTTCCATAAATCCAATTTCTTTTTCTTTATCACAAACTATATAGTAGTATTCTTGTTTGTTAGATTCCCTTTTATTTTCTAACAACTCATTTACTCTATGTATATCCGTTATTGTTCCATGAGGCATATCTGAAAATGAATCTGTATATATTTCAACATATTTATATTTATTTTCTTCATTAAGTTCTTTAATATCTAGTGTTTTATAGATTTTATTTTTTTCTTCTAATGACATTTCTATAGATTTATACTGTGGTGTTATATCTATTTTTTGTGCTTGTTTAATTATAAAATCATCACTTATACCTATTCTAATATCTTTAGCTCCATATTCTTTAGATATATCTATAGCTCTATTAATCAAATCTTGTAATATTATATGACTATTGCTTGTTTCTTTCTTTAAGCTAACTTTATGTATATAAGCTGTGTTTAAAACTTTAGCTACTTCTAATACTATACATAAACTAGCTACTATTTTGTTTTCTCTGAAGTAAAAAAGTACTCCTTTTCCATAATCATGTATTTTGGTATTATACATTTGTTCTATCTGTTCAAATGAGTCATTAAAGTTTTCTTCTGACTTTATATATTCATAAGCTTTTAATTTTTCTTCTCTATTTAATTCTATATATGTTTTTATATTGTACATATTAACATCTCCCAATCCCCTTAATAATTACTTATTTTTATATTTTATTCTTCATATAAAACTTCTCCAGTGTACATATTTATCTTATGTTTACCTAAACTTTGTCTGTGAACATGATCCCCCAAGGCCTCATGTGATTCTTGCTCTTCTTCACTATCTTTTAAGTTGACATATACTTCGACTATATAGTAATCACCTAATGGTTCTATTTCATCTATGGTTGTTGCTACAATATCCCCATACTCAGCTCTCAATATGTTGATAACGGTTTCTTTAGATATCGGTTTCACTTCTTTTTCTGTGTATAACCTGTTTATTTTGTTATTAACTTTTTCATTATTACATCCTACTACTAATGATAAAACTAGTAATATTAAAGCAATTATTATATATCTTTTCTTCATTTATTTTTCTCCATAATTTTATATAGCATAGTCAAATTAACTGTATCCCTTTGACTATGCTATAGTTTATATCTATTTATTATTTTTTATTTTTGAAATTGACTTTAGTAACATTATTTTTTCTAAAATTATTTTTTGGTACTAACATCTTTTCTTTTAATCCTAATAAGTTTTCTATATCTTCTGGATATAAGTTTAATCCACAATTAGCTAAGTTATCCACTAATGTAGCTTCACTCATTATTTTGTTATCGATTAACATTTCCACAGATTTTTTTAATAATGCTGGACTTGTTGCTTTTATATTATCATCTAATGGTTCTTTCTTTAGCCATCCTTGCTTTTCCATTTCTCTCATTAGATACATATACTTCTTATAGTTTATGATTTCCATTTGGTATGCTCTTAATATCATTGCTGATATTGGAACTATCCACTTCTTCTTTAATTCTACATAATCATTTAATTCATGTGCCTTTGATAAGTCTTCAAAGAATGTATCTTTTGGTAATAAGAATGCACATGCAAAATCTTCCTTAGAGAACTTCTTAGATGGTATTCCTGCTTCTACTGATACTATATATGCTAATTCATATGCTAGATCAAAGTTTCTTATTGTAGCTGATTTTCTATCATTTCCTAAGCATACTAAGTATCTATAATTCTTATCTATACTTTGCTTTTGTGTAAATGATACTGCACCCTTTTTCTCTACATTCATTCCTGATATAGATATACCGTTTACTTCTAGTAATGTTACCATATTTCCTATAGGTCCATCACCTAAGCCCCAATGTCTTCTTACTTTAGTTGCCAATGTTTCCATATCATCATATTTATTTAAATTCGTTGGTAAGTTCATAGCAGGGAATTGTATATATTTTTCTATAAAAGATATTATTTTGTGAGTCATTACTATTTTTTCTTTGTATGATATTTCTTCTACCCTTGGTATTGGTGATTCCGGTCTTATATGAGTATTTTCAACTACTACTTTTATATTATCGTTTTGTAAGAAAAATTCTTTAGGAAATCTCAGTGCATTCGCTAACTTCATTTCATTTTCTGGTACTGGCTTATACTTTTCTTCTTCAAATGCAAGTATATCTTTTTTGTTTATTTTTGTTTCACTAGCTAATTGATCTATTGTTTTACCTCTAAACATTCTAGCTGTTTTTAATCTTTTTCCGTTAAATATTTTTTTTCTATTCATATTATTTATCTCGCTTTCATATTCATGATGTCCGATGCTTATATTTAAAAATGCTCTGGATACCTAATACCCAGAGCATTATTTAGATTTATTATATGCGAATTATAATATCATATTTATTTAATATAGTCAATTAAGGTAGTTGTTTATTACAGACCTAGCGTATCACTAATCTCCTGCATTGCCACTAATGAAAGTTCTGCAAACTCTGCAAATGGAATGCCAATCTCTTCTATACTTCTCATCGCATCTCTATTTGCTCCAGCCGCAAATTTTAATTCTTTCATACGCTTAGTTATAGACTTAACTTTTACGCTAGATAATTTCTTATCTGGATAAACAAGTGCTATAGCTGTAATAAATCCTGTTATAGGATCTGCTGCGTATATAGCTTTATCCATAACAGATTCTCTATTTATTCCATTTTCATCCCCATTATGAGCCTTTATAGCTTGGTAAATGTATTCATTTCCGAAATTTTCATTTTGTAAAAGTTCTACTGCTTTGATTCCATGTAATTTTGATTCTTCTGCGTTGTTTTTATAATCTAACATATCTGAATCTAAGTCATGTAATAACCCCGCTATTGCCCACTCTTCTGACCTTTCTGGCTCTAGTTTGTTAGCTAGAGCTCTCATTACAGCTTCTAGTGCATATGAATGCTTTATTAGATGCTCACTTTCTAAATACTTATTAACTATCTGCACTGCTTCTTCTCTCATACTTCCAACACCCTCCTAAAAAATAAAGCCTATAACAATAAAATTATTATTCTACACCTTTATAATAATGTCCTGCTGTTACCCCTTTACTATCTAAATTATTGTAAAGTTTAGTTGCTTTTATACCTAATCTATAATTATTATCTAAGACTTCTTTATATGCTTCTATAACTTCTTTTACAATTTGGCCATCTTCTAGGGTAAAATCTAATCTAAGTGTATTTATACCTATTTCATTTAGTTCATATAGATTGTCTAGCATACATGTAACTTTAGAATTATAAATTGTAGTTCTACAGAATATATCCTGAGATAATCTGTATTGCTCATCTTTAAAATCTTTAAGTGCATAAGTGCTCTCTTTACATTTAGCTACTCTTTTATCTTTTTTACAATCTCTAACGACAACTCCCATTGGACAGTATTCTGTCACCATAAGAGGTGTGTATCCATATACTACTGCCTCTATGTTCATATCTGTGTATTTTAAAGTTTCTTTTATCTCATATATATTTAACTCTTGAGATATACATAGATTACTTGTACCTTCTTCTTTAAAGTGATTTATTGTTTCACTATTAAATGCATTTAAGTAATAATCTATATTTATATCTTTATCTTTAAAATAATCAAGTGCTCCCCATATACCTACTTGAACAGAGTTTATACCAGCCTTTTTCGCTTTCTCAAGTTGTTGATATTCTCTATTTCTAAGTATTCTAGGTGCAGAGTATACTATATTTGCATTATATTTAAATCCTATTTTCATAGCTTCTTCTAGTGTTACTACATCTTCGTAATAGATTTTATCTATACCACACTCTAGTGCACTTTCTAATTGCTCTAAGTTTTTAACCTTTACAGTTATGTTTTGAGCATCATCTCTACTGACTTTTATTGGATTATATTTTACTATCTTATTTTTATATTTTCTGTTTTGTATTTTCACTCTTTGTTCATCTAGAAGTTCAATACAATCTCTTCTCATTTGATTTAATATACTTATTGGCAAACTTACGTTATCGTCTAAATCAACCTCTAAAGTATTTAATACATAAGGTGTATTTCCTAACTTTTGCATTTGTTGTTCTATTTTTTCTTCACTCAAAGCTACCTTCATGGCTTCTTCCACTATCTTATCACCTTGTATAGTTGCTTTATTCCCCTTATCATCACTTAATGTAAGAATAGGATTTTTTCCTAATTTTATAGTTATATTAGCATCTATATTATTCTTTACTAATTCTTTTTCTTGCTTAAATGTAGCTTGAACTCTGTCCATTAAATCACTGTCTGATGTTTTAAATACAATTTGACCTCTTTTTGCTTCTCCTACAAAATCTAGTTCTATTAATTCTCCTTTGTGTCCAATAGTATGAATATCTCCATTTTTGATTATCCTACCGATTGTTCCTCCTCCAAGGTTTATACCATCACCTTTTTTAAGAGTATTTTCAAGCATTATTTTAAGTCTTTTTGTTCTTTTGTTATGGTCAAGTACTTTACCTATATATAATCCTTGATTGTTAGGTATCTCAGAGTTCATTACATCTTTGCCTACTTCACCCATAAGAAGTCCTTTAGTGAATTTTCTATTAAATATAGTATATAAATCACTTATAGTTTCATCTGATACATTTACTTTATTTGTTGATAAGTATTCATCCATTGCTTGTCTATAGCTTCCTATTACAGTTGCAACATATTCAGGTCTTTTCATTCTTCCTTCTATTTTTAATGAATTAATACCTGCATCTATTAATTTATCAATTTCTTCAATTGTATTTAAATCTCTAGGACTTAATAAATAATCTCCATTACTGTTTATTACTTCTCCTGTATGTACATCTATTAATTCATATTTTTGTCTACATGGCTGTGCACATCTACCTCTATTACCCGATCTATTTCCTATCATACTACTCATTAAACACTGTCCTGAGTAGCAAACACAAAGTGCTCCATGAACAAATACTTCAATATCTACTTTGCTATTATCACATATATATTTTATTTCTTCTATGTTAACTTCTCTAGCTAATACTACTCTATCAAATCCAACTGATTCTAAATATCTTACATCTTCTAATGAATGCGCTACCATTTGTGTACTTGCATGTATTTCAAAATCAGGAAGTTCTTTTTTTATAAGTCTAGCCATTCCTATATCTTGAAGTATTATAGCATCTACATCTATATCATATAGAAACTTTACATATTCTACAAAGTCGTATATTTCATTTTGTTTTATAAGAGTGTTAGCCGTTACAAAAACTTGTACTCCTCTTATATGTGCATATCTAACTGCTTCTTTTAATTCTTCTCTATCAAAATTGTTTGCCGATGCTCTAGCACTAAAGTCTTTTCCACCTAAATATACTGCATTTGCTCCATTTTGAACTGCAGCTTTTAGTGCTTCAAAAGACCCTACCGGTGCTAATAATTCTACGTCTTTCATAATTTCCTCCTTTAAGGCGTTATCCTTATAATTATGTTACCCTTAATAATAAAAATTAAAACCTTCAGGTTCCCCTGAAGGCTTAATTTTTAACTATTATCTCTTTGCTCTAAGGAATTTAACCTCATTTTCAAGCTCTATTTTTTCTAATTGAACTTTATATGCATCATTTTGGAACTTAGAAGTCATCTTCTCAGCTATTTGAGCTTTTTCTTCAGCTATTTTAACTTGTTTTTCAAGCTCTTCAATTCTAGATTCGTAATTTTTACGTTCTTCTATTATTGTTTTGCTTTCATTAGCAGAATTCTCTATTTCCTTTTTTTGTTCTTCTATTATTTTATTTAACTCTTCTAACTTATTACTTAAATCTTCTTCTTTTTCTTTTTTGCTTTGTAATGAAAGTTGTAATTTTCTCATTTCTATTTTTAATTCTTCCCCTGAATTTCCAACTTTATTTTTTAATTCTTCATTTTCTTTGATTAGTTCATCAAGTTCATTAGAACCTTCTACTAGATTGTCCATTATGTTAATTGCTGTAACTATTCCAGCTACAGATGTACTTAACTTTGGGTTACTTTCTATAACCTTAGCTAGTTCTTTATCAACATAAGAAGCCACTCTAATCATATGTTCTTCTGACTTTTCTCCAACCATTGGATACTCTACTCCATTAATTTTTACAATAACTTTATTCATACTAACACTCCCCTTAAGCTCGTTAGTTTGATCTTAAGTTTGCATTTAATTTTTCACTCAGCTCACTTAATATCTTATCATGTACTTTGGCTACATCTTCATCTGTTAAAGTTTTTTCTGCACTTCTATATGTTATAGAGTACGCTATAGACTTGTATCCTTCTTCTATTTGAGATCCTTTGTATACGTCAAATAATTTGTAACTTTCAACTAATCCCGCACTGTTAGCCTTTATTATATCTTCTATTTGCTTAACAAATACTTCATCTTTAACTATTAATGCTATATCTCTTGATGTAGATGGGTATTTTGGTAATGCAGTGTATCTCTTTACAAAGTTTAAGTTTTCAAATACTAAGTCTACATTGATTTCTGCAACATATACTCTTTGTCCTAGATTATAGTTTTCTATAACGTCTGGATGTAATTCTCCAAAAGTACCTACACACATATTATTATACACTATTTTTGCACATCTTCCAGGATGGAATGTTAAATTGTTAGTTTCTGGCTCTATTTCAAACCCTCTGAATCCAACATTATTTAATAATGTTTCAACTATTCCTTTTAATGAGAAGAAGTCTACTTCTTTACCGTACATACCAACACATAATTGCTTAGTTTCTACTGGTAATCCATTTTGTGGTGTAAATGTATTTCCACATTCAAAAGCACTAGCTTCTTCTACTTTATGTGCTACATTCGTAGCTAATACATCTAACATATTAGGTATTAAAGTTCTTCTCATTACAGAAGTTTCTTCACCTAATGGGTTCATTATTTTAACAAAGTTTCTCTTTTCATCTTCTTGAGGTAAGTTTATTTTATCTACGCCTCTAGGACTTACAAATGAATATGTTAATATTTCATTTAATCCACAAGCTATAGCATTAGACTTTACCTTATCTATAAATTTTTGATTTTCAGTTTTTACACCTGCAGTAGCATTTCCTTCTAAGTCTGCAGCTGGTATATTTTCGTATCCATATATTCTAGCTATTTCTTCTAATATATCCGCATCTTCTGTTATATCTAATCTAAAGCTTGGAACTTCTAATTCTAATTTATCAGAAGATACTAAGTTACACTTGAACTCTAAATCTTCTAATATTTTTATGAACTCTGCCATTGATACGTCAACACCTAATAATTTGTTTATTCTTTGTGGGTTAACAGTAATCTTTTGAACTTCTTCTTTTTGTGGATAGTAATCAAGCATTCCATTTAATACTCTACCACATCCTAATTCTTCTATTAATTGGCAAGCTCTATTAACTGCTACTTCAGTTAAGTTTATATCTATTCCTTTTTCGAATCTTCCTGAAGCTTCTGTTCTTAATCCTAATTTCTTAGATGTAGCTCTTATGTTTTCCTTCGCAAAACTTGCTCCTTCTAAGAATATCGCTGTAGTTGTTTCTTTTACTTCAGAGTTTTCTCCACCCATTATTCCTGCTAAGTCTATAGTCTTTTCAGTGTTTGTTATTACTATCATATCTGAAGTCATTGTTCTCTCTACAGAATCTAGAGTAGTAAGTATTTCTCCTTCTTCAGCTAACTTTACTACCATTTTATTTTGTGGTATATCAGATAAGTCGAATGCATGAAGTGGTTGACCAAACTCTAACATAACGTAGTTTGTTATATCTACTATATTATTTATAGGTCTCATTCCAGCTTCTATAAGTCTTCTTTGCATCCAGTATGGAGATGGAGCTATCTTTATATCTTTTACTACTCTTCCACAGAATCTCTTACATAAATCTGTTTGGATATCTGCCTCGAAGCTCATCTCTTCATCACAAGCCTCAACTTTTATTTGTGGTAATTTTAATTCTGTCCCTAAAGTAACAGCTGCTTCTCTAGCTATACCAACTATCGATCTACAATCTGGTCTATTTGAAGTTATTTCGAATTCTATTAAAGCATCATTTACACCTAATACTTCTCTAACATCCATTCCTAATTCAAATGAATCTTGGTGATCTAGTATGTATATTCCATCTTTTTTATGTTCTTCTACATATTGAGAAGGTATAGTTAATTCTTCAGCACCACAGAACATTCCTTCTGATAGTACTCCTCTTAACTTACCTTTCTTTATTTTGAAGTCTCCTGGTAATACTGCACCTATTCTAGCAACTGGAACATAATCTCCTACGTTTATGTTTGTTGCATTTGTTACTATTTGAAGTGTTTCTCCGTTTGCTACTTCAACCTTTGTAACTTTTAATCTATCTGCATCTGGATGTTGTTCTATTTCTAGTATTTTACACACTTCAACTCCATTTGTTTCTTTTCCATAGAATTCTACTTTCTCTACTTTTGACCCTGTCATAGTCATCATATCTGCGAATTCTTGAGTATCTTTATCTATATTAACATAGTCTCTAAGCCATTTTACAGGTACTAACATTTAAATCCCTCCTAATTAAAATTGATCTAAAAATCTCATATCATTTTCGAATAATAATCTTATATCATCTATTTCGTACTTAAGCATTGTAATTCTATCTACACCCATACCGAATGCAAATCCACTGTAAACTTCAGGATCTATTCCACAGTTTCTAAGTACATTTGGATGTACCATACCTGCTCCTAATATTTCTATCCATCCTTCACCTTTACACATTTGGCATCCTGCACCTTCACACTTGAAACAAGTAACGTCTACTTCTGCACTTGGTTCTGTGAATGGGAAGTTATGTGGTCTAAATTTAGTTTTTGTGTGATCTCCGAATAACTTCTTAACGAACATATTTAATGTTCCTTTTAATTGAGCCATAGTAACATCTTTACCAACTACTAGTCCTTCTATTTGGTGGAACATTGGTGAATGTGTTGCATCTGGAGCATCAAATCTGAAACATCTACCTGGAGATATTATCTTTATAGGTAATTCTTCATTTTTCATAGTTCTAACTTGAACTGGAGAAGTTTGAGTTCTAAGTAATAACTCACTGTTTATGTAGAATGTATCACTCATATCTCTTGATGGATGGTCTTTTGGTGCATTTAATGCATCAAAGTTATTCTCAACAGTTTCAACTTCTGGACCTTCTGCTATTGAGAATCCCATTCCCATAAATATATCTCCTACTTCATCTATTATTTGAGATATAGGATGCTTCTTTCCTACTTTAACAGCTTTAGCTGGCATAGTAACATCTATTACTTCTTCAGCTAATTGTTTTTGCTTTTCTATAGCTTTTGCTTCTTCTTTCTTTGAAGATATAGCTCCTTCTATAGATTCTCTAACAGTATTTGCTACTTGACCTATAACTGGTCTTTCTTCTTTTGATAACTTACCCATTTCTTTAAGTATTGCAGTTAATTCACCTTTTTTACCTAAATACTTAACTCTTAGGTTTTCAACAGCTTCTATACTAGAAGTTTCGTTTATTTCTTGTAAGGCAACTTCTTGTAAATTAAGTAATTTTTCTTGCACTTTTTTCACCCTTTCGTTTCTTTATATTAAAAAAAGCCCTTCATCCCTGTCTAGGGACGAAAGGCTATAATTTCGCGGTACCACCCTAGTAGCTTAGCAACAATATTATTATTACCAAACCACCTCTAATAAACTTAACGCGTTTTAACGTTAAAGCCTACTGTAATTTCAGCTTTAATACTCCAGAGGGAACTTCTTTTGAATTCTTAGAAAGTACTTTCAGCCTAGGTACTTATCTCTGAACTAAGTTAAATCAAAATACTTTTCTCTTTCATAGTATTTAATATATTTGATACAATATTATACCATATTAAGTATATTTCTTACAATATTATACTAAGTATTTCTTTATTTCATACATTAGTATAGCTGAACTTATTGCTGCATTTAATGATTCTGCCTTGCCATATATCGGTATTTTAACCAATACATCTGATTTTGATACTAACTCATCATTAATTCCATTAGCTTCATTTCCTATAACTAATGCAACTTTATAGTTATATTCTACTTGATCATAGAAATTATTTGTATCTAAGTAACTAGATACTATATCAAAGCTCTTTAACTTAAGTAATCTAATTGCATCTTCTTGAGTTGAGTGAATTATATTCATATCAAATATAGATCCCATTGTTGATCTTATAACTTTAGGATTGTATATATCCACACATCCTTTTAGTGCAATAATAGCGTCTACTCCTGCTGCATCTGCTGTTCTTATTATTGTCCCCATATTACCTGGGTCTTGAATTCTATCTAATATAAGTACAAATCTATGGTCTTCTTTTAAGTTTTCTTCTATTGTTTTAGGATTGAACTTCACTACTGCTAAAATTCCTTGAGTATTTTCAGTATCAACTAGTTCATCAAATATTTTATTTGTTGTTTTATAGGTTTTTATATTTTTATTTTTTAGTTCTTCTAAAAACTCTATATGTTCTTGTTTCTTCTCAAAATCTTCATTTATAAATACATAATCAATTTTAGCATTGCATTCAATTGCTAATGTTAAAATTCTAAATCCTTCTATTATAAATTTAGATTCCTTATTTCTATTTTTAGTTTTTAATAATGACTTAGTATATTTTATTTTATCATTATCTTTAGCTGTTATCATTATAGCCATTGCTATTTTCTCCTAATTAAATCTTTATTTTCTGATGTAATACTACTTATATTAGCATTTTGCCCAATAACGACTAAAATACTACCTGGTTTTAATTCTTCATCTGGTGCTGGAGTAACATTTATAGTTTTTCCACATTTGATAGCAAGAACAGTTATTTCATATCTAGCTCTAAGTTCAAGGTCTACTAATGTTTTACCTATCCAACTTGTTGGTGTAACTATCTCAACTATAGAGTATTCTGGATCTAATTCTATGTGATCTAATATATTATCTGATACTAAATTATGAGCAACTCTTACTCCCATATCCCTTTCTGGGAATACAACTCTATCTGCTCCTATTTTATAAAGAACTTTTGCTTGTAATTCATCTTTAGCCTTACATACAATTTGAGAAACCCCTGTTTCTTTTGCTATAAGAGTAGCCATTATCGATGCTCTTATATCTGAACCTATTGCAACTATAGCCACATCAAAATTACCTAAGCCAAGTGATCTCAATGAATGTTCATCTGTTACGTCTACTATAGCTGCATGAGTCACCTTATCTGCTATATTTTGAACTACATCTTCACTTTTATCTATAGCCATTACTTGATGACCTAACAAATGCATTGTTGTAGCTACTGAAGCTCCAAATCTTCCACACCCTATAACTATATATTGTTTCATAATTTTCTTCCTCTCTATATGTATTAACTATCATATATTTTAAATCAGTGTTTATCCAACAATGATTTTACCTTCTGGATATCTAATTGGAGGATTCTTTTTAAGTCCTCTTGATGCTAATGCTAAGAATATAGTTAAAGAGCCCACTCTTCCCATAAACATAAATAACATTATAAATAACTTGCTAGCTGCTCCTAAGCTTGGAGTTCCTCCTATGCTTAGCCCAACTGTAGCAAATGCAGATACGACTTCAAATCCAGCTTCTACTAATGTAAAGTGACTATCTGTTAAAGAAATTATTAATGTTCCTCCAACTACCACCACTATCCCTATGAAAAATATTCCCAATGCTTTTCTAGTAGTTGTAGTATCTAATCTTCTATTATACACTTCGATATCTGACTTTTGTAATATAAATGCTTTTACTGTAAGTATTAGCGTTGCTAGTGTTGTAGTTTTTATACCTCCACCTGTAGATGCTGGAGATGCTCCTATAAACATCAATATTATCATAATGAATATACTACTTTGATGCATTATAGTTAAATCTATGGTATTAAATCCTGCAGTTCTAGCTGTAACTGATTGGAAAAATGATGCTAAAACTTTTCCTTTTATACTTAATCCACCTAACGTATCCGGATTTCTAGACTCTACTAGTAAAATGAAAACCATACCTATCCCTATTAAGATAATAGTTGTTAGAAGTACCACTTTTGAATGTAAATTTAATCTAGATATTTTTTTATGCTTAATTACATCTAAAATTACAGGGAATCCTAATCCACCTAAAATAATTAAGCCTGATATAGTCATAGTTACTGTAAAATTATTAACATATAATGTTAATGATGAAAATGGCCCACTTATTGGCCCCATTAAATCAAATCCAGCATTACAAAATGCCGAAATAGCATGGAATATACTATACCATACGCCTTGTGCTAGCCCAAACTGTGGTATAAATACTGTTGATAAAAGAACAGCACCCACACCTTCTATGATAAGAGTTGTAATAAGCACATACCTTGTAAGTTTAACTAATCCTGATAAATCCACTTGATTTAAAGATTCTTGTATCAGTAATCTCTCTTTTAAATTTATCTTTTTCTTAGTTATAAGAGCAAATAGCGTTGTTACTGTCATAAATCCAAGTCCACCAATTTGTATCAATAAAATTATAATAACTTGTCCAAATGTGCTCCAGTATGTAGCTGTATCTACAACAACCAAACCCGTCACGCATACTGCTGATGTAGCTGTAAATAAAGCATCTAATAATCCTATCTGTTCTCCGCTCTGAGTAGCTATAGGTAGATTTAATAAAATCCCTCCAATTAAAATAACTAAAGCAAATCCTATAACCATAATTTGAGTTGGTTGCATTTTATTTATAAAAACATGAAGTTTTTTTAGTACTGTCTTCACTTGAAATTTGACCTCCTTTTTAGGTTATCATACAGTATTTTTCTATTGTTTAATCATCTATTTATTATATTCTAAAATTTAGTTAAAAACAACATACATTCCTATTTTGACTATTCTTATTATTAGTCATATTTTCTTTATAAATACAAAAAAGTCTTTGAATGTAAATTCAAAGACTTATCTATAATAATTATTTATATAATTAAGCTAATTTAGACTTAGCAACTTCTACTAATTTAGCGAAACCTTCAGCATCATGTATAGCCATTTCAGCTAACATCTTTCTGTTAACTTCTATACCAGCTAAGTTTAATCCGTTCATGAATCTTGAGTAAGATAATCCATGAGCTCTTGTTCCAGCGTTTATTCTTTGTATCCAAAGTCTTCTGAAGTCTCTCTTCTTTAACTTTCTACCTATATATGCGTTCTTTAACGCCTTCATTACGAATGTATTTGCTGGTCTGTATAATTTACTTCTTGCTCCTATAAATCCTTTTGCAAGTTTTAACACTTTCTTGTGCTTCTTACGAGCGTTCATAGCTTTTTTAACTCTTGCCATCGTGATGACCTCCTTTGTTTTCCTCTTTAATGTTTATTTATCTTAATCCGTTTTTTAGTATGGTAATAATTGTGCTATTCTTCTAGCATCTCCTGCTGTAACTATTCCAGACTTTCTTAATTGCATCTTAGTTTTAGCAGCCTTCTTAGTTAATATATGTCTTCTGAAAGCCTTAGCTCTCTTTAACTTTCCAGTTCCAGTCTTCTTAAATCTTTTAGCAGCACCTCTATGAGTTTTCATTTTAGGCATTGTGATTTCCTCCTCTCAATCGTTCATCTATTTTTTTGGATCTATCATTACAACCATATTATTCCCCTCAAAAGCTGGGGCTTTAGTTGGTTCACCAAACTCTTTTACTATATCTATAAACTTAAGCATAACTTCTTTACCAATGTCTTTATGTCCTAGCTCTCTACCTCTAAATCTAAGCTCAACCTTTACTTTATCTCCTTTTTTAAGGAACTTTATAGCATTGTTAGCTTTAGTATTTAAATCGTTAGCTTCTATACCTGGTCTCAATCTTACTTCTTTTATATTTACAATCTTTTGTTTTTTCTTAGATTCTTTTTCTTTTCTAGATTGCTCATACTTGTATTTACCGTAGTCCATTATCTTACAAACTGGCGGTTGAGCATTAGGCGATATCATTACTAAATCTAAATTTTTATTATTAGCCATTGTTTGAGCTTCTTTAGTAGATATTACTCCAAGTTGCTCTCCACTATCTGAGATAACTCTTATTTCTTTATCTCTTATTTGTTCATTGATTGCTAATTCTTTGCTAATGGTAGGACACCTCCAAATTTTTTTATATAAAATAAAAAGCGAATGAATGATCATCCGCTATATAAGTTAACACATTTAATAAAGCATTACAAATAGAAATTATTGTAAAAGCTTTAACTTATATTTACACTAACAACTTTCGTCGCAAGGTGAGAAGCAGACTTCTTCTTTGTTTTTTTATTATTTACTCCATATAATATATCATATTCTTTTTATTAATGCAACCATATTTTTATATTTTTATCTTATTTTTAATTTTTATTATAAATAAGATATTTTTTATACTATCTCTATATTAAAGTAATGTTTTTATCCATATATGGTTATACTTACATATATCATATTTTCTTCGTTATCCTTATTGGAAAAATTTAAATAATAAATTTTAACAACTATGGAAAATATATAAATAAGAATATTTTTATTATCCGAGGTGTATGGCTATGAGAATGTTAGACAATTTTTTCAAAAAATTAAATAAACCAGTACCAGCATTTGTTCAAACTAAGATGGAAAAAGAAAATCCATCAGAAGAATCTAACTCCACTAAGCCAAAAACTACTTTTTGTGATGTAGCTGGGCTAGAGGAAATAAAAGAGGAGCTTTTCGAAATTGTAGATTTTATGAAAGCTCCAGATAAGTACAAAAAAATGGGTGCTAAAATACCAAAAGGAGTTTTATTCTATGGCCCTCCTGGGACAGGAAAGACTCTACTTGCATCTGCTGTAGCTGGTGAAACAAACTCTTCATTTTTTAATGTTACTGGTTCTGAGTTTGTTGAGAAATACGTGGGTGTAGGAGCTAAAAGAGTTAGGACTTTATTTGAAAAAGCAAGAAAAGAAGCCCCTAGTATAATTTTCATAGATGAAATTGATGCAATAGGTGCTAAAAGACATTTAGAAAGTAACAACGAAAAAGACCAAACTTTAAATCAGTTGCTAGTTGAAATGGATGGATTTACCAAAGATTCAAATGTAATAATAGTAGGAGCTACAAATAGACTTGATTTATTAGATGAAGCATTACTTAGACCAGGAAGATTTGATAGACATATTCATATAGGTTCTCCTAATTATCACACTAGATTTGAGATACTTAAAGTTCATACTGATAATAAGCCAATTGATTCTTCTGTAAATCTAGAAGTTTTAGCAAAGAAAACACATGGCTTTAATGGTGCTCATCTTGCAAATATAGCTAACGAAGCTGCTATATTCGCAGTAAGAGAAAATAGTGAAGTTATTACATCAGCTCACTTTGATAAGGCATTAGAAAGAGTTATTGCAGGCTTAGAATCTAAAAATTCTACTCTTATTGAAAAGGAAAAAAATATTGTCGCTTACCATGAAGCTGGTCATGCTCTAGTTAGTGACTTAGTTGGAATTTGTCCTATTCAAAAAATATCTATTGTTCCTAGAGGACAAGCATTAGGTTATGTACTTCAATTACCAGATGAAGATAGATATATTTACACAAAAGATGAACTTATCGGAAAAATGAAGATACTTCTTGCTGGTAAAGCAACTGAAGAAATCGTATTTAATCACAAGTCTACTGGAGCAAAAGATGACTTAAAGAAAGTAACTGAACTTGCTAACCAAATGGTTTGTGAGTATGGTATGAGTAATTTAGGATTTATGACTTTAGATGGAAATTCAAAATCTTTTATGTCTGAAAAAATCCAAAAAGAAGCAAACAATATAGTCGAATCATGCTACAAAGAAACTTTAGAGTTGCTTACAAATAATTTAAATGATTTGCACATTGTTTCAAAACATCTTTTTGAAAATGAAACTATGACACATGATGAATTAAAGTCACTAATAAGAAAAGAATGTGTTAATTAATAAATTTTAGTTGGTGTAAAACTAATACCATTGTTTTGCACCAACTTTTTATATTTATATAATATAAAGGTAGCCTCTTAAAAGAAGCTACCTTTATATATTTAAAGCATTAACCTTATTTAAAGTATTAACTTTTTATTTATTCTTATAATTCAACATTTTGTCTTTCTTCAACTTCTTTTAATACAGTTGATAAGAACTCATCTAAGCTTATACTTCCAACTTCACCTTTATCTCTAGATCTTACAGATACTGTATTTTCAGCAGCTTCTTTTTCACCAACTATTAACATATAAGGTATCTTTTGAAGTTGAGCTTCTCTTATTTTGAATCCTGTTTTTTCAGCTCTATCATCTATTTCAACTCTTATTCCTTTTGCAAATAATGCTTCTTTTACTTGATTTGCATAATCATTGTATTTATCTGATATAGGAAGTATTCTAACTTGAGTTGGAGCTATCCAAACTGGGAATTTACCAGCATAATGCTCTATTAATATACCTATGAATCTTTCTATACTTCCGAAAGCAACTCTGTGTATCATAACAGGTCTATGCTTTTCACCATCTTGACCTACATAGTTTATATCAAATCTTTGTGGTAATTGCATATCCAATTGTATAGTTCCACATTGCCATGTTCTTCCTAAGCAATCTCTTAAGTGGAAGTCTATCTTAGGACCATAGAATGCTCCATCACCTTCATTTAATATATATGGTAGATTTAATTCTTCTAATGCTTCCCTTAATCCATTTTCAGCTGCTTCCCAATCTTCATCGCTTCCTATTGAATTCTCTGGTCTAGTAGATAACTCTAAGTGATATTCAAATCCAAAAGTCTTATAAACTCTATCTATTAAATCAACTACACCCTTTATTTGATCTTTTATTTGTTCTGGTAACATAAATATATGTGCATCATCTTGAGTGAATGCTCTAACTCTCATTAATCCATGTAATGCTCCTGATAATTCATGTCTGTGAACTCTACCTAACTCAGCAA
>JBOFYV010000080.1:0-4865 GCA_051654865.1 Peptostreptococcaceae bacterium
TGCAAAAGCAGTAGGTGTACTTGCTAACCATGGCGGAAAAATTACAGACTATGAAGGACTTCACAAGGTTCCAGGACCGATAGTTCCTATGATAGCAATACCAACAACAGCAGGAACAGGAAGTGAAGTTACAGCATCAGCAGTAATAACAGATGAAGCTAGAAACTATAAATTATCAGTAATAAGTTATGAGATATTACCTAAGTATGCAATACTAGATCCTCAGCTTATAATGACTGCCCCAGCATCAATAGCTGCTTCTTGTGGAGTAGATGCATTAATACATGCACTAGAAGCATACCTTTCAAGACAAGCATCTCCGTTTACAGATGCTATGGCTGAAAAGGCAATGGAGTTAATAGGCAAAAACATACGTCGTTTCGTAGCAAATAGACAAGATGAAGAAGCTGCATCAGCAATGATGGCAGGATCTAACTTTGCAGGAATAGCATTCGCATGGGCAAGACTTGGAAATGTACATGCAATGAGTCATCCAGTAAGTGCATACTTCCATGTAGCACACGGAGTTGCAAATGCTGTTATACTTCCAACTGTAGTTGAGTACAATGCACTTGCTGACAATGGACGTTACAAAAAAATCTATAAATATATATGTGAGGGTAATGCAAAAGTTGATTACTTCAAGCCGGAAATGCTTGTTGAAGAGTTAAAGAAGTTAAATGCTGACTTAAATATACCAGCATCGCTTTCTGAAGTAGGTGTTACAGAAGATATGATAGAAACTATGGCAAGTGATGCTATGAAGAGTGCTAATGTTTTAGCTAATCCGAGACAAACTACATTAAAGGATATGATAGAACTTTATAAAAAAGCATTATAGAAGGAATCAAAAGGTACATTTATAATAGGTAGAACCTATTTAAAGGCACAGTAAAGTAAAAAAAGAGCTTATCTAAAAAGATATAGGCTCTTTTTTTATGAGGGAAAATAAGTTTATTACAAAAATGTAAACGATTCGACAAAACTTTACAAGGTTGAGTTCCGGTGTTAATATATATAATAATGATTAATAATAATTAGACAGTATAAAAGGGGATAACAATGAAGAAATTTTTTAAGTTTTTACTGACAATATTAATGATTTCTGCAGCTATAATGTTTGGATTACTTGTATTATGGATAATAGCGAGTGCATTTGTAGTAAGATATATATTTAAAGAAAAAGACAACTATGATAATATTGGAGATTTTTTTAAGGAAATTAAAAATGTATTAGCCGTAATAATGGTAGTTATTTTATTAGTAGTTACTCCAGTTATATTTATAAAATCTACAAAAGAGTACAATGAAGAATTAAAAGAACAACAAAAGCAAGAAGCTATTTTAGAAAAGCAAAAGCAAGAAGAGGAAGAAATAGAGGCGAAGAAAAAGGAAAGGTCTCAAGTACTAAACGCAAAGTCTAAATTCAAAAAGGATATAAAAAATGGTATTGATCCTGATGAAGCAGGAATGCTAACTGAAAAAGAAATAGAACAATATAATATAACAGATGGTGAAATTACAAAGTTTAATAATGATCGAGAAAAGGCTATTATAAGTTATGAAGAAGATCAATTAGGAAGAAAATTTAAAAGATTAGCTGAAGAATATGTTATGGAGAATATAAGCTCTACTGTAAGTAAATTTGAGGTATCACCAGAATATGAATTGAATGAAGATAAGACTAAGTTTACTGTTAAAGGATGGTACAAGGGTAAAAATGTATATGGAGCCTCTATAAGAGGTGATTATCAAGTAGAATTTGACTTAAGTACTGGAGAAATCAGTAATATACAAATAGAAAAGGAAAGAGTTTACTAGCATAGCGCAAATACTTAAATTATAAAAAATAATTAAATACTTTATATAAAAATGGGTTAGTATTATAAAAAATATTAACCTATTTTGTATATTAAGAATTAAGTGAATATAAAAATTAATATTTTATTACTGGGAGGATATAATGAAGCTTTACGAAAGAATAAAAAAGCATGAACATAAATTTAGTGATACAGAAGATATGATAGTTGAGTATATATTAAAAAATAAAACAGAAGTAGTTAAATCATCAATACAATCACTAGCAGATAAGTTTTATACAGTGCCAAACACAATAATTAGGTTGTGCAAAAAAATGGAGTATGATGGATTTTCTCAATTGAAAAATAACCTAAAAAATGAACTAAAAGAAAATAATAGTGAGTGTATATCAAATAGCTTAGAACTAGATATAAAGAAGACATTAGAATTAATAGATTATGAAAAAATATCTAGAGTAGCTGATTTAATTAAAAAATCTAAAAATATTATAATCTATGGAATAGGTCAAAATACACCAATATGTGAAATCATCACAAAAGAACTAAAAGCAACCCATATAAATGTAAATTGTTACAATCAAAGGCATGAAGCAATACATAATATAAGTAAATTAAATGACCAAGATATACTATTTACAATTAGCCTAAGTGGTACAACAGAAGATATATTAGAGGGGGCTAAAATAGCAAAATCTAATAAGTGTAAAGTAATTGCACTTACACATTTATGTGAAAATGAACTACAGGATATTGCAGATATAAGTTTATACTGTTATTCACCATTAGTTGAAATTAATGGATATAAAATATCAGATAAGGTATCTATATTAATAGTTATACGCGCAATTATGGAGCAGTACTGGCGTATATGCTAGTTTGTGTATAAATACACAAATGATATATATATTTAGTGAAAATATGTGTATATATTCAAAAAAACATTTTCATAAGTTTTACCTGTGATATATTTAAATCATAAAATATAAGCTAAGGAGGAAGTAAGGTGGAACTTAAAAATATTACAAATGAAAACCTTATCTTTACGAATAAAAAGATAAAAACAAAAGATGAAGCTATAAAGTTCTTAGTTAAAAAGTTATATGATGAGGGGAAATTAAATTCTTACGACGAGTACTTACAAGCAGTTTTACATAGAGAAACATTATCTCCAACAGGATTTGAAGCAGGACTTGCAATACCACACGGTAAATCAAAAGCAGTAAAAGAAGCAGCTTTTGCAGTTATGACTTTAGAAAATCCAATAGAAGATTGGGAAAGTTTAGATCCAGACAATAAAGTAACATTAGTATTCTTATTAGCAATACCAGAAAGCGAAGGAGGAAGCACTCATTTAGAAGTACTTTCTGAACTTGTGACTAGATTAACTGATGAAAAATATAAAAATAATTTATTAAATGCTAAAAATAGTAAAGAATTATACAACAGCTTAGATCCATCTAAAGAAGATAAAGCTGAAGATACTAATAATGAAGTTAAGAAGTTAAACAAAACAATATTAGCAATTACAGCATGTCCAGCAGGGATAGCTCACACATATATGTCAGCAGAAGCACTAGTTAAAGCTGGAAAAGAAATGGGTGTAGATGTATACGTAGAAAAACAAGGGGCTAACGGAATGGTAGATCCACATACACCAGCACTTATAAAAAAAGCAGATGCAATAATATATGCAACAGATGTTGCACCTAAAAATACAGAAAGATTTGAACATTTACCAAGTATAAAAACATCAGTAGCAGCACCGCTTAGAAGAGCTAAAGAAATAGTACAAGAAGCTTTAGACGTAGCAGAGAGACAAGGTAAAGGTGAATATGTGGAAACTTCAATGAATACATCATCAGATGAGAAGGGTTCATGGAAAAAAGATATAAAATCAGCGATACTAACAGGAGTATCTCATATAATACCACTAATAGTAGCTGGAGGTATGATACTTGCATTTGCAGTACTTACATCTCAAGCATTTGGATTACAGGACTTATACAACCTAGAAGGTTCTTGGTTATGGCAGCTTAGAAAGTTATCTGGAGGTATGTTAGGAACATTAATGGTTCCAGTACTATCAGCATATATGTCTTATTCACTAGCTGAAAAACCAGGTCTTGGGCCAGGATTTGCAGCAGGTTTAGCAGCAGACTTAATAGGAAGTGGATTCCTTGGAGGTATGCTAGGAGGTTTACTTGCAGGATATATAGTAAGATTCTTAAAGAAAAACATACCAGCAAAAGGAACATTAGCAGGATTTATAAGTTTCTGGGTTTACCCAGTAGTTGGTTCTTTAACTGTAGGATTACTTATGTTATTCGTAGTAGGGAAGCCAGTAGCGGCTCTTAATAATGGACTTATCAACTGGTTAAACGGAATGACAGGAGCAAATGCAATATTACTAGGGGCAATAATAGGTGCGATGGTTTCATTTGACTTAGGTGGACCAATAAACAAGGCAGCATATACATTTGCAATAGGAGCAATAGCTAGTGGTAACTTTATACCATATGCAATATTTGCATCAGTAAAGATGGTATCAGCATTTGGAGTTACTATGGCTACAATGATAGGTAAAGGGATATTTACAGATTCTGAAAAAGAAATAGGAAAGCAAACATGGATACTAGGATTAGCTGGAATAACAGAGGGCGCTATACCATTTATGATAGAAGACCCAATACGTGTTATACCTTCACTAGTAGCAGGTTCAGCAGTAACAGGAGCAATAGTTGCATTCTTTAATATAGGATTACAAGTTCCAGGAGCGGGAATATTCTCATTAGCTTTACTAGAGAGTAGTTTATCAGGGATAACAGCAGCGGCAATATGGTTCTTTGCAGCAGTGCTTGGAGCGATAATATCAGCAACATTATTAATAATAACAAGAAAACAAAAATTAGCTAAGCAATTAAAAGAAAAAGAAGGATTAAATGTTGCTTAGAAAACTATAAAATAGCAAACTACAAAAAAGGCAGTAGATAATCTATTGCCTTTAAAATTAGACATAAAAGATAGATACAAAACTGGGAGGTTAAG
>JBOFYV010000081.1:0-6343 GCA_051654865.1 Peptostreptococcaceae bacterium
ATGCTATCCATAGAGACAATAAACATTGAAAAACAAGACAACTTAGTAATATACAACCTAAACTACCCAGTTATAAAAGAAGAACAATACGAAAAAAAACTAATCAATTATATAAACGATGTAATCCAACAAGATGTAATCTCCTTCAAAGACGTAGTAGAAAGTGAAATAAAGACCCTAATGAGAAAAGGAAACTACTTATCATATATAAACACAGAGTACGACATTTGCTACAATAGAAACAACATCCTTAGCATCATAGTAGAATTTTCACAACTGTCAGGATTATACAACATCACATACGCAAACTCTTATAACTATGATATAGACTTAGGTAGAATGATAAAATTAAAAGATATATTCAAACCAGGAATAGATTATATAAATATATTAAACACAAGACTCAGGATGGAACTAGAAGAAGATAGAGAACTATTCGAAGACATATTTACAGAAGAAGAACTAGATGACTATATTGAAACACTATCAATATCAACCAACCAAAGTTTTTACCTATCAGATGATGGAATAGTTATCTGTTTTTCTAGTTATGAACTAGACGAAAGCATTCCTGATTTATTAGAGTTCAAAATTTTATTTGAAGATTGTGAAGAATATTTAAGTAAGTATGCTAAAGAACATATATTAGAATAGATGAAAAAGCACAGGATGTCTAATAGACATCCTTTTATGATATAATGATAAAATACAAAACGGATATAAGAATAGGAGATAAGCATGAGAAAAAAGTTGTTTATTATATTAACAATAACATGGATGGCAATAATATTTTATATGTCAAACCAGCCAGCAGATATATCAAGCGAACATTCTAGTAGTGTGATAAATGTATTAAGCTCATTACCATTAGTAGGGAATATCATAGACACTATGATAGCTAATGACACAGCTCAATTTGTAGTTAGAAAGGGTGCTCATATGTTTTCATATGCAGTATTAGCTACGTTGGCTTTTATGAGTATGTACGATACAAAGATAAACATAAAAAATGTAGCGATAAAGTCTGTGATGATAGCATTTATATATGCTTGTACGGATGAATTTCATCAATTGTTTATACAGGGTAGAAGTGGTGAGTTTAGAGATGTATTAGTTGATACAACGGGAGCGGTGATTGGAATATTTTTTGTGTGCTTAATAATTAAAAATACTAAAAGAAAATATATAGAAATAAAGGATGCTGTTTAGGCATCCTTTTGTGCTATTTTAGTTTTTAAAGATTGGACTAGAGTTAAAGGTTTGTATATTATTTATAAATAAAACTTCATTAATCTCTGTATTTTCATCTAAGTACTTATATAGTTCTACATTGTAATATCTTGGATCAATAATATGAATTTTTTTATAATTAGATGTTAAAAAAGGTATAAAGCTGTGAGCATAAGAATCTTTAAAAATTAAAATCTCTTCATTACTATTATCATTTCCATCTATAATAGCTACAGCTGGATCTCCATGTAAAAAGTATTGATATTTATTTTTTTTGCTAAGCTTAGTATCATCATAAAGAGTATCATAGGTATATGATAAGTCTATATTGATTTTATGATCATTAAAGTCTAGATAAGCATAGATACTATCACCATTTACATCAGGAAGTAGTGCTTTTGAATAATAGGTTCCATAAAAGTTTTCAGCGACCTTGGTAGGTATACTTGAAACTTTAGTATTATACATATCTTCATAGGCTAATTTGGCTCCAAGCTGAGTCCAATGATGGTCAGTGTTAAAATATATATAATCATTTTTATTTTGTTCTAAAACTTTATATGGTGTATAAAAATCTACTAAATCTGTATTATTGAATTTAGAGTGTATATAATTAATAGTAGATTTTACATCATCTGTAATAGCCCATGAAGGCAATTCATTATGGTAAAAAGCAACAGACGTAGGAACGACCATAAGTTTAGTATCAATATTATAATTTTCCTTTAGTGTGTTAGATACATTAAGTATAGTAGAGATGTTGTTATTTATCGTATCTGTATTTTGAGTAAATCTCTCAAGAAGTTTACCTGTTTTAGTCAAATAAATATTTCTAAACTCTCTTTGCCCACTAGCATAACTATATGAATTTTTTAATTCTATAAAATCAGTTCTCATAGGAAATTGATCAGCGGTGTATTTATCAAATTCATTCATAAACCTTTTATTTATAATATTGTTTATAGAAAGCTGAGGTAGTTGAGTTAGTATTTTGTTTTCAATTTCATTTACTTTTTTATCTGGAGTAGCTAATGTAACTATAGGAACTATAAATATAAACCCCATAAACAAAGCTATTGTTAGATATTTTAATAATTTATCCATACAACCACCTCCTAAAATCTAAAATATAAGAATGGATTAAAAGTAGCATCTACTAAAAATGCAGTAGAGAATATTAATCCAAATACTAAAGTAACGAATCTAATGTATTTATTACTATCTAAAATCCTTTTTATTATAGGTGTAGAAGCTATTATAGCAACTATTAATAATAATATATTAGGAACTAGATAATAATAGAAAGAATGGTCTATAAGGCCGTTACTAGAGGTAAACATAGCATTTATATAAGTACCAAAATCATTAAGTGAAGTAATATCAAATAGCATAAAGCTTATTATAATTAAAAACATCACATAAATATGACTTATAAACTGAGGTAGCTTTTTTAAAAAGTCTAATAAGAATAATTTCTCTATCACTAAAAACACTCCAAAATAAAGTCCCCATAATATAAAATTAAAACTAGCACCATGCCAAAGCCCAGTTAAAAACCAAACTACAAATATATTAAAGAACCATCTTAATTTAGAACATCTATTTCCACCAAGAGGTATATACACATAATCTCTAAACCAAATACCAAGAGATATATGCCACCTTCTCCAAAATTCAGTAATAGATTTTGAAATAAATGGATAGTTGAAGTTCTCTAAAAAATCAAATCCAAGAATCTTGCCAAGACCTATAGCCATATCCGAATAACCAGAAAAATCAAAGTATATTTGCAAAGTAAAACAAATAGCCCCAAGCCAAGCAGTAGCCGTAGAAAGTTGTGTATACTCAGAAGCTTTAATGCTAAACCAAATAGCACCTAGATTATTAGCTATCAAAACCTTCTTAGACAAACCGATTATAAATCTATAAATACCATCATAAATTTTATCTAAACTATGAGTCCTATGATTTATCTCTCTTGAAATATCAGCATACCTAACAATAGGCCCAGCCACTAACTGAGGAAACAAAGTGACAAAAGCAGAGAACGAAATAATATTTCTCTGAACGGGAACCTCATTTCTATAAACATCTATAGTATAAGACATTGATTGGAAAGTATAAAAACTTATACCAATAGGCAACGCTATATTAAACAAACTAAAATTAGTATATAGAGTAGAGTTTAATATATTAATTACAAAGTCACTATACTTAAAGAACCCTAACATACCAAGATTTAAAACTATAGAAGAAAGTAGTCCCAACTTTGCAATATAAGTACCTCTATACTTATCTATAACCAAAGCATTTATATAATCAACCCCACAAGAGAAAAACATCACAAGTATATAAACAGGCTCACCCCAAGCATAAAACATCAAACTAAATACCAAAAGTATAAAGTTCTTAAACTTATTAGGAACAAGGAAGTAGCAAAACAAAACCAAAGGTAAAAAATAAAACAAAAAAGTTATACTACTAAAAACCACACTATCACCATCCTTTCTTAAATTAGACTAATATAAAACGTTATAAGCTAGTTAATAACCTAGTTTTGTTGTATACCCGCGAGTGAAATGATAATATAGATCTTCCTTCAGGCTACCGCAATGTCGGTGCGATCTATATTATCATTCCACTCGCTAAGTGTATTACATATATATTTACTTTTATTATTATACTTAGTTGCCTACAAAGTTTTATATAGAAAAGTACTTTTGTATTGAGTTATAGAGACAGTTAAATAGTAAAATTATTTAGTAAGTATAGTCACAGAGCGCAGAAGGTGAGTTATATAAGTTGCACCGACTTTGCTTTAGCCGGAAGGAAAACTTATATAACTCACCTTCTGCGCGGTCTATATTAACTAAATAACCCCCCGAATACTATTCAATAACCTTAAGGATTTCTGCTTCGATTTCTTTTGCATTTGGTGTTGCTATAAAGTAAACATAATCACCCTTACTTTGTAATATAGAATCTGCAACCGCAGTAGCATTTTCTTCTCCACCATATCCATCTGCAAACATTTGTAAACTATTTGTCTTGTAAGTCTCTATCGCAGTCTTTATCTTTTCAACATCATCTGTTTTTATAACAAAAACATCTTGAAGCTTAACATTCATCATAGCTTGGATTACAAATCCTTCTTTTATATTATCTTTTACATTTTCAAATATGTAAGAATCTACTGCTGGTGATTCTTGAACTGGTTGAACTTTTAGTAGTGTTTCATTATTTATAGCGTTCTTTATATCATCAACAGGTATGTCTTTTATTTCCTCTTTAGATGTACATCCCACTAGACCGATTGTGAATACTAGTGAAAATAATATTAATAATTTTTTCATTTATTATCCTCCTAAGTTTACTAATTTAACTATCTTATAAAATTTTACTATTTATTTATATAAAAGGCAATTACAATAATGTAATAAAATCTTTAAATATTGTTAATAATTACTAGTGTAAAATTATTAATTATAGAGGTGACTAATATGAGAATACCAAAGCATGTAGGGATTATTCCAGATGGGAATAGAAGGTGGGCACAGAATAATGGAATGACTAAGGAAATGGGTTACGATAAAGGGCTAGATCCAGGTATTGATGCTTATAGAGTTTGTAGAGATATGGGTGTAGAAGAAGTTACTTTTTATGGTTTTACTACAGATAACACTAGAAGGCCTTCTTATCAAACAGAAGCTTTTACTAAAGCGTGTGTTAGTGCAGCAAACAAATTAGTAGAAGAAGGTGCGGCTCTTTTAGTAATGGGAAACACTAAATCTCCAATGTTTCCAAAAGAATTGCTTCCTTATACTGTAAGGACTGAAGCTAAAGAAGGTCAAATAAAAGCTAATATACTTGTAAACTATGGATGGTACTGGGATTTAAATACATTAGCAGAAGCTGAGAATGTAAATAAGAATAATATTCATGATAATATACAATCAAATGATATATCTAGATTAGACCTAATTGTTAGGTGGGGTGGTAGAAGAAGATTAAGTGGATTTTTACCTGTACAATCTATCTATGCAGATTTTTATGTATTAGATGATTATTGGCCAGATTTTACAAAAAATCATATGGTTCAAGCTTTCGAATGGTACAATACGCAAGATGTGACATTAGGTGGATAAATAATTTGATAAAAAATGGAAAATATTGAAAAAAGCCTTGCTTGATGGTAGAATAAACGTATATATATATGCGGAATTTGCTATTGAGGAAGGTCATTTTATGTCAAATAAAAATAATAAGTTAAAATCAAAAAAACCAAGTAATAAAAATCAAAAAGGTAGAAGAAGAAAAAAGAAGAGAATTAGAATTGTAAGACTGCTAATAGTAATATTTTTAGCGGCATTATTTGTTTTTGGAACATATAAATCGGCAGTTTGGGTAGGACAAACTTTAAAGAATATAGAAAAAAAGGCAGATAAAAAAAATGAAGAACCTGTTGAAAATATAGAACAACAAAAACACTTTGATTTAAAAGAGGAAGTAAATAAAGACTTAGGTAAAAAATATACAGTGTTAATAGACCCTGGTCATGGAGGAAATGATAAAGGAACTCAAAGTAAAGATGGTGAAATTTTAGAAAAGGATGTTTCCTTAATATTATCAAAACGAATTGCGAATAAGTTATCACAGCAAGAAGATGTTCAAGTTATAATGTCAAGAACGGATGATAAATATATGAGTTTGGGAGATCGAGCAGCTTTTGCAAATTCTGAAAATGTAGATATACTTGTGTCTATACATTTGAATGCTGAAAGTGGAGGAACTTCGGCTAACGGAGTAGAGACATACTATAAAAGAGGAGTACAGGATGGTTCAGACAAACTAGCAGAGTCGATACAAAAGTCAATCAATTCATATGTAGATGTAAGAGATAGAGGTACTAGAGAAGATATGTTCCAAGTATTAAGAGACTCTACTATGCCTTCAGTATTAATTGAATGCGGATTTTTAACTAATCAAGAAGAAAGTAAAAAATTATTATCGCAAGAATATCAAGAAAGCTTGACAGAAGGGATTGCTCAAGGTATTTTAAGTTATTTAGATTCTAGCAAGACTAAATAAAAAATAAGATAGATACTTATAAGAG
>JBOFYV010000082.1:0-10991 GCA_051654865.1 Peptostreptococcaceae bacterium
CCTAAAAAGGGTAAATAAAATACACATTATAAATTAAAGGAGATTTGAGTATGAAAGATTTAATGTTTTGTTATCAATGTCAAGAAACCGCTGGGTGTACAGGATGTACAAAGTTTGGAGTATGTGGTAAGTCACCAGATTTAGCAAGAATGCAAGATTTATTAATATATACAACAAAAGGATTATCTGAAGTAGCAACAAGACTTAGAAGTGAAGGAAAAAAAATAAGTAAAGATGTTAATCACTTAGTAACTATAAACTTATTTACTACAATAACAAATGCAAACTTTGATGATGCAGTATTCTATGCAAGAGTTAAAGAAACTTTAGCTACTAAAGAAGCTCTATTAGCTCAGTTAACTAACAAAGAAAACTTATCAGAAGCAGCTATTTGGAGTGCAAATTCAAATTCTGATATGGATGCTAAAGCGTTAGATGAAAAATCAACTAAAGTTGGTGTACTTGCAACTAAAGATGAAGATGTAAGAAGTTTAAGAGAATTAATAATATACGGTATAAAAGGTTTATCAGCATATATGAAGCATGCTAATGCATTAGGATATGATAATGAGGATATAAACGCATTTATGCAATCAGCTCTTGCTAAAACTTTAGATGATAATCTAAGTATAGATGAATTAATAGGATTAACTTTAGAGACTGGTAAAGTTGGTGTAGATGGTATGGCCCTACTTGATACTGCAAATACTGGAACTTACGGACATCCAGAAATAACTAAAGTAAACATCGGTGTTAGAAATAACCCAGGTATACTTGTGTCAGGACACGACTTAAAAGATTTAGAATTATTATTAAAACAAACAGAAGGAAGTGGAGTTGATGTTTATACTCACTCTGAAATGTTGCCTGCTCACTACTACCCTGCTTTCAAAAAATACTCTCACTTTGCAGGAAACTATGGAAATGCTTGGTGGAAACAAAAAGAAGAGTTTGAAAGCTTTAATGGACCAGTATTAATGACTACAAACTGTATAGTACCTCCAAAAGATAGCTACAAAGATAGAATATATACTACTGGAGCAGCTGGATTTGATGGAGTTAAACATATAACAGGTGAAAGCGAAGACAACAAAGACTTCTCAGAGATAATAGACCAAGCTAAAAAATGTGCTCCTCCTACAGAAATAGAAACAGGTGAAATAATAGGTGGATTTGCACATAATCAAGTATTTGCACTTGCAGATGCAGTTGTAGACGCTGTAAAAACTGGAGCTATAAAGAAATTCTTTGTAATGGCCGGATGTGACGGTAGAGCTAAATCTAGAGATTACTACACTGATTTTGCTTTAGCATTACCAAAGGATACGGTTATATTAACAGCAGGATGTGCTAAGTACAAATACAACAAATTAAACTTAGGTGATATAAATGGTATACCAAGAGTATTAGATGCTGGTCAATGTAATGACTCATACTCATTAGCATTAATAGCACTTAAATTAAAAGAAGTATTTGAGCTTCAAGATATAAATGAATTACCAATAGCATTTAACATTGCATGGTATGAGCAAAAAGCTGTAATAGTATTATTATCACTGTTATACTTAGGTGTTAAAAACATTCACCTTGGGCCTACTCTTCCAGCTTTCTTATCACCAAATGTAGCTAAGGTTTTAGTTGAAAACTTTGGTATAGGTGGAATAACTAACGTTGAAGATGATTTAAAAATGTTTTTAGAAAGATAATAAATAATTTATTATATATAAAAAGCTCATAAGGTAGAAATATTCTACTCTATGAGCTTTTCTATATAAACTTTAATATATTATTTATTATTTAAGAAATGGAATGAATATAGTTGGAAGTTATTGTATTGACTTTCGTATAGTACTTCTACTGCATCTGTTCCACTCACTAAGCTTGAGTCTATTCTTATCTTCCCATCCACTAGTACTTCTTCTAAGTCTAGCTCTTTTGGATTTTGATTTGGAGATAATACTACTTTACTAGGTGTTATTTTCTTACCATCTATATCTATTGCTTTATATTCTAATTCAAAGAATTTATTATTAGTAGGTCTAGCAGTATTTTCATCCATTACAAAGTTTTCTAGTCCAGTTATTTCTTTTAAGTTAACTAAGTTCTTTAGTGGAGATATATCCGTTACTTCGTTGTAGTTAAGGTTTAAACTTTCTAAATTTGTTGCGTGTTCTAGTCCCCTTAAGTTTTGTAAATACATATCATCTTCAAAGTTTAAAGATTTTACCTTTTTCATATCTCCTACTGTTATAGCATCACTTTTTAATCCTAAAGATTTTTTAATTGCATTTTTTAATGATATATCATCTATATTTACTACTTCATCTAAATTTTCTAGTTTTTCTAAGTTGTTTATAACATCTGATAATCTATTTATCATTTCTTTAACTTCTGTTTGCCCTGGATTGTTTGAGTATGCAATTCTAGTTGCTTCCCTTATAGTACTTTGGAATTTAGCATAACTTTCTTTAGTATATTCACTTAAAGTTACATTTGGAGCATTTTTTATCATATCTTTTAATTTATCTAAATCAGATTGATTTACATCCGATACTATATCTAATTTAACCATTAATGGTACTTTTGAGTTTATCAGAGCATCCCCTTCCATTCTAAACTCTAATGTATCACTATAAGATGGGATTCCATTTACTGCTTTTATGTGGAAAGTTATTCTATTACTTGATATGTCATTGCAGTACGGTAGTACTTGTAATGCTCTTAAGTTTGCAGTTTTTATAATACTTACTCTAGGTCCATATGCCATACATGATGTGTTAAATTTAGCTCCATTTATAGTTTCTAATGTTAAATCAAATCCATTTAATAATTCTTCTTTAGTTACACTTTTTTTATTTGCTACTATCTTTGGTGTTACAGTAGTACCTATATCATTTTCTACTGGTATTTTTATAGTTAAATCTTGATCTATATCTAATACAGAAGAATCTATAGTTATCTCCCAATTATCAATATATTCGATTCCTGGATTTGGAGCAAATACACCAAATTCAAAACTAGTTCCATGAGGTGGCAGAGCAAACGTAGTTTGCACATCATAGTTTTGAGTTATTGCTTTATCAAATACCTCAGGATCTTTTGTAGTAATTTTAGCACCTTTAAGTTCTAAATCTACCCATTGCCAACCTCCACCATCTTTTAGGAAGTCTGAGTACTTAATACTACTTTGCTTTGATACTAAACTCGCTCCTGATTTTTGCTCATTAGATATCTCTAATGTTGGTGATTTTACATTACCCTCAATTTCATTTGCAGATGATAACGGTACATTAGTAACTACTAACCCTGCCGCTATTACTAAACTAAAAAATCTTTTGTTCATTTTACAATTTCTCCTTTATTATTAATATAATTTTAAAGAGAACTTACTGTAAAAACAATTTAGCATTATTCAATTTTACAAAGAATATTTAAATTCTTTGGCAACTGGCTAACATAGTTTTTCAACCTTAGTCCCTTTAGCTTTGTGCCCCTAGGTTTCCCTAGGTTTACCCATATTTTTCAATACCCACCTATTATAATCTATAGTTTTTCAATAATCTACATTTTTGTAAGTTTTTGCACGTTATTTGTAATTTTTAGCCTATTGATACAAAAAGAGCATAGGTTCTTCCTACGCTCTAGATATAATAAAACTATATTTTTATCCACTTTCTTGATTCTTCATATATATCTTTTTTCCCTAGTATAGCAGATACTACTGCATATCCATCTACCTCAAATTTATCAAGCTCACATTTATTTTCCAGGGTAATACCACCTATGCATACTATAGGTATATCTACTTTATCTTTTATACTTTGAAGTTCTTTAAAGCTAACACTATCAGCATCAAGCTTTGTTGAAGTACTAAACATTGCCCCAACGCCTATATAGTCTGCTCCATCGTCTTTAGCCTTCTTTGCTTGTTCTAAATTCCTAGCTGATACTCCTAGTATTTTATCACTACCTATAAGTCTTCTCACTTCCTTAGCTGGTATATCCTTTTGACCTACATGTACTCCATCCGCATCTACAAGCAACGCTATATCTACTCTATCATTTATAATAAATAAAGCATTATATTTTCTTGTAAGCTCTCTTAATTTATATGCTTTTTCTAAAAACTCATTTCCCAGGCAATCTTTTTCCCTCAGTTGTATAACTTTTACTCCTGCCCTTAATGTATCTTCTATACTTGAGTAAAAATCTCTATCTTTTAATATGTTTGAATCAGTTACTAGATACACTTTTAATTCTTCCATTACTCCTCCTCCACAGTACAAGCAATTGATGTATTGTTTATTTTTCTATTATCATTTTCTATTCTAGCTTCTTTTGCTATTCTTGATAAAGGCATAAATGTAGCAAGTATTGAACATAAGATACCTTCTACACCTATACTTGTGAAGTTATATAAGAATGAATATAACCATACATTCATACCTTCTGGTGCATATTCCCCGAAAAATACTACTCCTGACAATACACTACATGCTGTACACAACATACTAGCCATTAAGCATCCTAAAAATACATTTACTTTTTTCTCTCTTCCAAAGCTACCTGCAAATCCTAATACTATATTGGCTAATATGTAGTCAAGTACTAACTGTACTGGATGAACTACATAAGCTCCGTTTAATAATTGTAAAGCCCCATATATTAGACCTGCTGTTAGCCCTTCCCCTTTTCCGTATAATAATGATACTACCATTACTGGTACCATTGAAAATAATGTGATTCCTCCACCTTGTGGATATTGTATAAATTGAATCATGCTTAGTATAAATCCGATTCCACTAAACATTCCTATTGCCACTATTTTTTTAGTAGTGAACTTAGTTTTTCTTATTTCTATAAAATACAGCGCTACAATTAATATAGTTAAGGCTATAATTAATATATTCATTAAGCTCTCTCCTTTTCTAATATTTCCTCGTATGCCATATTCCAAAATTTCATTTCATAAATACTCGCTTTAGTAAATATATCGTTTAAATATTCTTTTTCATATTGTGTTAAATTGCTACATAATTCATCAGTATAGTCTATCCATTTTTCTACAACCATTGCAAAACTATTATCGCTGTATGCTTTTATCCACTCACTATAATAGTTATCATCTAGACCATCCTCATAATTTTCAAATAAATGTTTACCTATATAATAATAACTCCAAGTACAAGGAAGAGTCGCCATTACTATTTCTTTTACTCCACTAGTCATAGCTATTGACTGCATATAACTTGTATAGCTAATATTGCTTAATTTTAATTTATACTTTTCAGCATCACTTGCCATTACACCTAATTCTTCCATATACTTAATATGAGTGGCAGTTTCATCTTCTATACTTCCACTAATTCCATTTGCAAAAAAGTTCATTTCTTTTATAGTGGATGACTTAACTACCCCCATAGCAAATACTTTTGCAAACTCTTTTAGATATAAGTAATCTTGAATTAAATAATTTAAAAACTTTTCTTTAGGTAAAGTTCCTTCACCTATTTCTTTTATAAATGGATGGGTTAAGTATCCTTCCCATAGTTCTTTGTTATTTTCAAATAGATAATTAGTAAACTTCATTGTACAGTTCCACCTTTGCATATTCTTCATATACTTCGCTGTCTAAAGTATACACTGTATCCATTAATTTCATCTTGTAGCTACCTATTGGTGGATTATCTTTATTAGCTAACTCTCCACTTAAAGACATACTTAACACTCCCATAGCTGCACTTTCAAATTTGTCTTCACATGCACCTATAAAACTTCCTATTAAACTTGCTGTCATGCACCCTGTTCCTGTTATACTTTTTAGTTTGCTTGTTCCATTATCTATTTTTGCAATTCTATCGTTCTCACATATTACATCTACTTTACCTGTAGCTACAATAATACAATTAAGTTTTTTTGATATTGCTTTTATGATTTCATCTATATCTTCTTCCTCATCAAAAGAATCCACCCCCTTACCATTAACATCAAATCCACCTATATATTTGATTTCAGCTACATTCCCTTTAACTACATCAAACGTTACTTCATTTAGTAGTCTATTTATAAACTCGCTTCTAGTTTTAGTAGCAAATACCCCTACTGGATCAAGTATTACAGGCTTATTGTACTTATTGCATACTTTGCCTGCTTTTATAAATAACTCTAAATTAGATGAGTTCATTGTTCCTGTATTTATTACAACTGAACTAGCAATAGATACTATCTCTTCTACTTCTTCATATGAATAACTCATAAGTGGGCTTGCCCCTATAGCCAATGTAATATTTGCACAATCATTTATAGTTACTTCATTTGTGTAGTGTAGTACTAATGGATTCTTTTCTTTTACTTCCTTTATTAATTTATACATATTTATCCCCCTTGATTTTTATACATAAACGTTATCTATCTCAAAATCATAAAAATGATGTACAGGACCTACCCCATTTCCTATATCAAAACTATGCCTTATAGCTTCTGTTATATATTGTTTACTAAACCTTACTGATTCTACAATATCATAACCTAAAGCTAAATGAGCAGTTATAGCTGATGACAATGTGCATCCTGTACCATGAGTATTTTTTCTATCTAATCTTTCTACATTAAATATTTCAAAAGTATCATCTTCCCCTATTAAAACATCCACAGCATCACCTTCTAAGTGACCACCTTTCATAAGTACATACTTCGGACCAAGTTCTAGTATTTTTTTACCAACGATTTTCATATCCTCTAATGTATTTATAGTCATATCCATTATCTCTTCAGCCTCCGGTACATTAGGTGTTATTATGTAAGCCATTGGTATTAACTCTTCTATCATACTTTTTTTAGCTTCTGGCTTTAATAATGAGTATCCACTCTTTGATATCATAACTGGATCTACTACTAAGTATTCTGGATTATACTGTTTTAGTGTATTTGCAATCTCTCTTATTATCTTTTCATTAGATACCATACCTATTTTTAAAGCTTTAGGCTCTATATCCTCAAATACTACTTCAATTTGTTTTCTCACCATCCCTGTACTTAGTTCTTCAACTAAAAACACTCCTTGAGTATTTTGTGCCGTTATTGCTGTAATAGCACTCATTCCATATGTACCTATTGCACTAAATGTTTTTAAATCCGCCTGAATTCCAGCTCCCCCTGATGAATCTGAACCTGCAATTGTAAGTGTTGGTATTTTGTAATCTCTCATATTTTCTCCCCTTTGATTAGCTGTTTATATTGTTTAAAACACATAAAAAGGGCTATACTTCAGCATAAAGTATAGCCCTTTTAACTATGTTATAATACAAAACATTATTATATAATAATAGTTTTTAAGTAAAGCTTTCCTACGCTGGTATTATCCAGATCAGGTACAAGGGTTAACGAATAACCGTCTCTCAGCCTATTGGCACCCCTAGCTAATATTTATTTTTACAGTTTGATTATAGTTCTAATTGGTATAATATGTCAACAAACAATTATCCTTGTAATAATTCATACACTGCTAGTCCATATATTTGTGCTGCATGCATTAAATCATCTACTAGCACATACTCATTTGGTTGATGCTCTGTTTTGGGAGCATTTGGGAATACTGATCCAAAAGCAACACAGTTATCTAACGCTCTTGCATAAGTAGCACCACCTGATGATAAAGGAGTAGAATCTAATCCTGTTTCCTCTTCGAAAACTTTTCTAAGTGTTTTTACTAAGAAATTATCTGCAGGTACATATATAGACTTTAACCAATCAAATTCTTCATATCTTAATCCATAGGATTTAGCTTTTTCAGTTAAGTTATTTACTACTACTTCTTTTTCAAAAGTAACAGGTATTCTTATGTCTACTGATATCACTTGTTTGTCTTCATTTAAATCTATTTTACCTATGTTAAATGTTAAGTTTCCAGATACCTCATCTCTACAGTCTTTTACTATATTGTTTGCATTAGCATCTTCACCTATAACCTCAGCTATAAAGTCTATTGCTTTTGAGTTTATCCCTACTTTATTAAGTGCTATGCAAAGTCTTGCTATAGCATTTTTAGCATCCTTTGAATCGGATACCTGTGAATGTACACCTGTACCTACAACACATATACCATTTTCATTAGTAGTATATTCAAATCCAAGCTTATCTAACTCAGACTTTATTTCTTCTAATTTAATATCATTATAAACTGCTTTATCAGGTACAGAATTAAATGCATTTCCTAATTTTAAGTTAACTTCACTACCTTCATCTGATACTAATAATGCTTGTAATAATCCTTTTTCAGCGTTTATCATCGGGAACTTTGAGTCTGGTGTAAATCCATAGGCAGGTATCTCTTCACCATTTTCAGAATACTTTTGTATGCATCTCCAAAGATTTTCTTCATCAGTACCAAATATGAATCTTACTCTCTTATCAAACTTTATTCCTAAATCCATTAAAGCTTTAACAGCATATATAGCTGCTATAGTAGGTCCTTTGTCATCTTGAGTTCCTCTACCATATAGTTTTCCATCTTTTATAACACCTTCATATGGAGGATATTGCCAACTATCAAGTTCGCCTTCTGGTACAACATCTAAATGTCCAAGTATTCCTATTAGCTCTTCTCCTTCACCTATCTCAGCATATCCATAGTATCCGTCTTTATAAACTGTCTTAAATCCTAAAGTCTCACACATATGTAACGTATGTCTTAAAGCTTTATCTATATTTTCACCAAAAGGATAACCTTCCTTGGCTTCACTTATAACACTTGGTATTTTTACAGAATCTATTATAGAAGTTATCATTTCATTTTGTAATTCCATTACTTTTTGTTTTATCAATGTTTTCATCCCACATTACTCCCTTAAGCAAAATAAAATTATTTTCACCTTAAATATACTATATATTCCCTTTTTATTCCATAAAATTTCAAATTTATTTAGAGAATATAGAGTTTAGCTTTTAAATGTATCCCGTGGGAAGGATGATTATATAATTCTGCCTTCCCACTCATAATATTTATCAGATTAAGCCTTTTTTCTTAAAAAACTTTGAAACTTTCTGGACATCATCACCTGCAAATAAAGTTAATACAAAATCTGCAATAGCTACAAATATACCTATAAGAATATCCATTAAAAATCACCACCTTTAATCTGACATATTAAGATTATAGTGCAAATTTATATGAATTTAAACTTAAATTATATGTTAATATAAGAATATGATAAAAGTAGAGTCTTGGAGGACAGTAATGAAAATAGGGATAATTGGCCCATCAGATTCGGGTTGTAAAATAAAAGATTATTTAAACGAAATAGATAATACTATTGAAACTAAACTATATATAAAAGAAAAAGCAGATGAAGCACTTGAGGTAATAAGTATTTGTGAAGAAGAATGTGATTCAATAATATTTACAGGTATTGGTGTGGCAGATGCTGTAAAATCTAGTTATACTGTAAAACTTCCAAATGCCACTGTTTCAAGAGCTGGTACAAGTATAACTAAAGCCTTTTGGCAAATAAAAAGTGAAAATAAAAGTCTAGATAGATTTAGTATAGATATCGTCGAAGATGAAGTAATAGATGATGTACTTAAGGAAATAGATATAAATCCTAAAAATGTCTATTCTCTTCCTTTTAGTTCTAATATCAAAGAATTAGAATATGAAAAATGGCACCTAGATTTGTATAAAGAAAACAAAATAGACGTCATACTTACTAGTTTTGGAGCAATTTATAATGATTTAAAGAAACAAGGATATCCTGTCTATAGAATTGAAGCAACAAGACCATTAATAAAGGTTTGCTATGAAAAGTTAAAAACAAAATATGCTTTAAATAAAGCTCAAAATTCTCAACTTGCAGTAGAGATATTAAACTTAGCTAACTATAAAGGGGATAAAGATAATTATTATACTAATATGTTAAAAAAATCAGAATTAGATAAAATTATAGTTGAGTATGTAAGAAGCATTCAAGGATCACTGTTTAACTTTGGTAGAGATGAATATATTATATTCGCTCACAGAGGTGCTATTGACAATGATGATAATTATAACAAATTATTTAAATTACAAAAGGATATAAAATCTAGTGGTTTTTCTTTATGTGTTGGGATTGGAATTGGAAATACTGCTTATCAAGCAGAGTCTAACGCTTATAATTCTTTAAAAAGAAGTTTGGATTCAAGTAATTTTGAGATTTATTTAATAGATGAAAATGAAGTTATAAAAGGCCCTTTAGGTTCAGATGTTGAGCTATCATATTCATTGGTAGCATCTGATGAAAATATTTTAAATATATCACAAAATACTGGTTTAAGCTGTGAGTCTATAGCTAAAATAATGGCTATAAGTGAAACTAGGCAAAGTAAAGTTTATGATACTAAGGAACTGGCTGATTACTTGAATATAAGTGATAGAAGTGCTAGAAGAATTTTAAATAAATTGGTTGAAACTAATTTTGCTAGGGTGTATGCTAAGGAAACAAGCAAAGGCGGAGGAAGACCGAAAAATCTTATAGAGATATTATTTTAAGGCGCAATTAAACTTGCGCCTTTTGTTGTCTCTAAAACCATAAAAGTATACTAACACCAATAATTCCAATAGATAGTAGCATACGAGAAAAATCTAATTTTCTATCTTTGAAATAATAAGCAGAAACTGATGTTAATCCAAATATTATACATATAATTCTTTTGAATATATAATTACTCGGCAATGAAGTGAAAGCCATATAGGTAAATAGTAGTGAGATTAATTCAATACCTATAAATATAGCTTTATTTTTTAATAATTCACCCCTTTTATAACCTATTATCAGAAAAGAAGCAATAAATATAATTAAATATACCACTGCTATGACTGCTAAAATACCCATTGCCATAAAATCACCTCTTAATATAATTAATTATTTTCTAGTTTAATAACTTCACCATCTATTGTGATACTTTCAATCTGATTTATATCTATTACTTTTCCAAACTCTACACTTGTAAAAGCTTTT
>JBOFYV010000083.1:0-3475 GCA_051654865.1 Peptostreptococcaceae bacterium
AAACAGGAAAACAATTTTTGAAAACTATTGACACCAAAATACAAATATAATAAAATTTAAGTATATAATATAAAAGAAATTCAATTACATACTGATTTTATAATAGTTAAAAACAGTGGATTGTTACTGATAAAGCAGGCAATACCTAAGTTATGACACAGTCTATTTTGTTGTGCTCTAATTTAGGTATTTATTAATTTTTAAAATAAATATATGTACAAATGGGGTGAGTAAGAGCTGTGATTATTCAAAAAATTTATAACAACAACGTAGTATTGGTTATAGATAACGAAAATAAAGAACTAGTACTCACTGGAAAAGGCTTAGGATTTCAAAAAAAACCAGGCCAAGAAGTTGATATAGATAGAATAGAGAAAAAATTCATAACAGAAGATGAAAAGTTTACGAATAAAATAACTAAGCTAGCATCCGAAGTAGATGAAAAAATATTTAAGGCAAGTGGGGACATTATAGAATATGCTGAAAAATTGTTGAATGTAGATTTAGATGATTATATATATGCATCTCTAACAGACCATATAAGCTTTGCACTTAAAAGGAACAAAGAAAACATAGATATAAAAAATGACTTATTATATGAAATAAAAAGAATACATAAAAAAGAGTTTGATGTAGGGAAATGGGCAGTCGAATATCTAAACAAAGAGTTTGATGCAAGCTTCCCAATAGATGAAGCAGGATTTATAGCAATGCATATTGTAAATGCAAATTATAGAGAGAGCACAGGTGAATCATTTTTAATGACTAAAATAGTTAAAGAGATTTTAAATATAATTAGATACTACTATTCTGTAGAATTTGAAGAAGATGATTTTAACTATGAAAGACTAGTTACTCATTTAAAATTCTTTGCAAAAAGGTTAATAAAAAGAGAACCATCAGAAAATCAAGGCAATGAACTAATAAACTTAATAAAACTACAATACGAAAAAGCATATAACTGTGCATGTAAAATAAAAATATTTATAGAAACAAACTATGAATATGAAGTAACAGAGGATGAATTACTATACCTAACACTTCACATAAGCAGAGTTATACAAGCAATAAAAACTGTATAATACAAATCTTTTAAACAATTAAGATTGTTACTGGCAAGGCAGGCAAGACTTAGGTTTATAAAGTTTATACATTATATAGAAAAGTGTTATTAATTAAATCTAATATTAGCATACTAATACTAGGTTTTATTAATAGCATAGTTCTATTAGTGTATCAACTTATAAATTTAAGTCTTTTTTTATTGAAGTTTGCTAAAGCCATTAATAATGGAATTATAAATTCCTATATAGATACAAAAAATAAAAATATAAAATATAAAAATAAGGAGAGATAGTAATGAAAAAACTATTTGGTGTTTTACAAAAAGTCGGAAAAGCATTAATGTTACCAGTTGCACTACTTCCTGCAGCAGGGATATTACTAGGGGTAAGTAATGCACTTGCTAACCCAGATATAGTAGCAAACGTGCCTTTCTTAGCAAATGATGTAGTTCAATTAGTAGTAAAAATAATGGAAAGTTCAGGACAAATAATATTTGATAACTTACCGTTATTATTTGCAGTAGGTACAGCAGTAGGTTTAACAGAAGGAGAAGGTGTTGCAGGTCTAGCTGCAATAGTTGGATTCTTAGTAATGAATAAATCTATGGGTATAATGGCTGGAGTAACTCCAGAATTAGCAGGTATGGTACCTGGTATAAAAGGAAATCCAATGTATGCATCAGTACTTGGTATACCAACACTTCAGACAGGTGTATTTGGTGGTATCATAATAGGTATTGTAGCATCAGGTTTATATAAGAAGTTCTATAAGATTGAGTTACCTCAATACTTAGGATTCTTCGCAGGTAAGAGATTTGTTCCAATAGTAACAGCAGCAAGTGCAATACTTATAGGTATAGCATTAGCATTTATATGGCCTCCAATACAAATGGGATTATCAACATTCTCTCAAACTGTAATAGATGCAAATAGAACATTAGCAGCATTATTATTTGGTATAGTTGAAAGAGCATTAATACCATTTGGATTACATCACGTATTCTACAATCCATTCTGGTATCAATTTGGAGAATATACAAATACAGCTGGTCAGTTAGTAATGGGTGACCAAAGTATATGGTTTGCACAGTTAAGAGACGGTGTAGAATTCACAGCAGGTACATTTATGACAGGTAAGTTCCCATTCATGATGTTTGGACTTCCAGCAGCTGCACTTGCTATGATACATACAGCTAAACCAGAAAAGAAAAAGTTTGTAACAGGGATAATGGCATCAGCTGCACTTACTTCATTCTTAACAGGTATAACAGAGCCAATAGAATTCGCATTCTTATTCGTTGCACCAGTATTATTCGCAGTACACTGTGTATTTGCAGGTTTATCATTTATGGTAATGCATATATTAGGAGTTAAGATAGGTATGACATTCTCAGGAGGTCTAATAGACTTTATGTTATTTGGAGTAATACCAAATAGAACTCCATGGTATTTAGTACTAGTAGTAGGAGCAGTATTCGCAGTAGTTTATTACTTCGGATTCAGATTCTTAATAACTAAGTTCAACCTAAAGACTCCAGGTAGAGAAGATGAAGTAGAAGGAGCTAGTGAAGGTGCAGTATCAAACAACACTGAATTAGCAGCAGCAATATTAGAAGCTTTAGGAAACAAAGAAAACATAGCTCACTTAGATGCTTGTATAACAAGACTAAGAGTAGCAGTTAATGATATAAACAATGTTGATCAAGCTAGATTAAAAGCACTTGGAGCAGCAGGAGTAATGGTAGTTGGAAACAACGTACAAGCAATATTTGGACCAAAGTCAGACACATTAAAGTCTGAAATAAATGAAATAGTATCAGGAAAAGTGAAAGTAGCTAAAAAAGCAGAAAAGGTAGAAGTAAAACCAGAACCTAAAAATGAAACAGCTGCGACAGTAGATACAAACGAAGAAATATTATCATTAACAAATGGTGAAGTATTAGAATTATCAGCAGTACCAGATGAAGTATTCTCAACAAAATTAATGGGAGATGGATTCGCTATAAAATCTTCTGATGGAGATATATACTCTCCTGTAAACGGTAAGGTAGGAGTAATATTCCCTACTAAGCACGCTATAATAATAGAATCAGAAGGTGGTAGAGAAGTTCTGATACATTTAGGTATAGAAACTGTTAAGTTAGAAGGTAAAGGATTTGACGTATTTGTGGAAGTAGGGCAAGAAGTTAAGGCTGGAGACAAGCTAGTTAAGATGGATTTAGATTATATTGAAAAGAATGCTACATCTACAATAAGCCCTGTGATATTTACTAATTTAGGTGCTGATGAGTCTGTTTCTGTAAAAACAGGAGCTGTAAAGGCTAAGGAATCTAATAGAGTAAGTATTGTAAAATAGATTTTATATATAAATTTGAATGGCTGACCTTAAGGGGTCAGTCTTTTTTTATGTA
>JBOFYV010000084.1:0-12482 GCA_051654865.1 Peptostreptococcaceae bacterium
ACATCTAATTTATTTTGTGAAATTTCTATTCTATCTAATTTAGGTTTTGTTACTGGTTTCTTTGGTGAGAATACTGTACAACAGTCTTCTTCTGGTAATATCGACGTTTCAAATGTTCCTATCTTTTGTGCTATATCTACTATTTCTGTTTTATCCATTGCTATTAATGGTCTAAATACAGGTATACTTACAGCTGCATTTGTACAAGTTAATCCTTGTATTGTTTGTGATGCAACTTGTCCTATACTTTCTCCTGTTATTAATGCGTCACAGTATCTTTTTTCTGCTACTCTCTGTGCTATTTGCATCATAAATCTTCTTGAGATTATAGTCATTTCTTCTTCTTTACATCCTAAGCCTATAGCTTTTTGTATTTCTAGTATGTTTACTTTGTGTAGCCTTACTTTTCCACAGTATTTAGCTAATATTTGTGCTAAGTCTCTTACTTTTTCTTGAGACTTTTCACTTGTGAATGGGTAGCTATGGAAATGTATTGCTTCTATTTCCATACCTCTTTTAGCAACCATCCATGATGCTACTGGACTATCTATTCCACCTGATAATAATGATAATGCTCTACCATTAGTTCCAAGTGGTAATCCACCGTATCCAGCTACTGTATCACTATATACCATTACATGATTTTGTCTATATTCACATCTTATTTTAACTTCAGGATTTCTAACGTCAACTGCTATTCTGTCTTTAACTTGAGATACTAAGTATCCACCTATATCTAAACTCATTTCTTGAGAAGTTAATGGTAAGCTCTTATCTCCTCTTCTTGATTCTACTTTAAATGTTTTAGCACCTAATTCTATTTTTTCTTCTAATACTTTTAGTGCTAATTCTTTTAATGTCTCATAATCTTTTTCAGCTCTAACTGCAGGACAAACTCCAACTATACCAAATACCTTTTTTACTTCTTCTATTACTTCTTCATAATCATAGTCTTCTAAGTCTACATATATTCTTCCGTATTCTTTGTAAACATTAAAATCACCTAGTGGCTTTAACATATTTTTTATGTTTTTGACAAGTTTATTTTCGAATATATATCTATTCTTTCCTTTTACTCCTATTTCTCCGTACTTAGCGATTAATATATTATACAATCTTTTCACCTCTTAATGTTTTTTATTAAAGTCTAATATTATCTTCTCTTCATTATCATTCTTAAGTCATCTACCGATTCTTTTACTATTTTTACAGCTTCTAAGATTTCTTCTTCCGTAGTTAAGTCTGATAAACTAAATCTTATTGCTCCTTCTATTTCATCAGGTGTTAATCCCATTGCATTTAGTACATGGCTACCTTTTTTCTTTGATGAACAAGCTGATCCTGTTGAAATATATACTTGCTTTTGTTCTAAATAATGAAGTAGTACCTCTCCTTTTATTCCTCTAAAAGAAATATTTAATATGTGACATACTCCATCATCTTGAGAGTTTATCTTTATATCATCTATATTTTCTACTATTTCATCTTTAAGCATGTTCTTTAAATTAGATATTTTATTTATTTTTCCATCTAAGTCTTTATTTATTATACTTACAGCTTCTCCTAAACCGTAAATTCCAGGTGTATTCTCAGTACCTGACCTTGCTCCAACTTCTTGGCCTCCACCTGTCAATAGAGGTTTAAATCTATTATTTTCTTTTACATACATAAAACCTATACCTTTAGGACCGTGTAATTTATGGGCGCTTACACTCATAAAGTCTATGTTATATCTTGATGGTCTAAAGTTTATTTTAGAATATGATTGTACAGCATCTACATGAAGGTATACTTTATCTTTTAATGTTTTAAGATATTTTCCTATTTCTTGTATTGGCTGTATACTACCTACTTCATTATTTACGTGCATTATTGTTATTAAACAAGTTGTAGGTTTTATAGATTGCTTAAGTTCTTCTAAATCTATTTTTCCATCTTTATTAACTTTTAGATATGTAACTTCACACCCTTCTTCTTCTAAATCTTTAAGTGTATTTAACACAGATGGATGCTCTATATTTGTAGATATAATGTGATTTTTTCTTCTTTTATTTAAAGCTACTACACCTCTTATTATTGCATTATTAGATTCCGTTCCTCCAGAAGTAAAGAATATCTCTTTATCCTTAGCGCCTATAGTTCTTGCAATATTTTGCCTTATTGCTTTTATATTCTTTTCTACTTCTATTCCTTTTCTATGTAAAGAAGATGGATTTGCATAGTCCGTACTAAGAGCATAAACCATTTTTTCAATTACTTCATTGTATGGTTTAGTTGTAGCGCTATTATCTAAATATATTTCCATATACTACACCTACTTTCTATCATTATATGCCAATTCATCATTTACTTTATTTTTACCAATTTTATAGGTAATCTATCAAAATAGTATAAAGTCTTTGATAAAGATTTTATTATAAACTCATATCATATTATTATATCATTAATTATTGTATTTTTTAACATTTAATGGCTAATATTTAAAGTATCAAATATATAATTTCAGCTCAATTTTATTTTGCTTTATATACATTTGGCTACTTTTGTTAAATCTATGTTAAATAATACCTTTTTTTATTTTTTTTGTAGAAAAGTGTTGATAAAGTTGTCGAATTTTGATATTATTTACCTATGGTTATCCCCCTGATAACCTTAGTAAAATCTCTATTCCCAATACCCCTTTAAATGAATGATTTTTATTCATTTACAACCTACTTCACGAACGGAAATCGAAGTAGGTTATTTTTTTTACGTAATAAGGCAAACGTTATTATATGTTTTTTTTAAAAAAGTATTGCTTTTACTGTCGAATTTTGTTAATATAAATACATGGTTATCCCCCTGATAACCTTAATTAAAATCTCTATTCCCAATACCCCTTTTGAACGGATAGACTTTATATCCATTATCGTTAAATTGACAACGGAAGTCAGTTTAACACAAAAAAAAGAGCTTCCCCGAGCTCTTTTTTTTTATATATTTTTATGTGATTTTTTTGGTATAATTATGTATATATTATTTATATATATAATATTTTTATTGCAAAGATATAAATAAAATGTTTTTATTTTAATATAGATTTTAGGATGGGTGATATTACGATGAATAAAAAGAAGGTTGCGATAGTTTTTACTGGTGGAACAATTTCTATGACTGTTGATGAAAAGGTTGGTGCTGCTATACCAACTTTATCTGGGGAACAAATAATGTCAATGGTTACTAATATTGATAAGGTTGCTAATGTTGAAGTTTTTAACTTCGACGAAATACCTGGACCTCACTTTACTCCAGAAAGAATGATGGAGTTAAAGCATTATGTAAATGAATTACTTGAAAGAGATAATATAAGTGGAGTTGTTATAACTCATGGTACAGATAGCTTAGAAGAAACTGCATTCTTCCTTGATTTAACGATTACTAGTTCTAAACCTGTAATAGTTACTGGAGCTATGAGAAGTAGTTCTGAACTAGGATACGATGGACCAAGCAACTTATCTGCAGCTGTATGTACAGCTATATCAGATTATGCAGTTGATAAAGGTGTTCTAGTTGTATTAAATAACGAAGTTTTATTAGCCTCTGAGGCAACTAAGACTAATACTCTATCTTTAAATACATTCCAAGCTTTATGTTCTGGACCTTTAGGTATAATAGATTGCAATGAGCTTGTTTTATCTAAGGTTAAAGGACGTAGAACTGTAATAGATACTGATAGTGTTGAATCTAAAGTAGCTTTATTTAAATCAGGAGTTGGTATGGATGCTGATTTTATTAGATTTGCTGCTGATAGTGGATACAAAGGTATTATAGTTGAAGCTATGGGTAGAGGTAATATACCTCCTCAAATGTATGAAGGTGTTAAATATGCTAGAGAAAAAGGTATACCTGTAGTAATTGTATCTAGATGTCATTCTGGAAGAGTGTTTGATAGTTATGGTTATTTAGGTTCTGGAAGAGATTTAAGAAATCTTGGATGTATATTTGGAGGAGACTTACCTGGTCAAAAGGCTAGAATTAAATTAATGTTGGCTTTAGGTAAGACAAATGACTTAAATGAAATAAAAGATTTCTTCGAAAAAGGAATTTATTATTAAAAAATAAAGAGTTACCTACGTTTATAGTTTGTAAACTAAGTCCGCGAGATAGGGTAATAATATAAGTTTTCCTTCCGGCTAACGCAAAATTCACTTTGCTCATATCGCCGACGCAGTCGCTTAAAGGTCGGTGCAACTTATATTATTACCCTATTCGCTCGTGATTTGTATATAGTTTTGTTGCTATATCCTCAGTTATTGATATACCGTAGGTAATTCTTTTATTTTTTAATTTGATGGTAGATATATAGACTAAGCTAATATCTTTTCAAAGAATTCTTGTGTTCTTTCATGTTGTGGGTTTTGGAATATTTTTTCTGGTGAGTTTGTTTCTAGTATTTTTCCTTGGTCCATAAATATTACTCTGTCTGCTACTTCTTTAGCAAATCCCATTTCATGTGTTACTATTACCATAGTCATTCCTTCTTTAGCTAGCTCTTTTATTACGTCTAGTACTTCTTTTACCATTTCTGGATCTAGGGCTGATGTTGGTTCGTCAAATAGTATCATATCTGGTTCCATTGCTAGGGCTCTGGCTATTGCTATTCTTTGTTTTTGTCCTCCTGATAGTTGTATTGGGTATGCGTCTTTTTTGTCAAGTAATCCTACTCTTTCTAATAGGTATTCTGCTTTTTTTGTTGCTTGCTCTTTTGTCATTATTTTTAGGTTTGTTGGTGCTAGTGTTATGTTTTCTATTACTGTTTTATGCGGGAATAGGTTGAAGTTTTGAAATACCATTCCTATTTTTTGTCTTACTTTATCTATGTTTATCTTTCTATCTGTTATATTTTTTCCTTCAAATATAACTTCTCCTTTAGTTGGATTTTCTAGTAGGTTTATACATCTAAGTAATGTACTTTTTCCTGATCCACTAGGACCTATTATTGTCATTATTTCACCTTTATTTATTTCTAAGTTTATATCTTTTAATACTTCTAGTTTTCCAAATGATTTATTTAGGTTATTTATTGTTATCATTTTCATTCCTCCTAGCTTATTATATTTATCCATTAGATAGTGATAACTTCTTTTCTAATAATCCCACTAGTTTGGATAGAGTAAATGTTAGTACAAAGTATATCACTGCTGCTACTATATATGGTTCTAAGGCTTTGTATGTTGATATTCTAATTGTTGATGCTGAAAACATAATTTCTTGTACTCCTACTATGGATATTATTGCTGATTCTTTTACTAATGTTACAAATTCATTAGCTAGTGCTGGTAATGAATATTTTACCGCTTGGGGTATTATTATATGTTTCATCGTAGATACATAGCTTAATCCAAGTGATCTACTAGCTTCCATTTGGCCTTTATCTACTGATTGTATTCCTCCTCTTAGTATTTCGGCTACATATGCTCCTGAGTTTATAGATAATCCTATTGCTCCTGTTACAAATGCACTTGATAACCCTAATACTCCAGGAAAATTTATTCCTATTTGTGGAAGCCCAAAGTATAGTATAAATACTTGAACTAGTACCGGGGTACCCCTTATTACTTCTATATACACAGATGCTATTACTTTTAGTATTTTCAAGTTAGCTATTTTCATTAAGCAAACTATCATACCTATTATGCATCCAAAGAATAATGCTATTATTGAAATTAATATTGTTGCACATGTTCCTTCTATAATTACACTATAGTACTCTGTTAAAAAACTAAAATCCATATTATCATCCCCTATTTATTGTCATTTTTATTTTTTATCAGCTAATTTTAATGCTTCTTGCATAAGTTCATCTGCCTTGCCTGAATCCTGCAATTCTTTTATTTTTTTATTAACTAAATCTATAAGTTCTTTATTATCTAATTTAGCATCAGACTTTTTAAATGCTGCTGCTGCACTTTCTTCTAATCCTTGACCTACTGTTGTGTTTCCTATTGCTACACCGTCATATTGTTTCACATTTATCGCTGCTACATTTTTACCTGTTACTATTGCATCGATTCTTCCATTTTGTAATTCTAGCATTAAATCTGGTATTTTAGGTAGTGCTGTTACGTTAGAAGATTTCAGTGTATCTACAACAAAACTTTCTTGAGTAGTTCCTCTTTGTACTCCTATTTTAAGTGTTTTTAAATCTTCATCACTTTTTATTTTATCTTCATTACCTTCTTTAACTATAACTACATTTGAATCTACGTAATATAAATCTGAGAAATCAACATTCTTCTTTCTCTCTTCATTAGGAGTCATACATGCTAATATCAAATCTATTTTATTTGCATTTAATGCTCCAAGTAATCCATCAAAGTCCATATCTGTAATTTCTAATTCAACACCAATTTCTTTAGCTATCTCCTCAGCTAACATAACATCAAAACCAGTTACAGTGTCTTTTCCATCAATTATTTTATGAAACTCATATGGTGCATATCCTGAGCTAGTTCCTAAAACTAATTTACCACTTTCTTTTATTTGCTCTAATTTGCTTGTTGCAGTCGATTCATTCCCTTTTGAATTATCATTATTAGTAGATGAACCACACCCCACCAATGATATCGATAATACTAGTGCTACACCATAACTTAATATTTTTTTTAATCCCTTCATACTTACTCCCCCTTAAAATGTTTTTATTATATTTTTGTATATTGTATACTATGTTTACTCTAGTAACACCTAAAAATACTCATAGAATGTCCTTATACGTAAAATTTCGCTTCACTCATATCGCCAACGACTTTGTCCGTTGCTCAAAATTCTCTTTTTTACTCACGATAAGTTCATTGATATAACTAAATTCTAGTTACTTAATCATAATTTCAAAGTTAATAGAATGTCCTTATACGTAAAAAAGTCCCTTAGCCATCTAGGCTAAGAGACGAAATTTTTCCGCGTTACCACTCTAATTGATAAGTAATTTACTTATCCACTCAATCCCTTAAGGCGGGTTACCTATTATCATACTTAATTTCTGATAATCTCCTCCAAAGCTCTCTTCACTCTAAACTTCAATACTAGGCTCACACCATACCCTAGCTCGCTGAAAATCTATTTAGGCTACTTTCTTTTTCACTGGATTTAATTTATTAAATTCTTTTGATTATTTAAATTATTAATTAGATTTTAGTTACTTACCTTGTCATTGTCAATTTTATTTTTTTATTTTTTTAAATAATTTTAATTTTATATTTAATTTTTCCATATAATGTTCTTCATCATACACACTTTATAATCTAAACTTCTCTCACCGTCGCCAAACTTTATCTTAATAATGTTATCATTTTTTTGAACTATAGTTCCTTCTTTAAATTTTTTATGGTATATAGTGTCTCCTATGTTTATATTGTCCATTTCTTCTTTTGTTGGTGACTTAATATCATCAATAAATCTAGATTTAGCTGCTTTTTTTCCATATTTATTAGTTGGTGAGCTTATACATAAATTTTCCTCAGCTCTAGTTATAGCCACATACATAAGTCTTCTTTCTTCTTCAATTTGGGCAAGTCTACTCTCTTCATCTTCTAGGTCATAAGATTTTTCATGCGGAATTGTACCTTCATTTGCACCTATAATATATACATTTTTAAATTCTAATCCCTTTGCACTATGCATTGTTGTGAAAATTACACCATCTGTAGTTTTATTATTTTTATTGTCTACTAATTCTGATTTTACTCTATCTATATGTTCTAGATATTCTTGAATAGTTTTAAAATGAGTAGCTGAACTTTCTAATTCATTTAATATCTCTATTAATCCATTTGTTTTTATTTTTCTATTTGTACAATAATCTAGTATGTATCTATCATATTCTAAGCTTGTTCTAATATAAGAAATTGCATTTTTAGGATGTAAGTCTTTTATATATTTTAAGTCAATTTCTAAATCATTTATTGTTTTTACTTGTTTTGGATGGAGGTTACACTTAGTTATAAGTGCATTTATAAAATCATCTTCATCTTTTATTAAGGTTACATTATCTCTTGATATATACCTAAATGGCTTATTTATTATTCTTATCCAATCTTTATTAGATTTTATATTTAGCCCTATTCTTAAATATGCAAGTATATCTTGAGATGCCCAGTGGTCATATATAGTCACTACCGAATCCTTTACTATAAATGGTATTCTCATATCCATAAAAACATCTACTAAAGCTCTCGATTGAATATTAGTTCTATATATAACTGCAAAGTCTGTATACTCTACAAATTCTTTTTTTACTCCTTCTATTATCTCTTTACCTATAAATACAGCTTCTTCTTCTGAGTTTTCTGGAGAGATATAATTTACATTTGCACCTTGACCTTGATCGCATTTAATTACTTTTTCGTATCTATTTTTATTTTTTTCAATTAACCTATTTGCAATATCTATAATTTCATTTTTTGACCTGTAATTTACATCTAATAGTATTTTTTCAGTTCCTTTAAAATAGTTTTCAAATTGTAATAAAAAGTCTGGTCTAGATCCTCTAAATCCATATATACTCTGGTCCTCATCTCCAACCACAAAAATATTATTTTCAGGATTTGCTATTAGCTTTAATACTTCAAACTGAACCTTGTTAATATCCTGAAACTCATCTACTAGTATATATTTATAAACATTTTTTACTACACTTAATGCTTTCTTATCACTTTGTAAAATGTGATACGTTTTTATTAACATATCATCAAAATCTATTTTATTTAATTCACTTTTATAGTCTTCATACCCATTATAAATATTTATAAATTCATCATTACTTAGTATCTCTGACTTAAAATCTCTTTTATCCATTAGTTCATTTTTAACAAATGAAATTTCATTCATTACTTGTCCTACAGTTTCATCATCTTCTGCATTTTCTATATTAAAGTTTTTTAACATACTCTTTATTGATAGTCTTTTTGTCTTTTCATCTAAAATACTTTCTAAATCATAGTTTGTAAAATATCTTAGAATTCTAAAGAATACTGAGTGGAACGTTCCATATGTAACCTTATTCATTCTATAATCATTACTTAAACTTAATGCTCTATTTCTCATTTCTACAGATGATGCTTTGGTGAAACTTATAGCTAATATACTACTTGGCTTTATATTTTTATCAACTACCATATGAGCTATTCTATGCGTTATTACTCTTGTTTTGCCCGATCCAGGGCCTGCTAATACCATACAAGGCCCATCTAAGTGCTCAACTGCATTTTTTTGATTTTCATTTAAATTATCTATATTTATCATAGTACCACCTTGAAGTATTTTTTCTTTAATTTATAATTATATATGTTGATAAATTTCAACCTATATTTTGTATATCCATTATTATAATATATATTTCAAAAAAGGAGAAATTTTATGGAAATAATCACTAAAGTATTAGATGAATATATAGATATCCCTCCTAATTCTTTTGTTTTTGATATTGAAACTACTGGCCTTAGCCCTAAGTTTTGTAAGGTAATACTAGTAGGTATTCTTTTTAATCATAACAATCAAACTATTATCAAACAATTCTTTGCAAAAAGTGAAGGTGACGAGTATGAACTATTATTATCATTTATTGATGAAGTTAAAACCTTTGAAAAACACATTACATTTAATGGTACAACCTTTGATATACCTTTTTTAAATGCTAGATTTATAAATCATAATATTGATTATAAGCTAGACTCTAATGATGATATAGATATATTAAAGTTTATTAAGCCATTTAAGAAAAAACTCTCTCTTCCTGATTGTAAACTAAAAACTGTAGAAAAATACCTTGGGATTCACAGAGATGACACTATTTCTGGAAAAGAAAGCGTGAAACTATATAAAGAATATGAAACTAATCAATGTTGTAACTTGAAAAATATTATTCTACTTCATAATTATGAAGATATTTATTATTTAGGTAAAATATATAAGATTAAATCTGTTTTAAAAGATAGGCTAGATACTCTGACTATAAATACTGACAATATAAATGTTACATTAGTTCCTTTACATTTTAAATTCCAAAATAATAAGATACATATGAAGTATAATATTTTATCTGAAAGTTGTGTACCTATTAATATTTATAATGACCGCTATACTATCGTTTCTGAGAATGATTATTTAGGATTAGATATTTGTATAAGTAAAGGGCATGATTCAAATAACAATGTTGTTCTATTTTATAAAATGGCTAAAATTATTCCTTTAAAGTTTAATGATGATTTTTTAGAAGATAATATATATACTCTATGTAATTATTTAATAAAAAAGGAATTAAAATCTTTATAATATAGCCCGCCAGTAGTGTTTACTACTGGCGGGCTATATTTAGGTGGGGTGGTAATATTACCTATTTAGGCTTATATTTATTGGATGTTTGTATTTCATTATCATTTCTAATGTAAAATCGTATTGTTCTTTTTCCGGTACTTCAAATACAAACCCTTCTATATCTCCTGAGAGATATTGTTCTATTCCGTTGAGTTTTCCATCTATTAGACAACCACCCGCCGAGTATACATCTTTATTTCTTATAGTTTCTATAGTTAACTTTCCGTCTTTGTAGAATACATCTTTTATAGTTATTTTAGAATCGAAAAAGTCTATGGTCCTTGGATATATATCTTCTAGGTTTATCTTAACTTCTTCTTTTACTGCAACTAATACACCTTCTGATTTTAGTTCATATTTTTTACTTTTATCATAATAAATAGATGGCACTATTGTTTGCCTAGTATTTCCGTACTCATCAACTGTTGCAGATAAGGTCATACTATCTTTGTAAGTATTATTTTTATCTGATGTTATTTTAAAATCATATAAACCTTGAATTTGATATTCTTCATCTAATTTACCACTTGTATCTAGATACATCATTGTTGGTGATATTTCTAGTTTTTGTATATCTAGGTTTAGTCTGCCTTCTTTTATTGATTTATTTATTTCTATAAATTCACTTTCTTTTAATTCATTTGGTGTATTTAATAATAGTTTGGATTTACCTAAAATATCTTTCTTTTGATCCCATTTTTCACCTTTTTGTACACTATAATATTTTACTAATTCTATATTAATCTCAATTTTTTCATCTTTTAATGCTAATAATTCGTTGTTTGATTTTCCTACTAGCTGAACGGATGATTTACTTGTCTTCGTGTTTTTGTTATATCCTTCATATTGTGTACTCCAACTATAGTTTTTTAATATTTCATCAAGTTCTTTATCTATTATTGATATTGAGTATTGTTCTGTTTCACTTCCAAATTCATCATATTTCATTTCTTGATTAATTTTTATATAAACATCAAATGTTATTCTCAGGTTATCCATATAGATATTTTTGATGTCTATTTTATATCCATTTATATCTAGGCTCTGTTCTGGTAGTTTTTCATACCCATTATTAGCTGCATTTTCTATTCCTATATCTCCAAGTATATATTTAAATACGTTATCTGCAAATGTTTTAAATCCAGGTATTGTAGAGTATGATAGTACTAATATTACTATTGATGCTATCAATGATTTCATAAATTTATTTTTCTTTTTAGGTCTTAGTTCATTTAACTTTGTGTTTAGTTTTTCATCTAATATTTCTGGTAATTTTATTTCTTCGCTATTAAATTCTTCTAGTAATTTATCTATTTCTTTGTCATCAATTTTCATAACTATCACTTAACTCCTTTCTCATTAACTTTAAGGCAGTGTACATTTTTCCTTTCACTGTGCCTACTGGTAGCTCTAATATCTCAGCGACTTCTTCTAGCTTGTACCCTAAATAATATTTAAGTTTTATCATTTCTCTGACTTGTGGTTCTATGTTTTTTAAAGCTATTTCTAAATCTATTTTATTTGAGTTATTTTCTACGTATTTCCCTTCTTTTTCTTTTACCTCTTCTAAGTATGTTATTTTCCTATTTTTAGCTATTATATTTTTAGCTTCATTTATTACTATTCTTAAAAACCATGTTTTAAAGTAATTTGCTTCTCTTAGGTTATGTATGTTGTTCAAACCTTTTTCGACGGCTTGTAAATATGCATCCATACTATCTTGTTCATTTTTTAATATTGTGTAGGCTATTTTATATCCATCTTCTTTTAGGTTATTTACTAATATACTGTAGGCATCAAAGTTGCCTTTAATTGCTTTTTTTACTAACTTTTCCTCCATATTCATCCTCCCTTCATACATTAGACTAATGAAAGTTGAAAAAAGTTATAATATTTTTATAAAATTTTAATTTTTATTATGTAATTTTTAGATTCCATATTTTTGAGCATAAAAAAACACTATCAACAAAGTTGATAGTGTTTTACTGGCGGAGAAGGAGGGATTCGAACCCTCGCACCGGTTTAATCCAGCCTAATCCCTTAGCAGGGGATCCTCTTGAGCCGCTTGAGTACTTCTCCGTATTTAATTTATACCTTAATTATATAGTGTAAACGCAATCCCGTCAATA
>JBOFYV010000085.1:0-74667 GCA_051654865.1 Peptostreptococcaceae bacterium
ACTATATAATCTATACCTTTCAAAATTGATTCTATATTATATAATTCTTCATTGATTAAGCTAAAAGCAGAGTACTCTCTATCGTAAATTACCTTTGGAGCTTTTAAACCTTGTCCATTTTCAAGGTAATAAGTTCCCAATCGCCCATTAGAGTAATCTATTTTACTTGTATTTACTTTATATTTTAGAAGTAGTTTTTCTGCTTGAATTGACAAATCATTTTGAGGTAAAACAGTATAAAAATAAACTTTGTTATTTAAATTTGATAATTGTATTGCTATATTCGCTTCACAACCACCATAATCTACTCTATATTCACCAACTTCTGCAATCGTTTTTCCAAAAGATACAGACAACCGTTGCATTATTTCCCCTATGCAAAGTACCTTGTTCATATTACGCCCTCCAGTTATTCACAATGTCTACCAATTCTTCTGATTCTTTTTTTATAGCTTCAAAATCATTTTTTCTAGCTAAAGAAAGTAAATTACCAGACATCCCTACAGAGAATACGCCCTCATTTAACCAAGCAAGTACGTTATCCTTATTTATTCCACCAGTTGGCATTATCTTCAAATTAGGAAGTGGACCATTTACAGCTTTTATCATTTTAGGCCCGAAATTACTCGCTGGAAATAACTTTACAACATCAACTCCGTACTTAGTGCTCTCTACCATTTCCTTTATACTCATACACCCTGGTAAGTAAGGTATGTGATATATATTACAAGTCTTAGCTATTTCTTCATTGAAGAATGGGCTGACTATAAATTTAGCTCCTGCATTTATAGCAATAGTAGCTGTTGAACTATCTAATACTGTTCCTGCTCCTATCAACTTATCTGGATAAGATGTATCTAAGCTTTTTATAATGTCAGTAGCATTTGGTGTTGTATAGGTTACTTCTACTGCTTCAATCCCACCGTCTATACATGCCTTACAAATTTTTACACCTTGCTCAAAATTATCCGCCCTAACCACTGCAACTAATTTTGTTTTTTCAATCCCTTTTAATATTTCGTATTTTTTCATCTCAGCATCCTCCTCGAAAATTATAGTAACATTTAGTAAAACCTTTTTCTATATTTCAAAGCCACATAGTGCCTTCTTACTCATCTTGTGCTTTTTCACAGGTATGTTGATTTTTCACACTGTCTATTTCTAGCCATTTGTAGGTGATTTTTCATTTTTAGCATAAAAAATAGCGTACAAAAATACGCTATCTTTTCACAAAATTATTCTTTTAATAATTAGTATTAAAATTTAACTTCTTTATTTATCATATATTCAGAAAATCTAATAAATAACATCTCAAGTATTATAAAGTAGAAAAAGCTACTATTATATTCTTCATTTTTTACTAAGTTATAGGTAGCACTATATCCATATAAGCTATAATCAGCCGAACTTGCTAAATAATTGCTTTCTAGGGTTGTTATTGAAAGTATTTTAGCTTTCCTTAATTTTATCTCATGAAGTCTACCTTGAATAAAAGGTGAATTTCCACTGTGAGACACCATTATGATTAAGTCTGACTCGTTAAAGTTCTCAATAGATACATCTAGTTCTTTTTCCCCTTTTATTACATGTAGGTATTTGTGGTGAAATAAAAATAGCCTTTTTAACTCTTCACTAAATATTTCTTGTGCATTTCCTGTTCCATAAACAAATACCCTTCTAGATTTATCTATCGCTTCACATATTTCAGATATGTTTTTACTTTTTAAAAGCATTATTGTTTCATTAAAGCTTCTTTCTACTTCCTGTATTTTGTCATTTTCTATAGTTTGTTTAGATGCTAACTCCCATTTAAGAAATGTCTTAAATTCACTGTATCCTTTAAAACCTAGTTTTTTACATAATCTAAGTATAGTCGTTCTTGATATATTACATAAATCTGATAGATCTTCAATTATCATATTAGAAACTTTTTCTTTATTATTTATTATATACTTTAATATGTGAATATCATTTTCATTAAGGGATTTGTAGTTTTTGTTTACAATCTCATTAAAGTTCAATCTTACCCCTCCTAATTGAATGCCTTATTAATACTAGATTCTATCATATATCATAATAGATGTATATCTAATAATTATCATAATGTACTCTACTTTCATCGTATCTATCTATAAACTTATTTTCTTGTCCTTTTGCTGGATATCCTACTGTAACTACACAGTATGGTTTCAATTTATCTTCTAAATTAAACATATTTTTTATATAATTCATTCTATCATCTAAAGGTGCTGCACTCATCCAAACAGCCCCAAGGTCTAATTCAACTGCTTCTAGTAATAAGTTTTGAGTTGCTGCTCCCATATCTTGTTCCCAGTTTTCGGGATATCTCATTCTATCTTCGTTTCCTAATAATATAAATGCTAGCGGTGCGTCTGCTATTAATTTAGAGTATTTACTCATATGTGATAACTTAACTAACTTTTCTTTATCTTGAAGCACTATAAACTCCCATGGTTGCTGATTTCCTGCAGATGGTGCTTGCATTGCTGCTCTTAATAGTTTTTCTATTTTTTCTTGTTCTACTTTGTCATCTGTATATTTTCTTATACTTCTTCTTTTAAATATAGCTTCCATCTCTCGTCTCCTTTTTCACGTTATAGTAATTCCTTTTATTATTGTTTTATAGTTTTATCTTTTTAATCATTTTTAGTATGAAAATACTCATTTCATAAGAAATGAGTATCTTTATATTAATATGCTCCTGATGAGTATGTTACTTCATAGCTGTGGCTATATACTTCAAATATTATTCCAAATGGATCTTCTACATAGCACATTCTATATGGCTTTTCATCTGGATAGTATTCTCTTATAGGCATTCTTTGCTTTCCACCATGCTCTACTATTTTCTTTACCATTCCTTCTACATCTGGGTCTTGTACACAGAAGTGGAACACTCCGCTCTTCCAGTATTCAAAGTTATTTTCTGGTTTTTCACTATTGTTAAATTCAAATAACTCTACTCCTATACCATCTGAAGTAACCATATGAGCTATTTTAAAACTTCCCCATCCTTCTCCAAATACGTCTATACACATTTGTCCTATTGCTGTTTCATTTTCTTCCACTACTTCTGATGGCTCCATAACTACATACCATCCCATTACTTCTTTGTAAAACTTTACTGCTTCTTCTAAATTTGGTACTGATAAACCTATATGTGAAAATGCTCTTGGATATCTCATTATTTTCCTCCTAAATTAATGATTGAATTTTTCAATTGATACCATTATATTAAGTAATATATACTTTTTAAACAAGTACTTACATTTTTATCTTATACTATCATTTTTGATAGTTTTAAGTGTTTACAGGAGGTTATTATGGCAGATCTACAAAAAAATTATAAATGCTCTTTAGAGTTAACTATGGATTTAATCGGTGGTAAGTGGAAATTAATTATACTTTGGCATCTTTTAGATGGTTGTAAAAGGTTCAGTGAATTGAACAAATTATTACCTGATATTACACAGAAAATGCTTACTACCCAATTAAGAGAATTAGAAGAAAAAGGGTTAGTTCATAGAGAAGTTTATCCTCAAGTTCCACCTAAGGTTGAATATTCTTTAACCGAGTGTGGTCGTAGTCTTGAACCTTTGTTAAATGATTTGTGTGCTTGGTCTCATTCTTATGCGGAGTCTCATGATATAGTTATTTCTTGTTCTGACGAATAGAATAATTTTTAGGAGGTATATTACAGTTCGTACTCTAAGCTAAAATGCCGTTACGACCTGTAATATACCTTCTATCCACTAATAATACTCTTTATATTTTACCTTCCTTAATCGTTAAATTTATTGAGTATTCTCCACAAGAAATAATTAATGTATCTTGATATGTTTTATCCATATATTCTGTAAAACTCTTTACCATATGACCTATTTCCTTATTATCAAATGTAACTTCATACAGTTCTGTTTTTTTATCTTCATTGATCATTCTATAATGCCCAATCCACTCATTTTCTGTGTCTTTATCTATAATAATAATAGAAGATTGTTGTAAAATACATTCAATGGTTTTGATATCTGCATTTGGGTAAATGTCCTTATTTTCATTTGAACAATAAATAACGTCTCCACCTTTATCTTGAATATACTCCATATTCCAAATTGTTTTTTGATTATTTTTATCATTTATTCCCTGCTCAAAATATGTTGGTGTCTTATCCAGATTTTTTAGTTTTATTGCTTTATCTTCACCTAGCTGTTCTGATAAAGTATTTTCATTAAGTTCAAAAGAAAACTGCACACAATTTCCGCTTTTCATATCACTTTGATAGAATCCTTCTAGTACTGGGTTTGTTAGATTATTTGAACATCCTACTATTAATAATATTGATAGTATATACATAACTACTATTACTATTTTTTTCATTTATAGCCCCCTTGGTTACACTTAATAACCCTTTTTACTTTTTATGTTTATATAGAATCTATAACAATACAAAACTACTCCTAATGCTATTATATTAATAAATAAACAAATTAAAATCCATAAAATAATTAATCCCATTTTAATATATCTATGCCTCCACCCGTTAAAATATATTGATTCTTAAACATCAGTTTTATCTCTCATAATATATAACGATTTGAAATTATGAAATGTTGCAATTTTTTTAATTATTTTATACTCTCGGCTATTTTTATTAATTCATCTGTATCAAATCTTTTATAATTTTCGTCTATAGAATCTACATTTAAATAATATCCATATCCATTATTTTGCCATATTAGCATCTGAGAATTACCTTTCTCTATGTGATCTGCCTTCATTCCATTTATATACACTTTAGTTATATCTGCATCTTCTGTATCTACATACACTCTATCATTATTTATCTTAAAGCAGTTGTATGTTAAATAATCCATATTATTTTTATAGCTTATTAGTAGATATTCATCTTCTTCTATTTGCTCTATAACTTCATATCCATTTGGAATGTGCTTAGGTATATTATCAGATATATTTCCTGATATGTTCTCTATTGTTCCTTTGTACTCATATACACTAAACTCCTCATATACTTCTTTTATAACCTCTAACAATTTGGTCCTAACTGCTTCTACACTCATAGATAAACTAAATACTGTTATACCTACTACTATAAATACTGATGCTATTTTTAATCCCTTATATAGATTAGAAACAAAAGGACCTCTTTTTTGTTCCTTTATCATTTTTTTCATTTTTCTTTCAAATTTAGATGAGAATTCATATTCAATATCATCTTCATAAGGTATGGTACTTAATAACATTTCTTCAACTCTCGGACAATATTCATAAAGCAACTTATCAATTTCATCTATTTTTTCTGATTTTCCCATATCAAATCACCTTCATATCCCTTAATATAAATTCTAGTTTCTTTTTACCCCTTGATACTAAGCTTCGTATTGTAGATTCTTTTATATCTAGAAATTTGCTTATTTCATCATACTCTAATTGATGGCAATATCTTAGAAAAAATATATCTCTATATTTTGATGGAAGTTTTAAAATAGCTTCCTGTACACTATTTTCTACTTCAAATTCAATATTTTCAAATAGCTCATCTTTTTCCTCTATACTATGTATATGTTCTCTTTCTTTTTTAATCTTTCTATACAAATCTATCGATGTATTCTTAACTATAATAACGATTAAACCTTTTGTTTTGTGGCAATTTACTTCATTTATTTTATCTAAATGTTTTATTATCTTAATAAAGCTAAGTGAAACAGCATCTTCTGCATTATGGTCATTTTGTAATATTCCCTTCGCTACATAAAACATTGTTTTTTTATATTCTTTATAAATTAATTCAAATTTATCTCTATCTTCTTCACAATCTATCAATGCTAAATATAAAAACATAACCTCTCCTTAATATCCAATAATTTACAACTAAGAGTTAATTATACCCTATATTATTAGTTGTAAAATTAGATTTTTTTATAAAAAGAGGAGGTCGCATTTTGGCGACCTCCTCTTTGTTTATTTATACTTATTTATCTCTTTTTCTTTTTTATCGGTTTAGCATTTTTATTGCCTTTTGGTTTAAAGCTACTTCTTTCATTCTTGTTATTTTTATCGTTTCCTTTATTACCTTTTGAAGGAGCTTTTCCTCTATCATTTCCTCTTGAGTTATTATTGCTCTTCTTTTTACCACCTGATACTCTATTAGAGTATGGTCTTACATCTCTAGGCTTTATTAAACATCTAGGAGATAAACCTATTAAGTCTTCTCTATCAGCTTCTATTAATGCCTCTTGAACTAAGTCATAGTTTCTAGGTGCTTTGTATTGAAGTAATGCTCTTTGCATTGCCTTTTCACGCTTAGACTTTGGTACGTATATAGGCTTTAATGTTAATGGATCTAATCCTGTATAGAACATTGTTGTTGATAATGTTCCTGGTGTTGGATAGAAGTCCTGCACCTGTTCTGGTTGATAGTTAGTATCTCTTAGGTATTCAGCTAATTCTATTGCACTATTTAATGTTGATCCTGGATGAGATGACATTAAGTATGGAATTAGATATTGCTCTTTTCCTAATTGTCTATTTATATCAAAGAACTTTTGTCTAAACTTATCATAAGTGTTTCCAGCTGGCTTTTGCATATGTTCTAATACTTCTTCAGCTATATGCTCTGGTGCAACCTTTAACTGTCCACTTACATGATGTTCTATTAATTCTCTAAAGAACTTATTATCTTTGTCTGCCATTACATAATCGTATCTTATACCTGAACGTACAAATACTTTCTTTATGTCTGGTAATTTTCTTAACTTTCTTAGTAATTGTATAAACTCACTATGGTCTACATCTAAGTTTTTACATGGTGCTGGATGTAAACATTGTCTGTTTTTACAAGCTCCCTTACCTTCTGTTATTTGCTTTTTACAAGCTGGTTTTCTGAAGTTTGCAGTAGGTCCACCTACATCGTGTATATATCCTTTAAAATCAGGTAAAGTTGTTATATACTTCGCTTCTTCTACTATTGAATCTTGACTTCTACTTTGTACCGCTCTACCTTGATGGAAAGTAATCGCACAGAAAGAACAACTTCCAAAACATCCTCTAGAACTTACTATACTAAACTTAACTTCCTCTATAGCTGGTATTCCACCATCTTTTTCATATATAGGATGATATGTCTTTTGGTATGGTAAGTTATACACTTCATCTAATTCTCTTCTAGTTAATGGTGTTTCTGGCTTATTTTGAACAAGGTACTTATCACCGTGCTTTTGTACTATAGCTTTTCCTCTAAACGGATCTTGCTCATCATACTGAACCTTGAAAGCTTTACAATATTTAACCTTATCATCACAAATTTCTTTGTATGATGGTATTTCTATATATTCATCGTATATTTCATCTAAAGCATCTGCAACATAACATGTACCATTTATATGTCTAATATACTTTGGATCAAACCCATCATTTAAAGCATTGGCAACTTCTACTATTTGCTTTTCACTCATCCCATAAACTAATAAATCCGCACCACTATCTATTAACATAGATTTTCTTACCTTGTCACTCCAGTAATCATAGTGACCAAATCTTCTTAAACTAGCTTCTATTCCACCTATTACTATAGGTATATTCTTGTACGCTTCTCTTATCTTATTACAGTAAACAATCGTAGCTCTATCAGGTCTATAACCCATTTTTCCACCTGGAGAATACATATCCTTATCTCTGTGTTTTTTGCTTACTGAGTAATGGTTAACCATAGAGTCCATATTTCCGCCGTTAACTAAGAACCCAAGCCTTGGTCTTCCTAACTTCATAAAATCGTCTGTAGTTTTCCAGTTTGGTTGTGCTATTATACCTATTTTATACCCTGCATTTTCTAATACTCTTGATATTATTGCAGTTCCGAAACTGTGGTGGTCAACATAAGCATCTCCTGTAACTATTATAAAGTCACACTCTTCCCAACCTCTATCTATCATATCTTGTTTACTTATTGGTAAAAATTTATTTTCCATTTTATCACCTGCTTATTCTATCATTATGTTTATTATATCCTAATTAGTCTTTACCGAAACTTTAATTTATATCTAATGTCTAATTATATCATTAAAACGCGATAGTTTTAATGATTATTTAAAATTTTTGATTGAATTTATGAGGTATTTTCTAATTTTATTGTAATTCATTTATAAAATAAGCTCTTACTTATAATATTTTTATTTTTTCAAGTCAATTTCAACAATTCCTTCTTTATATATTTTAGGCTTATCATTAACATATGACCTTGGAATTATAGTAAGCTTCTTTTCTGTTCCTTTTAATATCCACTCATCTACATTGTACCATCTACCTTTTATTAATTGACCTCCCTCTCCTGGACCTAATTCTAACTCTTTTCCATTTTCATCCTTTACTATTAAACCTGGTTCTCTTCTTTTTTCTACGCTAATTTCTTTATATAAATCATAATCATGCTTTATCTTAACAGAAACTGGAGATACTCTTACTTCTTCTATATTAAATTCACCTTTATATTCATACTCATCTATTTTAAATTGCTTGCCAATCTTATATGATGTTGTATTCTCCATTATTTCAGCTAAATTTATCTTAGTATTAAATTCCCATTTACCGTTATCTCCAGTATACTCTTCATAAAATTGAATTTTTAAATCATATTCTTTATCAGGTTCAATGTTATCCAATAATTCAATTTCTTTATCTCCAATACCATCTCCATCAGTATCAATGGAATCTAAAATAGTAAACATAGTAACCTTACTTTTATTAAGACCATTTACCTCATTAACTTCAAATCCATTAGCTTGTCCTGCAAATACATAATCACCAATAGTAATTTTAGGTGAATTAGGACCTAATTGATATTTATCCTTAAACAACCATTTTATTCCTGAGTATTCCACATCCATACTAGCTATTAACTTTCTATCATCAAGCATAATCTCATTTATGCTATACTTAATTCCATCATATTCTGATATTAAATTTTCTTCTACCTTATACTTTCCAAACTCACTATCACCTCTTCCAAAATGCATCTCTATCTCATTAGATATTTTCTTTATATATGCCAAAGTAGTTTCACTACTCAATACTAATCCACCAATAACAATAGCTCCAGATACCCCAGCTATCAATCTATGCTTCATCTTAGACTGTATTTTCTTTTTATCACTTAATGCTCTATCAATTGTAGAATTAATAGCCTCATCAAAATCATCTGGAATTTTAATATTATCTAACTTGCTCATCTATTCCCCCTCCTTTAATATCTTATACAACCTTTGTTTACCTCTTCTTATATAAGTCTTAATCGTATTTTCATTACTTTCAAGAACCTCAGCAATTTCCTTTATACTCATATCTTGAAAGTACTGAAGTATTATAGGCGTTTTAAACTTTTCATCAAGCACATCTATCGCATTATACAAATCAATCTTTTCTTCTAAATTCTCATAACTAACATCTTCAATCAACTCAACCTTATCAAAACGATCCACAAACTTACTCTTAGCTCTATTTCTATCATTTATATTATTAATAAGAATCCTCGTAATCCAAGTCTTAAAATACTCTGGATTTTTTAAACTATGTATATTTAAAATAACCTTATAAACAGTTTCTTGACATACCTCTATAGCCTCATTCTCATCTTTAACATATAAAAAAGCTGTTTTATATAAATACTCTTTATGATTATGTATTAATATCTCAGTAGCCTTTTTATCTCCTTTTTTAGCTTTTTCTATAATATATTTTTCATCTACATCCTCTTTTTGAAACCATATAAAATCCCTCATTTATTCCTCCTCAAGCTATAGTTCATTCATTAGACTTATTACCTATCAAAGAAGTTTCACTTACACATAAAAAAACCTATAAAATTATTAATTTATAGGTTTTTTATATATTTATTAAATTAATATAAACTTTTCTCAGCAAAATCGGTATGTATATTATACTCTAAATCAATACTATAAGTATTAAAAGTTATACTCCCAAAAACAATAGCTCCAATCAAAAAAATATGCACAGCTACAGTATTGGCCTTCTTATTTTTCTCTTTAAATCTCATTTGACTAATTACTAATATAAGCATAAAAACCATTCCTACCTTAGAATAATTTTCTAAAGCCTTCATATTTACTAAAGCCTTACAATCTTTAATATACTTATCAAAGTGAATCGTATTCTTATCACTTTCAGCTGCCCTATGATAAAAAGAATCTCCACTAAGTTCCACTATCCTGCTATCATTTTTATAACTTAGCTTATACTCATAATCCTTCGTTTTTATATAATTATCTTCTTGAATAAAATTACTACTATACTTAAATGTAGTAACAACAAAAGCTATCATTATACAAAATAGAAGTACCTTATTATTTGCAAATTTAATTTTTCTTTCAATCTCAACTCCATCTATAGACTTAATATACTTTCTGCCTAAAATATCTGCATAGACTGATATAAACTCACCTAATAACAATATTTCTAACCCAGCAAAACCACCCATCTTCGTAGCTAAAATAAAAATTATCTTTATAGCTATATATACATCAATTATAATTATTGATTTCTTTAGCTTTTCAAAGTATTTTTCTTTATTTAAATATTCCACATTACGTTCTTTACAATAAAGTTCATCATAATACTCAATATTACCAATATACTTATGAATAGCATAAACAACAAGCAACATCAGAACAACATCAAACGCCTTGTCTATAAATAAATTTAATATTATTCCTACTATAATTGATATGACCCCTATTTTTTTATCCCGTTTATCTAATTTCATATATTTCTCCCTTTTATAAATAATACTTACCGTTCTCTCGCCCTTGTATAATACCATATTTAACCATAAAAATAACAGAGCTTTATATTTACCTAACTCTGTTATTTCCATATCTATTCTTTATATATTATTTTATATTTCTAATCCTATCATTTTAATTATAAAACTCAATCATAGATTTTAATATATTTAATTGCCAAACCCTTACATAAGCTAAGCTATATATAGTCGCCGAGCAAAGGTGGATAGGAATTATTATAAGTTGCACCGACCTTGCAGCTCGTCTGCCGCAAGGAAAACTTATATAATTCCTATCAATCGAGCGGACTACATTAAGCCTAACTCATGTAAAAACAATCCACAGCGGACTTTCGGTTCAAACCATGTTGATTTCGCCGGCATTATTTCATCCGCATCCGCCACACTCATCAACTCCTCAATACTTGTAGGATACATAGCAAAAGCCACCTTCATATCCTCACTCACCCTTTTCTCTAATTCTCCTAGTCCTCTTATACCACCTACAAAATCTATCCTCTTATCCGTTTTAGGATCATCTATCCCAAGCATCGGTCCTAGTATATAATCCTGTAATATAGAAATATCCAAAGACTTAGCTACATTACCATCTCTCATAGCATTGTCTATACTTATTTCATACCATCTATCATTTAAATACATACCTATCTTACCCTTTTGATTAGGCTTATAAGTTTCTTCCTCTATTTCGTATACTTCAAACTTTTCTCTTATCTTATCTATAAATTCACCCTCGCTCATTCCATTCAAATCTTTTACTACCCTATTATAATCTAATATCATAAGTTCCTTTTCCGGTGCTATCATAGCTAAATAGTAATTAAACTCTTCACCTCCTGTGTATTTAGGATTGTTAATTCTCATTTCTTTAGCTATATTTTCTGCTGCTGCGCTTCTATGATGTCCATCCGCTATATATAAATAAGGTATATTTTTAAACTCTTCAATTAAAAAATTAATCTTATCATTATCATCTATTTTCCAAACTGTATGTGTGATTTTATCATCTGTTGTGAAATTATAAATAAATTGATTTTCTTTCATATAATTTGATATCATTTCATTTATGCTATTTTTAGACTTGTAGGTTACTAGAATTGTACCTGTATTTGCATTACAGTATCTTATATGATTAGTTCTATCTTTTTCTTTATCTGGTTTTGTGTATTCATGCTTTTTTATTACTCCAGTTAAACTATCTTCCACCGATAATGTAGCAACTATGCCGACTTGAGCTCTGTTATCCATAACTTGTTTATAAATATATAAACATTCTCTTTCTTCCTTTATTAATATTTTTTCCTCTTTAAATTTATCTAAATTTTCCTTAGCTTTTAAATATACCTTCTCATCATATTCATATATTCCTTCTTCTAAATCAATTTCAGATTTATCTATGTGAAGAAATGAATATGGATTATCTTTTGACATTATTTTAGCTTCTTCACTGTTCATTACATCATATGGTAGTGCTGCTACTTTATCTACTAAGTTTTCATTAGGCCTAATTGCTCTAAATGGTTTGATTATTGCCATCCTTAGTGTCTCCCTTCTTTTTAATTTAGCTTCTATATTTCATATATGCTATAGAGCTATACTATTAGAATTATCATTGATAAAATAATCTGATATTATATTTACTATTTCACTACCTATCTTCTCTTGTGCTTCTTTAGTTGAAGCACCTATATGAGGTGTTGAAGAGACTCTTGGATGATTTACTAAATCAGTATTAGGTGTAGGCTCTTTTTCAAATACATCTAATGCTGCTGCACTAATTTTACCTTTGTTAAGTGCGTCTAATAAATCTTCTTCTTTTACTAATCCACCTCTCGCATAGTTTATTAGATACGTACCATCTTTCATTTTATTAATTTCATTTTCTGTAATTAAAAAACCTCTACCTGGATCGTATGGTGTATGCAATGTTATAAAATCTGCTTGCTTAAACAGTTCTTCTTGATTACAAAATTTATATCTTTCATATCCATCCATCTTTCCTAATATATCATAATAAACTACTTTCATACCCAGTGCATCTGCTCTTTTAGCTACTTCCTTACCTATTCTACCTAGTCCGATTATGCCTAAAGTTTTTCCATTTATCTCTATACCCTTATAATGTTTTTTTTCCCATTTTCCATCTCTCATACTTACGTTGGATATATTTATAAATCTTGCAATTACTATCATTTGAGCAATAGTAAGCTCTGCAACTGATATTGAGCTCGCTAGCGGAGTATTTACTACTTTTATTCCTTTCTTATTCGCGTATTCAATATCAATATTATCTACTCCCACACCTGCTCTAAGTATTAGCTTTAATCTTCTACCTTCGCATGCTTTATCTATTACTTCTTTCGTGATATTAGTAGATGCTCGTGTTATAACTGCATCATATTGTCTTAATTTTATTCCTAAAATACATTCTTCACATTTTTCTTCTACTACATTTATATTAAGATTTCTCAATTCATTAATCGCTTTTTTATCTATATCGTCTGTTACTAAAATATTTACCATAGTAAACTACCTCCACATAATTTTAAAATCCTAAAATATCATCTATAACATTCAACAGTTCAGTTATATCTTCAACTGTATAATCTCCCATATGAGAAATTCTAAAGGTCTTTTCTTTTAAATCTCCATATCCATTTGCTATTTCAAATCCTAATTCTTGAAGCTTCATATTCAAATTAAATACACTTATGCTTTTTGTATTTTTTATTACGGTAAGTGTATTTGATAAATAATTTTCATCAGTAAATATTTCAAAATGTTTTTTAGACCATTTTCTAACTAATTTAGCCATATCTTCATGCCTACTGTATCTATTATCCAAGCCTTCTTTTAGGATTCTATCTAGTTGATAGTCTAATGCGAACATATGTGAAAGAGACGGAGTTGAAGGGTACTGATGATTTTTTTTGATACTATATTCATACATTGCCAATAAATCAAAATATACACCTCTACAAGGAACCTTTTTAGCTCTTTGAATTGCTTTTTCAGATAAAGTACATATAGCCATCCCCGGAGGTAAACCTAATGCTTTTTGAACGGATGTTATGATTATATCTATTCCTATTTTATCTACTTCTATCTTCATTCCACCAGCTGAACTAACTGCATCAACACAATAAACTATATCATTGTATTTCTTTACTATTTCTCCAATTTCCTCAATTGGATTTTTTACACCTGTAGATGTTTCATTGTGTGTTACAGCTATCAAATCATATTTACCAGTTGCAAGCACTTCATCAACCATTTTAGGATTTATTGCGCTTCCTAAGTCTACTTTATATATATCTGCAGCTACATTATTGGCTACAGCCATTTTATACCATCTATCACCAAATGATCCGGAGGAAAATACAGCAGCTCTCTTTAATGTACAGGAACGTATAGCACCTTCCATAAGTCCACTACCTGAGGATGTGGATAGAAGTATTGTACTATCTGTATAAAATAGATTTTGTAGTTTTTCACTTATGCTTTGTTGTAATAAAGATGCACTTTTGCCTCTATGACCTATCATTTGAGTTGACATTTTTTCTAATACTTCTTCGCTCACATGAATTGGTCCAGGAATGAATAATTTTTTACCCATTTATTTACCTCCTTCTTTAATTTTTTATATAATAAATCAGTTTTATTATCATTTTGATAATTAGTTTTAAAAATATTATATGTCTTGATATAGAAAATGTTCAAATATATTTTCAGCTAAAATTATATATTTTTTATTTTATATAAAGTTTGAACAATTCATAAAAAAATTCTCTTCGTTTATGTCGCCAACGACTTCGTACGTTACTCAAAATATCCTTATACGTAAAAAAAGACACCTTATATTTAAAGTGTCTTTTAGTTTAAATTTCTATTATATATAATTTTATGCAGCTCGATGTGTAGAACCATTTCTTTCAATGTATCCTTTTACCTTATATTTACTCCATTCAAACTCTGCAAACATTGCTAGTGAGCTTATATTTAACCCAATTGAGATTAAAAGGAAAATGTCTAATATATTAAATATCAATTCAAATTTAAATACACCTATAATCGAACCCATTGTTAAAAGTGTTAAGTATATTATATTTTTCTTGATATTATTTTTCTCTACTATATTAGTTAATAAGAAGTATCCACCAAGTAATGTAGTTATGCTTGATAATACAATAAATATAAAGAATATCATAAATCCAAAATTACCCGTTACCTTTATTACAGTGTCAAAGTATGATACTAATTTGTATACCCCTTGAGTTGAGAAAGTTATTATTCCTTCATACATTCCATATGATGCTATGTACGAAGTTACTATTATTGATACTACAACTAAAGTTATTGTAAGTATTAACGATATAAAACTTGCATCTCTAGGTCCTGAGTCTGATTTTACCGCTGCCATAGGTAGTGTACCTAGACCTGGCTCTGCAATTTGTATAACTCTTTGCATTCCAAATATAAGTCCAAGAGGAATTCCAAATAATAATGATGTAGGATTCTTAAATCCTATTATCATTCTTTCTATGAATGTTGGTATATAATCATAAGTCTTAGATATAAATAAGCCAAAGAATATAATGTATATTATCATTGCAACTAATATCATACCTATCATAGATTTAACAAATATTTTTTCCCTCTTATTGAGTATAATAGTCATAACTAGTGCTATTACTGGTATAGTAATAAACATATACCTCTTAACAATACTTAACTCAATGTTCCCTATTCTATCTAATGCAGTAATCATAATTCCATCTATAGCTGAAAACTGTACCCCACCTATAGCAAATACATATAATACTATTAAGGATACTACATAAATACTTCCTGCTTTCTTTGAGAAAAACTTACTTATATATTGTTTTGGTGATAAATTTATTACTTTAGCAATTAATGTTTCACAATAAGAGATTGGTATAAGTATTAAGGATCCAATTAATGCCCATATTGCAATTGATTCAACATATATTTGACCAGTTGCAGAAAGCCTACTTAAAGCACCTATAAAACCAATTATTGTTCCTGTTCCCATCATAGCTCCTAATGTTACAGCGGTTTGAGGTATCACATTCTTTATATTTAATTTAGTTTTTATTGTAGTGTGTTTTTTTATATTAAATATTACTTGTACACTTACATAAAGTCCAACTAAAATTAAAAACGGTATAAATATCATCCATAAAATGTATGATGTATTTCTTATTAATGATTCTATCTGTTGAATAGCCCTCTCCATTTCTAATCTACTCCCCTTTCTTTAGTACATAAATGATGCGCTGGCTATTTATATAACCAACGCACTTCTTATATTCTCATCCTAAGTAACTAATTTATAACTCTGAATATCCACAGTATAGTATATATTCCTCAAATTACTATTTCAAGATAATTGTTAAAAATAATGCGTTAGCTAGTTTTAGCCAACGCATATTTTAAATCGATAGTATTTATTTTAGAAATTACTTAGAAAATATTGTTTTACCTTCTTTTATAGTTTCTACAACTTGTATTTTATCTATTTCAGACTTTTCAACTTCAAGTATGTTTTGATCTAATATAACTAAGTCTGCAAGTTTTCCAGCTTCTATGCTACCTTTTCTATCTTCTTCGAAGTATTGATATGCACCATTTATAGTTACAGCTTTTATAGCTTCCATAACTGGTATTCTTTGATTTTCACCTAATACTCTACCTGATTCAGTTGTTCTATTAACAGCTGTGTGTATAGCTATTATTTGGTTAGGCATTTTTACTGGTGGATCTTGGTGTAAAGTGAACTTTATACCTTTTTCTAATGCCCATCCTATTGGAGATATATTTTGAGCTCTTTCTGGTCCAAATACTTGATCATGGTGTAAGTCTCCCCAGAATCTAACATGGTCACAGAAGAATGTTGGTACAGCATTTAAATCTTTTACTCTATCTAATTGATCTAATCTTAAAGCTTGACAGTGAACCATAACTGGTCTTAATTCTGTTCCGTGTCCTGTTATTTCAACAGCCTTTTCGTAACATCTTAAGAATTGTTCACAAGCTTCATCTCCATTAACATGCACATTAACTTGAACATTCATTTCTATACAATCAACAAAATATTGAGTAACAACTTCATCATTTTGAGTTCCGTATCCACAGTAATCAGCTGGTTGACCTTCTGGTACTACATGATAAGGCTTAGATAACCAAGCTGTAAACCCTTGTGGAGATCCATCTAACCAAGTCTTAGCTGCACCTAACTTGTAGTGGTTACTGTACTCTCTTTTTGGAGTTCCTTCATTTTTCATTAAGTTCTTTGTTGATGGTTGAGTAGCAAGACCCATTATATCTATTATTAATTTACCTGTCTGAGCACAAGTTTGTAATATATAGTTGTATCCATTTGCTTCTTCAACAGATGCATCTTGAGTTGTTGTAATTCCTAGTGAAGCATATATCTTTTGAACTCTCTCTACAGCTCTTAGTACATCTTCAAATCCTGGAGATATAACTACTTTTTTCTTTTCACTATCTAATATAGCATTTTCTTCTAATACACCATTTGGCTCATTCGAATCAGGAGATACAGTTCTAACAACTCCACCTTCTGGAACTTCATAATTTTCACCACAGTATCCGTATAATTCTAAAGCTTTTGAGTTAACTGCAGCTAAATGTCCAGATGCATGTGAAACTGTTATAGGCACTTCTGTGCTTACAGTATCTAAGTCAAACTTTGTAGGATGTTGTCCATCTTCAAACTTAGTGTTGTCGTATCCAAATCCGATTAACCATTTATCACCTTCTGGTGGATTTTCTGCAAGTTCTTTCTTTAGTCTAGCAACTAATTCTTCTCTTGATGTTACATCTCCTAATGTAACTATCATTAAAGTTTGTGCAGTTGCAACCACATGTCCATGAGGATCTATAAATCCTGGTAACATAGTTTTTCCTTCAAGATCTACCTTTGTAGCTTCAGAGTCTAATGCAAGTATCTCTTCATTAGTTCCTACAGCTTTTATTATACCTTCTTCAACTAATATAGCTTGAGCAACAGTTTCATTGTTATCTACTGTTATTATGTTTCCATTGAAATATATTGTCTTAGTCATTTTTTCTGTCCCCTCTTCAGGTTAGTTTTTTTGATTTATAAATAAAAGCTGCTTAAAAGAATTAAGCAGCTTTTTTGTCATTTTTATTTAAATTAAGCAGCTTTCTTTTCAGAAACGTCTTTGTTTAACTTGTAAGCTTCCCAATGCTTAAATGTAAATACAGCTAGTGCAGTTACGTTTATTCCACAAAGAACAAATAATAATAAATCAACAGCTTCGAATACAACGTTAGCTCCGAATACTGCTAAAGTACCAGCAGCTACTATTAATCCTAAGTATATTGCTATATTTTTATTTACTGCATTTTGCTTGAATAACTTAGTCATATAGTAGTATGATCCAAGTATTGTAGTTAATGCTGATAATACTGTGAATGCTGATAATACTACTAATCCGAACATTCCTGTTACATTTTCAGCAGTAGCAATGTATCCACCTAATCTTTGTACAGTTCCTACTGCAGCTCCATTAGCATCTATTAAAGCTAATGTTCCGTGCTCAACTCCCCAAGAAGCTATATAAGAAGTAACAACTATAGAAACAAATACTGTAACAGCTGTTGGTAATAATGATATCATAGCAGCTTCTCTTGGCTCAGTATCTGCTTCCTGAGCAGCCATTGCTAGTGCACCAAGACCAGTTTCTGCAGTTTGTAATACTTTTTGCATACCTAGTATTAATCCTAAAGGTAAACCTAACATAGCACTTACTGGGTTAGCCATACCTTCCATCATACTAGCAAAGAATGTTGGAACATAATCAGCAGTCTTAAATACGAACATTCCAAAGAATGCAAAGTACCCTATAACAGCTGAACCTATCATATAAGTCATAGCTCCCATAAATAACTCATGCTTCTTAGATAATACTAATACAGCAACTACTGCTATTACTGGTACTACTATAAATAAATATCTTTGAACTAATGATAATTCCATATTAAACTTATCCATTGCTATAGATGCAACTACTGAATCTATACCACTGAATTGGAATCCTCCGAATCCAAATACAGCTAATGCAACGAAAGCTACTGCGTATAATTTTCCTAAACTTGGATGTAATAATGAAGCTATATACTCTTTTGGAGTTTTATTCATTATTTTAGAGTTTAATGTTTCAGCATACGATACTGGTAACATTATACAAGAACCTATTAATGCCCATATAGCCATAGCTTCTATATTTGCTTGTCCTGAAGCAGATAATTTAGATAAAGCACCTAAAACTCCTATTATAGCTCCAGTTCCTATCATAGCTCCTAGTGATATCGATGCAGGACCTATAACATTTTTAATTTGTAATTTAGCAGACGACGTTGTTTGCTTTTGTATCATGAATATTGTTCTTACTGCCATTATAGCACCAACTACGAACATGAATGGTAAGAATATTGGCCATATCGCTTCAGATACTTTTGTTATTATTACTTCTAATTGATGTAACATATTTGCATCTCCCTTCAATTTGTTAATCTTTTAATATAAAATTGATAAAAATAATTATTGCCTTGTTCATTGCAACAAAACAGGCTCTTTTTTAAACATAACCCATTACTTATTTATTAATGGTAAATATACTTTTAATCTAATAATTTAACTTAATTTTTCAAATTTTATCTAAACCTAATATTCACAATCTAACTATTTAATTAACAATTTATTTTGTTATTAATACAAAACTAATTTAAATTTGATAATTTTAATATTAGTATTAAATGTATATTTATTTTTTAAATTTTTAACAAACCTAAATATAAACATAAAATAAATATTGAATTACGATTGCCTATTTACAGTTACAGATTAACAAGTTTTAATATTGGTAGTCAATGCAATTATTTTTCTATTTCTACATTTTTTCAATTATTTCAATTTTCCAAGAAAAATTCATTTTTTTCATATATTTTATTTTAACTCAAAGCTTTCATTTAAAATTCTTGCATAAGCTAATGTTTTAGATATTCTTTCTAGGATATCATCTCTATCACTTATTACTATATCGGTTCTTTTATCCCACAGGACATCAAATAACTCATCACATAATCTTTTAAACTCTGGGTCTTTTATTAAAACATAATCATTTATCCCCTTTGACGGATGACTTTTGGCTAATTTCATTGTTTTTGATAAGTATAACGAAGGATCTTCTACATCCTTAAATTCTTCTACAAAGTTACCATCAGCTAATCTAATCTCTACATTTTCTGAGTTTCTAACAATCTCTTCAATGTACTTTATATGCATCTCTCTTTGCTCCATAGTTAGCTTTATTGGTATATTAAAGAATTTTAATTCTCCCGTTGATATATATCGTCTTAATTCCGCCTCATATATTAATACTTTTATTTTAGATATATATGTAACATTTTGTAAAAATATATTAATTTGTCTCAATTCACTTATTATTGCTTCATCTTCTCCAAATATACTTCTTCCAACATCCATAAATAGATCATATGGCATGAAAAACTCATTCATAGATCCAATTAATAACCTTAGGTCTTGCCCCATAATATACTGAATATACGTTTTATCTTTTATAATTTCTCTTGGTAGTTTACGTTCTGCAACTAATTTCCCTTGTGTTGTAACTATATCTTCTAAACTATAATACATCTCATCCACTATATGTTTTTCCTTTGACATATTAGTAAATAAGCACCTTCCATCTCTTGCATATGTTGCTATATGAAGCATTCTATCCTTTATTACTGATAAAACTGCATTAGACTCTACATCACAGTTATAAATTTTCATATTAATATGAGGATAAGTAGTCATTAGGTTTAATATAAGTATAGTATTAAAAACAGTATCTTCATTTCCACCTTCAAATCCCATCAAAACCCTTATTCTAATATCAGTAACACTAGGTGTTTCATTCAATTTTTTCTTCATCACTGCTATAGATTTTTTATCATCATTATTTAACTTATATAAATTGGCTGACATTATAAGATCTAACTTATTAGATTTACTTGCAAATATACCAAAATCTTTACTTAAATATTGCTTTCTCAATCTTGGATTTATATGAATCATAGAATTATAATTATCTTCCGAACGTGTACTCTTATACCCCCCCAGAGAACTTTTTCCTGATACAGCTTCATACGATTCTTTCAGGCTTTTTTCTAAATACTCCTCTAGTACTCCTATACCGCTTATGTCTGTATCTATCTCAAAATAATCAACTAATTCTTGTATAGATGTTGGAGTAAGAGACTTTGCTATAAATTCAGCTGTAACCTTGCATATTGTTGATATACTCTTTTGAGTTGGTAAGTTTTTTGCATTTATCCATTTACTTATATAAGAAACATCATATCCAAGTTCTCTTGCCAAAGTACTCTTCTTTTGATTTGATAAATATAATAACTTCTCTAATAGTTGACCAAATGCTATATTTTTCATACTATTTTTCACTCTCCCTATCATATTTCATTGTTAAATTTTATTTTAATTATCATTTTAAAATTGACATATTATACATAATATCTTCATATTATACCAAACCTATTCTTGAATTTCATTAATTTCATCTTTTTAATACCATCTAAGTATAAACTAATTTCGACACTATGCATTTTGAATTATTTGAATTATTTTTAGTCAATTTTTCATTTTTATTCATTTTGAAGAATTTTAATTCGTTTAGATTTCTAATTGTTAGTATGTTATCATATTCAATGCAACATATTCCTTTATTTAAAAGGCCTATTTACATTAAACAAAATATTTAAATTAAAGGTTAAAGGAGAAATTATAATTATGAGTACAAACAAAAAGAAATTTGCTACTGGTTGGTTAATAGTTGTTGCATGTATGCTTATACAAGCTATACCATTTGGTGTTGCTGCAAACATCCAACCACAATTCGTAAGTTATGTAGTAGAAGAAAAAGGATTCACTTTAGCTGGATTCTCATTAATCTTCACTTTAGGTACAGTAGTATCTGCAATAGCATCTCCATTCATAGGAATGATGTTCAATAAAATAAATACTAAAGTAATGTATTTATTAGGATGTATATTATCAGGTGGAGGATTCTTAGCATTCTCTTTATGTCAAGAATTATGGCAATTCTACCTAGTTGCTGGTGTAGTTCAAGTTGGTACAGCTGCTATATCATCAATAGGGGTTCCTCTATTAATAAATGGATGGTTCGATGAATTATCTAAAGGTAAAGCTATGGGACTTGCTTTTGCTGGGGGTTCTATAGGTAATATATTCTTACAACAAATGACTGCTAACTTCTTAGTAAGCTACGGTGCATCTAAGTCTTATATGATATTCGGTGCATTATCATTAGCAGTTGGTATACCTATAACTTTATTATTCTTAAGAATGCCTAAGAATGATACTGAAATAGTTAAAGGTAACAAGAAACAAGATGAAAAAGAAGATAAAAATACTGTAACAGTTGATTGGGGTTATACTTTTAAAGAAGCTAAAAACCTTAAATTCTTCTGGGTATTCGCTCTAGGATTATTCTTCTTAGGTATGTATGTATCTGCATTAGCAGTTCAATATCCTGCATACTTAAAGTTACACTTAGGACTTGATCCAAAAATAGTTGGTAATGTTGGTTCTGTATTTGCATTATGTTCTTTAGGTGGAAACTTATTCGGTGGTATAATATTTGATAAACTAGGTTTAACTAAAGGACTTGTGGTTGCGTTAGTTTTAGCTGCATCTTCATGTTTAGCTCTAATATTCGCTGGTCAAATGCCAATATTAGCTATAGTATTCGCTGCATTAAAAGGTTTATCAGTATTCGCTTACATGATGGGACCTTCATTATTAGCAGGTTCATTCTTCGGTAAAAAAGAATTCGGTGCTATACTTGGTGTAGTTCAAATATTCTTCGCTGTAGGATTTGCTGCAGGATCATCTGTATTCGGATTATTAGTTGATAATATGGGATACTCAGTTGCTTGGGGATCTATATTAGTATTCATATTTATATGTTACGGTTCATTAATAGCTGCATCTATAGGTATGTCTAAGTTAAATAAAGATAGAATAGCTAAGTTAGAAAAAGAAGAGTCAGTAAAAGTTGCTTAATTTTTATAAATTAATGCGTTCAATAATTAGTTAGTGAATAACTTCCTTAAAAATTAATAATATATAAAGAACCCTATAAAGTTAAACTTTATAGGGTTTCTTTGTTTATATTTCATAAATTAATACGGCAACTCTATATATTCAACTAGATTTTCATCCTCTAGATAAAACCATTCAGATTCATCTAGTCCACCTTCTGTGATTTTATCTACTTTCATTTTCATATATTTACCCGTAGCAGTTGCAGCTATTTCTCCAGTAGGTAGATATATTTCACCTGTACCTTCAAATAACCTTCTGTTTTCACTAGTTATTCTTCCTACTATCTTTATTTTAGCATCTGTAGGAACTGGCTTTTTGTATTTAATATCTAGAGATACTGTAACTCCCCATATAGTATCATCATTAATACTAACTGCCCTTCCTATAGTTTCATCCAGTAATGCTGCCGACATACCACCATGAACTCGACCAGGATAGCTTTGATGCCATTCTTTAGTATCACATATTGCGACTAATTCCCCATTTTCTAATTCATAAAAAGATGTTTTTAAACCTAAATCATTGTTATCTCCACATACAATGCAATTTTTACTAGTATTTTGTTTTTTATTTACTTTGTATTTCAAATTCAACACCTCAATCTTTATCATTTAGTTACTTAGCTTATAAAGTTAATAATAATACTTTTATACTTTATTTTCCACATTTTTTAGTATATGAAATTTCCAAACAATAAAAATATCGTTGGCATAAATATGAAAATTACGCCTACTATTTTTAAATTTATTATAGCAAAATCAGTAGGTTCTCCTCCCTTAACATCTAGCATATGTTCAAATTTCCATACCTTTTCAGGATATATCAAATTAATAAACCCTATAACTATAGATATAATACTTAGAATAATATCTCCTAAGTGTCCGCTTATCCCTTTAGGATTCCTATGTATATTTATAACATCATATGCTAATTTAACATCAGATGGTAATTCATAACTTTGTTCATTATAATAATCAACAGATATCGGAGTTGATTCATACATACTTCCATCAAATAAAGTAATTATCGTCTCCATATCCATAAACTTAGAATTATCATAAAGCATCTTACTTTCTTTGTAAACAATTTCATAACTACAGTGATCATCATCAATTATTGTTAACTCATCATCTAAATCAACATTAATAGGCTTTACAGTTAAAATATTGCCATCATCATCCTTAAAAATACTACTTCTATTACTTCTATCTTGATAAATTAATCTATTCCCTTTATACATAACAGTCTTTTCTTTGTTAATTATAGTAAAAAATAAAAAACAATCTAAAATAATAACCACTATAAGTAAAATCAAATACCACTTATACTTACTATATTTATATATATCATAAAATCTCATATGCCCCCCTATAAAACCTCATCTCTACCCTAAATATATCGAAGTATTATAAGTTAAAAAACTCAACTATTTGTTCTTCATAATAATTTATTACTAATTCTTTAGGAAACTGTGCTTGTTCTATTATCTGCTCTGCAAAAGTAAATTTACCAATATCATAGCATATATGCGCATCGGTTCCTAATACCACCCTTACACCATATTTTTCACATAATTTAAGCATTATAATCACATTTTCCCATGCACCTTCTCTGAATGTAGTAGGTTTTAGAGATGAATTATTTATTTCTAAAAGTATATTTTTTTCTTTCGCCTTTTTTACAACAACCTCATAATCTACTGGATATCTACTATCATCTAAGTGCCCTATTATTTTAACTTTATGCTTATCCATTACATTTAGTATAGCAGACGTATTTTGTTCTTTAGTTCCAGGCTGTATACAAGGAGGATGTAGTGATGCAATAGCATAATCTATATGTTTTAATAAATCATCTTCCTCAACATCAGTATTACCATCATAATCCATTATGTTTGCCTCTATACCTCTAAGAATTTTTAATCCATCTACTTCTCTTGGTATACAGTAAATATTATGGAAGTAAAAAGGATGTGGTCCACCCGGCATAGCTGGTGCATGATCTGCTAACCCTAAAAATTTTAGTCCATGTTTTATTGCACTATCAATATTTTCTTGAACAGTACTATATGCATGTCCACTCACTAATGTATGAGTATGTAAATCTATCATCGCTTTCATAATTTTCTCCTCCATTAATCATTTTTAATTTTTTTATATATCATCTTTATTAAACAAAACAATATTACAATAAGTAATATCGACTTTAGCATCGAAACAAAGTTAAACCCTATAAAATATATAGATTTGAAATTAGTTACAGTTGGCTCCATTACATCTCCCATAATATTTTAATTTATATATATATAAATTAAAGCCATACTGATATACTCAATACGGCTTATAAATTTATTATTTTAGGTTTTTAAATTTATCCTTAAATAAATCTCCTAAACTTCCTAATGATTCTTCTACTTCTAAGAATTCAGAGTAGTCTTCTTCTGGTTCTCTAGTAGCTTCTTTTATAGATAATACCATTCTTCTGTTCTTTGGTCTGAATTCTATTATCATCGCACTTACTTCATCACCAACATTAACTACACTTGTAACTTTCATTACTCTTTCTTCGCTTAATTCAGATATAGGTAAGAATGCTTGTACACCTTCTCTAAGTTCTACTATAGCACCTTTTTCTATAACTCTAACAACTTTACCAGTTACTATATCATCTAATTGAACGTCTTTAGATATTAAGTCCCATGGATCATTGTTTATATCTTTTAGTGCTAATGCTATTTTCTTAGTTTGTTGATCTACATCTAATACATAAACATCCACTTCTTGTCCTTCAGATAACATATCTTCTACGTTTTCTACTCTTTCCCAAGATAAATTATTTAAATGAACTAACCCTTCTAATCCTCCGATATCTACGAAAGCGCCATAAGGCATTAATTTAGTTACTTTACCTTCTCTTTTTTGTCCCACTTCTAAAGAGTTAAATAAATCTTCCTTATCTTTTTTAACTTGTGCTATATGAGCTTCTTTTTCTGCCTTAGCTTTAGCTCTTGCAGCTTCTTTTTCTGCTTGTATTCTAGCTCTTCTTTCTTCTCTTTCTTTATCTAAACGTTCTTGTAAAACATCTCTATGAGATGCTACAAATCTATTTCTTTTAGAATCTAATTCTTTTATGTATATTTCTAAATTATGACCTACATATCCCTTCGTATCTTGTACAAATTTAGTATCTAATTGAGATATTGGTATAAATAATTCTTGAGTTTTATAAGAGGCAAATACTCCTCTTTCTATGTTCTTAATAACGTTTACAGTTAATATTCTATGCTCATTATAAGCCTTTTCTAATTCATCAAAATCAGACTTTGCATCTAATTTTAATTTAGATAATTGAACAACTCCATCTTTGTGGTAAACTTTTGTTATTATAGCTATTACTTCGTCTCCAACACTGTATACTTCATCAGCATGCTTTCCCTTTGGTAAATTTAATTCTTCTACCTTTATTATTCCATCAAATCCGTAGTTTAAATCTAAAACAAGTTCTTCATTGTTAATTCTAGATATTTTTCCAGTTATAGTTTGTCCTACCTTAACTTTATTTAGCTCTTGTTCTTGTTGTTCTAATAGTTCTTGCATAGATAACTCGTTTGTCATAGTCATTCATCCTTTCATTTTTAATTGATAATATTTATATAAATATTATACCACTAATATTAAAAATACTTATATTTTTCTTACAATATTTTATGTATTTCTTTAATTCTAGAATAATTTTACTTCTACTTCTTTTTTAACATTTATTCTATCAGCTTCAACTTCACAATCATAGGCCAATACTTTAACACCTGTATTATTAGCTTCAATTAATATATCAGCTAATTCTTCATGCATTTTTCTATTTGGAGTAAAATACAATACATCTTTCATTTGAACAACAAATATTACATAGCAATAATACCCATTTTTTGTAGCCTCTATTAGTTCTCTTACATGCTTAACTCCTCTTTCTGTTTTAGCATCTGGAAATAGCACTACATTATTATCTTCCAATGTTACTCCTTTTATTTCAACAAACACCTTTTTATTTTTCGTTTCTAAGTATATATCAAACCTAGAACTTCCATAAGTTTTTTCTGCTTTTATATACTCAATTTCTTCATCTAATCCAGGCAACTTTATTATCTTATTTTCTATTGCTTCTTTAACAACTTTATTAGGAACTTGAGAATCCATGTTTATTAATCTATCCCCTTTTTGAACTGCTATTAAAGAGTACTTTGTTTTTCTATTTGGATTATCACTTTCTTCTAAATAAACTGTACAATTCGGTATTAGTAATTCCTTACACCTGCCGGTGTTTTTTACATGTACTTTTTCAATTGTATTCTCTATTTCACAATAAGCTATAAATCTATTTGGTCTTTCTATAAACTTAGCTTGTACTACTTTTTTATAATTCATATCTATGCCTTTCTTCTCCTAATTTCTATATTTTAAAAGAGTGTAAATATCTACACTCTTCAGTTAAATCCTATTATATATTATAACTATTTATTTTTAGCGAATTCTTTTAAGTGTGATGTATCTGCTTCTAATATAAATTCTATCTTATTTTCATTTATTTCTATTATCGTTAATGCTGTATTTAATATATATGGTTCTTCCCAAAATTTTTCTATTGGATTATTCTTTAATACTGTATAAAAAGCTCTATTAACTACTCCATGAGTAACTATAAGTATATTTTCATATTTTGAGTTTTTTATATTTTCATTAAACCATATCTCTATTCTTTGCATTAGCTCTTGTAGCCTCTCTCCACCTTCAACAGGCTCAAAAACTTCTGGTTTATACCATAAGTTATTAAATTGTTCTGGATATTCTTCACTACAATCCTTTTCAAACATACCTTCCCACTTTCCAAAATTAAGCTCTTTCAAACTATCCTCTGTTGCTATTTTAGTAGTTTTATTTCCTCTTATATATTTTGCTGTATCTAGTGCTCTCTCTATAGGACTTGAGTATATAATATCAAACTCTACATCATCTAAACTATACCCTAGCTTTTTTGCTGCATCTACACCTTTTTGTGTTAGATTTGCATTTTTATGACCATGCATTTTCTTTATTAAGTTCCATTCAGTCTCACCATGTCTAGTTAAGTATATTTTCATAAATAGCACCCCCTCATCTTTAATAAATATATTCTATATTCTTCACTTTTTTGACTTAGTTTCGTTAATACCCATATTTTTATTTTGTAACCTGTATAAAAAAAGGAAATGACCTATTGTTCAGTCATTCCCTTATATTTATCAAGTATTAATGATTATTTGCTATTTCATTATTTATATAACTCTCTTCTGTATTGTCTATTACTGCTAGTGTTTTTTTATAGAAAATAACAAAACATATTACTGTTGTTACTGCAGCTATTATATCTGCAACTGGCTCTGCTAACAATACTGCAAATAGTCCATCTTCTATAAATATAGGTAGTATAAATATCAATGGTACTAATAATATCATCTTTCTTAGTAATGCTAATATTAATGATATTTTTGCTTGACCTAAAGCTAAGAAAGTTTGTTGACATGCTATTTGTATTCCAAATATAGTCATACCTACAAAGTATATTTTCATACTACTTGCTGTTATTTCCATTAATGCTGGATCGTTATTAAATAATTTTACAAATACTTCTGGCATTAATAATATCATTGAACATATTGTAAATGTATATCCGAATGCTAATATTAAACATAGTTTAAAGGTCTTTTTAACTCTGTCCATTTGCTTTGCACCATAGTTATAACTTATTATAGGCTGAGCACCTTGAGTTAATCCCATCGCTGGTAATAGCACTATCTGCATAACACTACTCATTATAGCCATAGCTCCTACAGCTAAATCTCCACCATATTTTGCTAATTGACTATTTAAAGAAATTAAAACTATACTCTCTGTTGACTGCATTATAAAAGGCGCTACACCTAAAGCTAAAACTGGTAATACTACCTTCTTCTCCGGTTTTAAGTATTGTTTTCTTATCTTTAGCACACTCTTTTTACCATATAAGAATTTTAATACCCATATAGCAGATACTGCCTGAGCTGTAATAGTTGCTAATGCAGCTCCTTTTACACCCATATTTAATCCAAATATAAATATTGGATCTAGTATTATGTTTATTATTGCCCCTATAGTAACTGTCATCATTCCTATTTTAGCAAATCCTTGAGTATTTATATAAGGATTCATCCCTAATGCTACTTGAACAAATATTGTACCTAATATATATATACCGATATAATCTAGTGCATATCCTATAGTTGCTTCACTTGCTCCAAATGCCCAAAGTATTGGTTCTTTGAATATTGAAAATACTACTGTTAATAGTACAGATACGATTAATAGTAAAGAAAAACTATTAGTCATTATTTTCTCTGCACCATCATTATCTTTTTCTCCCATTTTTATAGCAGCTAAAGGTGCTCCTCCCATACCTATAAGTCCACTAAAGGCCATTATTAGTATTATAATAGGAAAGGCTACCCCAACACCTGCCATAGCTAATTCTCCATTTTCCATTCTCCCAATAAATATTCTATCTATTATGTTATATAGAACATTTACTAACTGAGCTATTATAGCTGGTGTAGATAGTTTAAATATCAGCTTAGCTATACTATCTTTACCTAAATCAGTAGTTGAATTACTCATTTTATCACTCCTTTTATATAGTTTTTTAATTACTTCTTATTAACCTGGTAATTTCAATGTTATTTACAATTTCAAATCAATTTTATTTTTATCTATTATACTATATTATCTAATTTATGAAAACATTTTAATTTAAAATATTTTCATTTTATTGTGTTTGCTTTATTATCATATAATTTTATACATAAAAAAATAACCTTAATCTATTTTTTGATTAAGGTTATTTTTAATTGGAGCTGGTGATAGGAATCGAACCTACAACCTGCTGATTACAAGTCAGCTGCTCTACCGTTGAGCCACACCAGCATATATTTGGAGGCGACACCCAGATTCGAACTGGGGATCAAGGAGTTGCAGTCCACTGCCTTACCACTTGGCTATGTCGCCTTACCTCTTACACTATATATAGTATATTATTTGATTAAACGATGCAACTAGTTTTTGATTTTTTATATGATATTTATATCGCATATTTTTACATTTTTTTCATATATAGATAGTTTTGTATAATTAAATAATTACTTCTTGCCTATACTTTATCTTTTGGGATATATTAATTTATAAAGATTTTTTAATTTTAATATGAAACAAGGTGGATTTATGTTTAAAACTAAAAGCAAAAATGAAATAAAAGATATTCTTAAAGACTTTAATTATATTACTACTCTATTTTCTAAAAATGATATTATTGCACTAGAGGGAGAACCTTGCACTCGTGTTGGTTTGATTTTAGATGGCTCTATAGATATTAAGCGTATTCTAAACAGCAGCAGTACTATTCATATTTCTTCTTTATTTAAAGGAAACTTATTTGGTGAAATTATTGCTTTTTCGGATACAAAAACTTACCCTGCAACTGTAATTGCTGCAACTGATAGCGAAATCATATTTTTAGGCAAAGATGAATTTATAAAATTTTGTACTACTCATCCAATATTTTTAGAAATGTTTTTAAATGACTTAACAAACAAAATACTTACTTTAAATAAATCTATTACTAGTTTATCATTAACCACTATTAAAGAGAAAATAGCTCATTTCTTAATAGTTGAATACAATACTCAAAGCACTCCTTTTATAAGACTTAATATGACCAAGCAAAAACTTTCAGAAATGCTTGGTATTCCTAGACCATCATTATCTAGAGAGCTTATTAATATGAAGAACTTAGGGTTGATTGATTATTCTAAGGACTATATAAAAATATTAGACTTAGAAAGTTTAAGATCTATCTTAATGCAATAAACAAAGGGATTTACCTTTTATATGGTAAATCCCTTTGTTTTTATGTGTAAATCTCACAACTCTTACTAATTTCTTTTATTGCATTAACAAGTTTATCTATATGATCTTTTTCATTAAAGTATCCTATGCCTATTCTTACCGCCCCTTTTTCTTTTGTACCCATTACCTCATGTGCATTTGGTGAACAATGTAATCCTGACCTTACCATGATATTATATTTATTATCTAGTTCATACCCTACTTCTTCTGCTCTTTTTCCAACAATATTGAATGATATTACACCTACTACTTTATTGCTATCTTTAGGCCCATATAATTCTATATTTTCTATTTCATCAAGTTTTTCTAAGGCATACTTAACTAGTTCTCTTTCTTTGTTATATATATTTTCTATCCCTTCTTTGTTTATAAAATCTATACCTTTTTTCAGCCCTATTATTCCTGCTACATTCAAAGTACCTGCTTCTAATTTATTTGGATAATAATCTGGTTGATACTCGTATGCAGAATCACCGCCTGTTCCACCTGATTTTAATGGATTAATTTCTCCATTCCAATTTACTACTAATCCACCGGTTCCCATAGGTCCTAGTAAACTTTTATGACCTGTAAATGCTAATAAATCAATATTATCCTCTTCTACGTCTATAGGTAAAACTCCTGCAGTTTGTGCTGTGTCTACAAGAAACGGTATATTATATTTTTTTGCAATTTTACCAATTTCTTTTATCGGTTGAATAGTTCCGAGTACATTAGATGCATGATTAAATATTATTAGCTTTGTTTTTGATTTTATATATTTTTCTATATCTTCAGGATTAGTAATTCCATCTTTGTCCGCTTCTATTTTACTTATAGTAATTTTTCTATCTTTTTCTAGAGTTTTCAAGCATCTCCATACTGCATTATGTTCTATTCCACTAGTTATAACATGATCCCTATCTTTTAATATTCCATTTATAGCTAAGTTTAAAGCTTCGGTTACATTACTTGTAAATATTACCCTTTTAGGGTCACTAAATTTAAACATTTTAGCTACAGTTTTTCTAGCTTCATATATCATTTTATCTGAGTCCATTGCAGCTTTATAAGCTCCCCTACCTGATGTAGCTCCATTATTTATCATAAATTCATATATTCCATCAGCAACTTCTTTTGGCTTTGGATATGACGTAGATGCATTATCTAAATAAATTCCCATATTATAATCCCCCTTGAGCTTTACTTTAGTTGTTAATTTATTATATTATTCTTCTTTTTATAATATAATTGTACATTTTTTTCAAAAAGCCTTTATTTTTTTAAAAATAAAGGCCAAAAATCATTTGTTGGATATTTTAGGTTGTGTATCATATTATATACTATCTATTTTATTCCTTGTATAGAATGGTTCTATATGAACTATAACTTGCACATTCTTTTCTAGCTTTTCTTTTATTTGATCTTCAATTTTGTGAGTGAGTATATGCGATTTTTCTACGTTTATATGAGGATTTACTAAGACATGCATATCTACATATATTTCATTCTTACTTCCCCTACTTCTTATTTTATGAACACCTTCTACATCTTCAAGCTCTTCAACTATTGATTTAATTAATTCTTCTTCAACAGCTGCTTCATCAACTAGTACACCAGTAGATTCTTTGAAAATTTCATATGCTGCATAAAGTATAAATCCTGCTACTACTAACGATGTTAACGGATCAATAATTGCTGGTAATCCAAATTTCACACCGACTAATGTAGCTAACACCCCTATAGAAACAAATATATCACTTTTGGTATGCATCGAATCTGAAATTAATATATAACTATTTAATTTTTTTCCAACTTTATTTTCATAAATACACACAAAAACATTTATACATAGTGTAAAAATCAAAGCAATTAAACTTATAATAGTAATTTCTGGTGTCACAGGATTTTGTAGTCTTTCTATAGCATCAAATACTATTTTACCTGCTACAAAAACTAACATTGCTCCAATAAATAAACTAGCCATTACCTCAAATTTTCTATGTCCATATGGATGCTCCTTATCCTTTGGTTTAGATGCTATACTTATTCCTATTAATCCTACTATATTTGATGATCCATCTGAAATCGAATGAAAACCATCAGCAGTCATACTTGCACTTTTTATTGCAGTTCCAATTATAACTTTCAAGAACGCTACTCCCAAATTTGCAAATAGTATTATCCATAATACCTTTTTAACTTGTTTATAATTATTACTCTCCATTGATACTCCCCCCAATATGATATTATTTTCTCTTTAATAATTAATCTCATTGTCCTTACACCTAAAAAATCCATGGTTTAGCCAAACAAGGCTATACCATGGATTTTAAGTATCTATACTATTAATATATTCAAATAGAGTTATATTGGTGCCTTCTTCTTTTATATCTATTAAATTTGATACTGTAACACCTAGGAGTCTTATCTTTTTATTATTTCTCTCTACATTTTTTAGTAGATTATAAACATTAACTTTAATTTCATCATATCTTCCTACTGGATGTTCTAGACTTAAACTTCTTGTAATTTGAGTAAAATCATCATATTTAATTTTTAAAGTTATAGTTTTACCTATTTTCTCAGAGTATGCTAAACGCTCAGACACTTCTTCACATATTTCATCTAATATATTTAATACATCTTCATCATCCATACTCAAATTATGTCCTAATGTAGTTTCTGCTCCCACTGACTTTCTTTCTCTATATGGCTCTACTGGTCTATAATCTATACCTCTAGCTAATTGGTAAAATGTATATCCTCTATTTTTAAAAATAACTTCAAGATTTCTAATATCTAACATTCTCAAATCATATCCATTATTTATACCTAGATTCTTTAATGTTTTTGCTGTTACTTTTCCAATGCCCCAAAATTTATTTATGGGTAATTCATCTAGAAACTGTTGCTTATTTTCAGGAGTTATTACAGTTAGCCCATTGGGTTTATTATAATCTGATGCAAGTTTTGCTAGAAATTTATTGTATGATACTCCTGCAGAAGCTGTTATACCAACTTCATTATATATTTCCTCTTTTATCATCTTAGCTATTTGAGTAGCATACTTTATATTTTTTTTATTTTCAGTTACATCTAAATATGCCTCATCTAATGATAATGGCTCTACCATATTTGTATATCTATAAAATATCTCTCTTATCTGTAACGATACCTGATGATATACTTCAAATCTAGGTCTAACAAAAACTGCATATGGACATCTTTTATATGCTATTTTAGATGGCATAGCTGAATGAATTCCATACTTTCTAGCCTCATATGAGCAAGTTGATACGACGCCTCTACTGTGAGGTTGTCCTCCAACAACAACTGCTTTACCTCTAAGACTTGGATTATCTCTTTGCTCTACTGAAGCATAAAATGCATCCATATCTATGTGAATAATTTTTCTATTATCCTCCAAAAGCCATAACCTCCCTATCATAATTTATAAAATACTTTTATATTTTAATATATAAATTAGAACTTTTTTATTTATTTTTGATTTTTTTTATAGAAATTACTTGCATTTTATTAATAAAACATTTAAAATAGGTATTCCAAGGAACTAAGTTATCTTAAGTACTTGGTAACCGTATATTTATATTTATTTGTTTTAAGATTATAATTTTATATAAGAAAGACCATACTACCCCGCTGGTAATATGGTCTTATATTTTCTCTTTTTTATTACTTTATTTTATAATTAATTTGCATAATAAAGATTTTGTGATGGGTACTCTGGATCACTTGTAACATCTACTCCAAGTTCTCTAAATGTTTGTTCATCATTCTTACTTAATATAGTAGTTGAATGAACTTGAGATCCTTTTAATAATGGTAGTTTGTCAAGTACAGCTTGAGCAGTTGGATTTGTTACAGCACATATTGATAAAGCTGTTAATATTTCTTCACAACTTAACTCTGGTGTCCTACTTCCAAGTGTCTTAGTTTTTAAATTTACAATTGGCTCTAATATTGCTGGCGATAATAAATGAATTTCATCACCTATATTAGCTAAGTATTTTATTGCATTTAATGTAGCTGCAGCACTTGCATTCATTAAATCAGAACCCCTACCAGTTAATATTGTTCCATCATTTAATTCTATTGCAACAACTGGACACATATCATTTTTGCTAGCTGTCTCCTTTAATTTATTGCTATAGTTTCTAGATGGTATAACTACTTTTCTATCTTCAGGCTTTAAGTTAAGCTCTTCCATTATCATTTTTATTCTTTCATAAGCACCTTTATCTACTTGACCTTTTTTGTATTCGCAAGCAGTTTTGAAATATCTTCTTATTATTTCTTGTCTTGATGCTTCAGCAACAACTTCATCATCTACTATACCGTAACCTACTCTATTAACACCCATATCAGTTGGTGATTGATATATAGATTCTTTTCCTGTTATTTTTTCTATTATCTTTTTAAGAACTGGGAATAATTCTAAATCTCTATTATAGTTTACTGCCATTTCACCATATTTTTCAAGATGGAATGAATCTATCATATTAACATCTTTTAAATCTACTGTTGCAGCTTCATATGCTATATTTAAAGGATGCTTTAAAGGTACATTCCAAACTGGGAAAGTCTCAAACTTTGAGTATCCAACAGCATTTCCTCTTTTATTTTCATGATATAACTGACTTAAACAAGTTCCTAGTTTACCACTATTTGGTCCTGGCGCTGTTACTACAACGATAGGTTTAGTTGTTTCTATATAAGGATTTGCCCCATATCCTTCATCACTTACTATTGTTTCAACATCAGTTGGATATCCTTTTGTTGGAGCATGCTTATAAACTTTTATACCTCTACGTTCTAATTTATTTATAAATACTGTTGTAGCAGGTTGTCCTTCAAATCTTGTTATTACAACACTGTTTACATCTAATTCAAATTTTCTTAAATCATCGATTAATCTTAAAACTTCCATATCGTAAGTTATTCCGAAGTCGCCTCTTACTTTGTTTCTTTCAATATCTCCTGCATAAACACATATAACAACTTCTAACTTATCTTTTAAATGTTGTAATACTTTTATTTTTGCATTTTCATCAAATCCTGGTAGAACTCTTTTTGCGTGTAAATCTCCGATTAACTTTCCACCAAATTCTAAATAAAGCTTATCAAAGTTATTTACTCTCTCTAGTATATACTTTGATTGCTCTTCCAAGTATTTTTTGTGATCAAATCCTATCTTCATATCTGCACCTCACTAAATTATTTAATTTTTTCTTGATAACCGTATATTTATATTTATTTATATTTGTTTAAAGTGAATTTTAATTGTATACAAATAACTAAAATAACGTCTGGTCGCCACCCTTTATTTATGTTATCTAAAACACTATTTTTTCACTTTAAGTTTACATTATACATACAAGTTACATTTTTTTCAATAATATTTTTATTTTTATTTCTAATTGTTTTTATTTGATTTATAACTTACTTGCATTAATTGAATATTTTTTATAGTTATGTATATGATATTTTGTGCAAAATAAAAGACCTGTAATCATATTTTATATAATTACAGGTCCTTTTTTAATAATTAGCATCCACAGCCGTCAAACATATCTCCGCATGAGCAAACTATTAATAATAATATTAAGAAAGGTATCCAAGCACATATGTCCATATCTACCCAACAGTCTTGGAATGCTAAGAATAAGAAGAATAATACTATTATCCATATACCTCCACCAAATCCATCTTCACATCCACCAAATAATCTGTCTAACATCTTAATTGCCCCCCTGTTTCTTAATTAATAGAGTTTTTACTCTTACCTTATATTATGAATATACTAGTCATTTGGGCATAATTTTTATTTTTCAAATTTCATTATTAATCTACAGATTTTATTAAAACTACTATGGTTAATCCTTTTTAACTTAAAGTACATTGCAATATTTAATCTTAATAAGATAATTATTGTTATAATAAAACATACTATTTTATTAAACTTCCATAATTATAGTGAATACACTTGGTCTTCGTTTTGTTTTGTTGTATAACAAGTTCTCTACTGATTTTTTGGTATTAGATTTCAATACCTGCCATTCTAAAATATTGTTAACTAAACAATTTTCAAGTTCATCCTTGGCAACTTCTTTTATTTTATTTATTAAATCTTCAGATTCTCTTGCATATATAAACCCTCTTGTTATTACATCTGGCCCAGATACTATACTATACGTCTCCTTATTTATTGCTACAACAATAGTAACCATACCATCTCTAGCTAAATCTCTTCTATCCCTTAATACAATATTTCCTACATCTCCAACTCCAATTCCATCTACATATATTACACCAGTGTGCACTCTTTTTGATGTATTTACTACTTCTTTAGATAGTTCTAGTACTTGGCCTGTTTCTAATGTAAATACATTTGATTTATCCATTCCTAATTTAATAGCTAAATCAGTATGATGCTTTAGGTGTCTATATTCTCCATGAACAGGCATAAAATATTTTGGTTTTACTAGAGTATGAATTAACTTTAACTCTTCTTGGTATGCATGACCTGATACATGAATTTCTTCTAAATCTTCATATATTACTTCTACACCTTTTCTAAATAATTGGTTTATAACCTTAGATACTAATTTGTCATTACCTGGTATAGGAGATGCTGATATTATAAACAAGTCATCTGGTTCAATAAAAACATTTCTATGAGATCCATATGCTATCCTAGACAAACCCGCCATAGGCTCACCTTGGCTTCCTGTAGTTATTATTGTTACTTTATCACTAGAATACTGGCCTATTTGCTCTACATCTATAATAGATTCTTTTGGTATATGTAAATATCCCAACTTCATTGCAACTTCAGATATATTTACCATGCTTCTTCCACTAAAAACTATTTTTCGATCATACTTCAAAGATGCATTTGCAATTTGTTGCATCCTATGAATATTAGATGCAAAGGTTGCAACAATAACCCTGCCTTTAGCCCCTGCAAATATTCTAGTTAAGGTTTCACCTATTGTTTTTTCTGAAAGTGAATGTCCTTGCCTTTCTACATTAGTACTATCTGCCATTAGTAGCAATACTCCTTTTTTCCCAAGAGCAGATATCCTCCTTAAATCGGTTACCTTACCATCTATTGGTGTGTAATCTATTTTAAAGTCTCCTGTATGTAGTATCACTCCTATTGGAGTATGTATAGCTAGTGCACAGGACTCTGCTATACTATGAGTTACCCTAATAAATTCTACTTTTAAATTTTCTAATTTTATAGAACTACCTGTTCTAACTGGTACAAGTTTTGTTTTAGATGCAATTCCATGTTCTTCTAGCTTATTTTCTACTAAACCTAAAGTTAACTTAGTACCATATACAGGCATATTTAATTGTTTTAGTATATATGGTATAGCTCCAATATGATCTTCATGACCATGAGTTAAAAACAATCCCTTTACCTTTTCTTTGTTTTCTAATAAATACTTTATATCTGGAATAACCAAATCAATTCCATACATATCTTCATCAGGAAAAGATATTCCACAATCTATAACTATAATTTCATCTTGATATTCTATCGCTGTTATATTTTTCCCTATTTCACCCAATCCACCCAATGGAATCACTTTTATAACTTCATTATCCATATTTATTTACCTCTCATTCTTTACACAACATAACACTATATTAAAATTCTTTTGAATTTACTTAACGAACTCTTAAGTTATAATTAGTTTTATTTTTCCTATATTCCTAGATATTAATTCTTTTTTTAGTACAAAATTTAATTTTCTATACACAAAAAAAGAAGTAGATAGGTTAATCTACTTCTTTTGGATACTATTTTACCATAGCATTGTATTCTTTTTCATTCTTAGGAACTTTGATTTCTCCACTCTTTAACTTTGCTGTTTGCTCAGTTACAAGATCTAATATCTCTTGTGGCACTAAGTTCTTAGTAGTATCTGGTATACCAACAGCATTTTGATCTAATCCGTATACTACTGTAGTTCCTCCTGCAAAGTTTCCTTCTACATATTCTTTAACTGTTTCAAATACTCCTACGTCAACTCTCTTTATAGCTGAAGTTAATACATTTTCTGGTGCTAAATCACTTTGATCTCTATCTACACCAATTGCATATTTATTAAGTTCTTTAGCTGATTCTATTGCTCCTGTACCAACATCTCCACCACATGTAAATATAACATCAGCATTTTTAGAGTACATTTGATTAGCTATAGCTTTTCCTTTAGCTTGATCTGTAAATGAGTTTGCATATTGAGACTGAACTTCAGCTTCTGGGTTAGCCGCTTTTACTCCTGCCATATATCCGTATTTAAATGTATCTATAACTGGTAACTCCATACCACCTATGAATCCTACATTGTTAGTTTTAGTCATTTTTCCTGCCACTAAACCAGCTAAGTAAGCAGATTCTTGAGCATTGAATTGTATTGCTTTTATATTTTCTGGAACTGTTGGATAAGTTTCATCAACTAAAACAAAGTTTTGTTCTGGATATTGCTTAGCACCTTCTTCTATAGCTGGTGCTAATTTCATACCTACTCCTAATATTAAGTCAACTTCTTCATCAACTAATGTTTCTATGTTAGTAGCATAATCTGAATCTTGCTTTGATTCTAAGTACTTAACTTTTACTCCTAGTTCCTTTTCAGCTTTTTGAAGACCTTCCCATGCACTTTGGTTGAAACTTTGGTCGTTAACTCCTGCTACATCTGTTATCATAGCTATTGTTATCTGTTCTTTTTTCTCTCCCTCAGTTTTAGTTTCGCCTTTGTTTGAGCATCCTACTAATAATGATGCCGATACTACTGTAGCCGTTGCTAATGCTACCATTTTTTTAAATTTCATATCATACCCTCCTGTCTATTACTTTAAAAAAAATCCTTTTATCTAAAGAGATAAAAGGATAGCTAGTCTGTTTATATTAATTTAACCATTTTATATCTTTTTAGTCTCTCTGTACTAATTTAAAGTAATATTTTAATTTCTGTTTTAAATTATTACATTTTTTAAGAAAGTTGTCAACGTTTTTCTATTTATATTTTAAATTTAATTTTAATTATACTTAACTTTTTTAAATAATACTGTATTTATTTTTCTGAATCCTGAATCTTGTATTCTTGTTGTGTATAATGTATTTTTGAATTTTTAACAAGGATTACGTTTTCAAAATATAGAAATAAATACTCATAATAAATTTTTTAAAAGGTGGGTGCTGTAAAATGATAGAAATGGTTAAATTCCCTTATAATGTTAGAAGTGTTGCTAGATTAGATTCTGATAGTGTGGTTCACAATCATGTATATCACAATTGTCCTGTTGGTAAAGTTGACGAAAATAATATAGTATATAATAACAGAAATTATCCTATTGGCAGAATTGATAAAGACGGAATTATACACAATGATCCTTTACACAATCGTCCTATCGGTAAAGTTGATGAAAATGGCATTGTCTATAAAGGAAATGATAAAATTGCAAGAATAGATGGAGACAACACATATGCTGGAGGAAGTGCATATTTATTATTAATACACGGAACTAGATAATACAAAATAAGCTCTCAAATTGAGAGCTTTTATTTTGTACTATTTTACAAATTGATTAACAAAGTTTATCATCATTGGTTTAAATATTCCGCTATAATCAACTATTTGTGCTATTTGACGGTTGTTTGGAGTTTGGCTATTGTAGTTTGCTATTTTAAATGTTATGTAACCATTATTTTCATCAATTAAATATCCCACATCTCTTGTGTTAGATATTTCTAAATCTCCCATATCTAAACTCATATCCTTAACAATCTCTTTATTAGCACACAATATACCTTCAGAGTATGTATTTATATCAGTTGCAAATACTACATATTTACTACTTGACTCTTTTCCATCAGACTTTACAAATAACCTATCTGTAAGGCTGCTTTTTTCCATATCTACAGGTACTACTCTCGTATCTACTGCTTCATCCAAATTTTCTTTAACTGTAGCTACAAAGCCATTCATATCAAACTTTTCTTTTTCTATTTTTAGTATGTTTAATGTTTCTATATTTTCCTTTGGAATATAAGTAGCTACATTTTGGAATACTTCATATACATCTTTTATAATATATCCTTTTTTAAGGTAACTTAACTTTAATTCATATTCTTCATCAAACTCATTCATTAACTTTGTTAACACTTCTTTAGTTGATTCATCTTTTATTGATGTAACAAAAGGTATAATTTTGCTTGGTTTCATTAAAAACATTTCTAAAGGTTTCATAGTTGTATTAGCTTCTTGTATATCACTTTCCTCAAATGCTACTTCTATTCCATCCTCTAAAAATGCTACTTCTACTTCCATCTCATATTCGTCTCTATCCATTACATTTGTTCCAATAGGGTACATCACTATTAATTTACTTTTATCATATACATATCCAAATGAATAATCTATTTCTATTTGTTTTTTCATATTCTATCTCCTTAGTTGATTTCTGTAAATATATTATCATAGATTCTATATATTTTATAGTATATCCACTTATAAATTAAAGCCTTAGCTTATCATTAAAATTTATTAGATACAAAAACAACTTAAAGCTATATACATATATAACTTTAAGTTGCATAGATTCTATAATATTTTACATTGAAATCGGAAGCGTATTTCCTCCGTATGGCATTAACGTTATTTTAGGTTTATCACATCTGCATAAATCATATGCCATATTAATAGCTTCATTTAAATCGTGGCATGGTATCATATTAAATCCTTTTACTAATTCATCATCTAAGGAAGATATAAGTATTACATTTCTATGAACTGATGTAAATGCAAGTTTATAAGCTATAAATCCAGGTACTGTAAAGTTTTGTTTTAGTGCAACTTCCATTTCTTCTAGTGTTTTATACTTAAACCACCCTGCAAATTCATCAGCACCTAATCCCTCTATACACTCACTTAATAATACTAATGTACTTCCTTCTTTACCTCCATATATTGCATTTTCAACAGTTTTTATTGTTTGATATAAATTTATATCCTTTGGATATCCTCCTGCTGACGCTATTATTATATCAGCTTCACTTTGTATAGGAACTCCATATAAGTTTCTTATTGATTTGCATCCTTCTAGCCATGCTTTTTCGAAATGCCCTCCTACAAACTTCATAAAGTTACCTTCAATATCTAATGAAACATTAAATAAAAAATCTGGATTTACAATTTTACAAACCTCATTCATATCTTCTCTTACAGGATTTCCTTCAACTAAATTAGACCCTACATCCATATTCATACCACCAGATATACCGTCATTAAAGCATAGTCTATGATTAGCTTGAATAGTTTTCAAACCAACAACTCCTGGTAATACTGCTTTTGCTCCTCCACCAAAACCTGCAAATAGATGAAATACAATCCCTCCTGTAAGTATAACTCTATTGGCTTCATGTACTCTTTTATTCAAATATATTGGTGTTTTTCTACTTGATTCTCCCATATAAACTAATTCATCCATATCTTCACACTCATGATTATACACATTTAGTCTCTTATATACCTCTTTACCTACTATTGATATCATTTCATTTTCTGTACATTTTCTATGTCCACCAAGTGCTATTACAACAAACATATCATTATCTTCTATACCTAATTTAGATAAATAGTTAACTATATGAATAAGAAATTCATTTGTCTTTATCCATAGTCTCGTAATATCACTAACAACGATCGCCACCCTTTCACCAGTGCTTATAATTTCTTTTAACGGTTTTGTTCCGACGGGGTTATCTAAAACCTTGATAACTTGTGATTTAATATCATTTATTATTTCTGTATCCTTCGGTAATAGAGTATGTATTACACTACTATCTTCAATCTCTACTGATAGTTTTTCTTTACCATATTTAAAACTATACATCCCCATAATCTCCACTCTCCCCTTTAAGTTTTATTAAAATTATAACACTGTTATTATTTAATCTCTATTTATTTTTTGAATTTTCAAAATATATTATTGTATAAATAAAAAGAAGATACAAGTTATATTATGTATCTTCCTTATTTATGTAATCTATTTACTTTTTATAATATTCTTCATAAATATAGAACAAATTATTATAACACCAAATACCCCTGATAATGGATAAATATAATTAACTAACATAGAAAATGGAAGTCTTCCTCCTATAAATCCTAATACTGAACATACAAATGCTATGATTATAAATTTTTTACTCTTTTCCTCTGCAAAACTATTGCATACACTCCATAATAAAGGAACTGCAGTTGTATATATTCCGGCAATTAACATTAAGGAGAACATAATACCTACTATCGGTCCAATTTTATCCGCCATATATAGTGTTGGAATTTCCTTTATATATACATTTTGTATATCTGCTATTATACCTAAATTCAAACTTAATGCTGCTAGCATAAATATGATAGCACCTAATACACCACCCTTTATACAGTTTTTACGGTTGTGCGATGTTGCACCTACACCCACTAAAAATGGTGTTGCTATAACTAGATTTAGCCCACAATATATAATTCCCGTTGACCACCAGCTATTTACTGCTTTAGTTAGATTTAACTCGCTTATTATTTCACTTGAGTTTAATAATGTATCATAGTTCCTAGATATAGTTACTATACCAACACCAATTGCAACTATTGCAATCATAGGACCTATATTCCCAAGAATATCTATTACTTTATTTATTCCTAGTAAAACAGAAACTAGTGCTAATACAACTAGTATTAATGAACCCAAGTTTCTATCTATACCATAATACTGATTCATAGATGCTCCTGCTCCAGATATCATTACAACGAAACTACAAAAGAAAAAAATAGGCATAAATATTTTAAAAAATCCACCTATCAAATTACCACATAAATATGTAAATACATCACTACTACTTCTTAATCTTTGACTTTTTCCAATTGCTAATAGGCTTGCCCCACAATAACTCATAATTACCATACATATAATACTAGATATTATACTTATTAGACCATGAGCTGAAAAAAACTGCATAATCTCTTGACCTGTTGCAAATCCAGATCCTATACACACAGAAATATACGTTCCTGCAAAAGTCACAATTTCTTTTATATTACTCCCCTTTCCCATTTAATCACCTCTAGAATAATTAATTAACTCTAATTATTTATATGCTTGTTCAATAATTTTTAGTAATTATTGTACATAAAAAAAGATTTATCTAAGATAATTAGATAAATCTTTTTCTAACTCTAAACTATTTCATATCCATTGTATTTTAGTATATTACATACATTTATAATATCTCTATTTTTTACCAAAATATAATTGTTGTAATTCGTAGATATATCGACCATATTCACTTTAGCCTCATTCAATACTTTATAAATTTTAGATACAAATCCTACTAAGTAAATATTTATTGGCTCTAAAACTTCAATTAGCCTCCAATCCTTATCAGTGCTTATCTCTATAGGTATATTTTCATCTTTGCATACTATACTTAATTCGTCTTTTATCTTTGTTATATAATAAAAACTCTTCGTGTCTACACATATTGGTGTCTTGTAATTCTCATTTAACCTGCAAACGGCAAAATCTTCTTTAAATAATTTTAATTTCATTATTTAACCTCCATATATTTGACACGTAAGTATAGTTTACCTATACAATTACGCTATTTGTTTGTTTATTTCTTTATTATATAGCTCTAATTCTAAATCTTTTTCACTATTAGCTATTATTAACGTACAAATATTATCCCCCATAACGTTAACTGTTGTTCTAAACATATCTATTATTCTTTCAACTCCCATTATCAATCCTATTCCCTCTAATGGAAGCCCTACAGACTGTAGTACCATAGATAACATTATCATACCAACTCCAGGTACTCCCGCTGTACCAATTGATGCTAATGTAGCTGTTAGTACTATTGTTGCCATTGATTCTATTCCTAATTCAATTCCATATATTTGTGCTATAAATAAAGCTGCTATCCCTTGCATTATTGCAGTTCCATCCATATTTATAGTCGCTCCCATCGGTATTGTAAATGATCTTGTCGATTTACCTACACCTAATTCTTCCATTATTTCTAAACTCACTGGTACTGAAGCATTACTTGACGCTGTAGAGAATGTAACTGCTGCAACTTTTGTAAATTTATTTAAAAATGGTTTTATTTTTTGTTTTGTTAATAGTTTGAACAAACTACTATACACTACAGTTACATGTATTAACAATCCTAACAATACGATTAATACATACTTCATTAAAGCAAATATAGCATCTGTTCCAACTGTTGCAAATGTCGTTGATACTAATGAAAATACCCCGTATGGTGCAAATAACATAATTATATTTACCATCTTCATACATATTTCATTTGCACTCTCAAATATAGCTTTTACTGCTTCACCTTTTTTACCTACCATATTGATAGCCACACCAATTAATATAGCAAAGAATATTACTTGAAGCATCTCACCATTTGCCAAAGCTTGAATTGGATTACTTGGTATTATATTTAATATTATATCTACTAATGTTTTAGATTCTCCAATCGTAACTTCTCCTGTTGCCATACTGCTCATATCAAGACCAACTCCTGGCTTTAATACTGACCCTAGTATTAATGAGATAACTATTGCAACAGCTGTTGTTCCTAAGTAGAATAACATTGTTTTTCCACCTATTCTTCCAAGTTTTTTTGTATCTCCCATAGATGCAGCTCCACATATTAATGAAACAAATACCAATGGCACAACCATCATTTTTATAGCCGATGTAAATCCATTACCTGCTATTTTTAATATTCCCCCTAATATTAAGCTATCTTTTATGTAGCCACTCGGTACTTCCTTTAAAGCTAAGCCAAATATAAAACCTAAAAATAATCCTATTAAAATCTTGCTAGTCAATGTAAGTTTTTTCATTATAATTCTCCCTATTTCGAACTTTTATTATTCTTATAAGTTAATTATACACTATTTTTTCATTATGTACATTAAAAAATAAAGTTTACATATACTCTTAGTCTAAGTTTTCTTATTTTATTAAGCATTTTTATTTTTAGCTTAATTTTATAAGTATTTTTTCCATAACAGCATCTTTATTTAATTCGTTTTATTAAAAATTCGTTAAAATCAAATCTTTTTCATATTTTTGGTATATTCTAAATAAAGAGTTAGATTTATTTTAATAATCTAACTCTTTATTTACGTTAATTTAAAATGGTAATTCAATTTTATCCATATCTTCATCTTTAGTTTTATCAAATATATTTTCTGAGCTATAATATTTATCAGTTGATGCTTCTTTTTTCTTAGAACTTAAAAATTTAATAGTGCTTGCTTTTACTTTAGTTATATATCTACTTTCCCCCTCTTTATTTTTATATTTATCTATTCTAATTTCTCCAGTTATACCTACTAAATCACCTTTGCATAAGTATTTATCACAATTTTCAGCTTGTTTGTTCCATATTTGTATTGGAATAAAATCAACATTATTTTCTTGATTCTTATTTTTTCTATCTACTGCTATAGTAATATCTACAACTGGAGTTTGTAAGTCTCCAACAAACTTCAATTCAGGATCTTTAGTTAATCTTCCTACTAAATTTACATTATTCATACCATTTGTCTCCTCATTATTAATTCTTTAGTTGAATTATAGACAAACATTTGTTCCTTTATACCTATATATTTATCTTATTTATATTTTTAATTATAAAAGGAGCTATCTATTAACATAGATAACTCCTTACTATTATTGTTCTAGATTTAATACATTAAATACTCTACAAGACTTAGGTTTTAAGGTAATATCGAAGTCATCTCCTTCTTTATCAAACCTTTCTAAGTATTTTTTAGCGCTATATTTTATGTCTATTTCCTCTAATGTATCTCCTTGCATATTTAGATTTACATTAACACTTTTTTCACTTCTATTGATTAAAACTAATATCTTATCAGTATCCGTATATCTTAAGTACGAGAATACATCATCATCATTAGTATTAATAAATTCAGTTTCTCCATATATTAGTGTCGTATATTTTTTCCTGTTACTTATAGCTTCTTTATAGAATTCTATCATATCTTCATCTTCATTTTTCCAAGGATACGTTCTTCTATTATCTGGATCAGAACCTCCGCAAAGACCTGCTTCATCTCCATAATAGATATATGGTATACCTTCAAATGTAGATTGAATAGCTACTGCTAATTTAACTTTCTCTATATCTTCATTTAGTTCAGTTTTTATTCTTGGAACATCATGAGAACCTATTAAATTTAAATTTGACTTAAATGATTCTTTTGGATAATTCTCTTTTATTGTCATAAACTTGTTGTTTAGTTCATTTGATGTTATTTTTTCTTGTAAGAAGTTTATTATATTTTCTCTAAATGGATATCCCATTACAGAATCAAGTTCACTTCCAAGAAGATAACTTCTTGTTTCTCCATAGCTTTTCTTATTAGATGCATCTTCCCAAACCTCACCTATTAAAACTGTATCTTTATGGTTTGTAGTTAACTCATTTTTTAGCTCTCTAATAAATTGAGTTGGTAACTCGTCTGCTACATCTAGTCTCCAACCTTTTATACCCATACTTGTCCATTTATTTATAACGCTATTTTTATCTCTTATTATGTAATCCATATAAGTTGGTGATAATTCATTTACGTTCGGTAAATCGTCAACTCCCCACCAACATTTATAATCATTTGGATAGTTATTAAAGCTATACCATGAACTATACTCTGAATTAGCTGATTGGTAAGCACCTATAGAATCATAATTTCCAAACTTATTGAAGTACTTACTATCTGCACCTGTATGGCTAAATACTCCATCTAGTATAATACTTATACCTCTTTGAGCCGCTTTTTCTATCAGCTCTGAAAAGATTTCTTCATCTCCAAACATAGGATCAATCTTTTCATAATCTCCAGTGTTATACTTATGATTACTACATGCTTCAAATATTGGACTTAAGTAGATTATACTCACACCCATTTTCTTTAAATAAGCTAATTTTTCTATGATTCCTTTAAGATTACCGCCATGGAAATCCCATCTAACAACATGTTCATTTTTATCCTTTATATACATTGGAGTATCAGTCCAGTTTGCATATATAAAACTATTTTCTTTTGGATTGTTTGGTTTTTTATTTCTATTACCATTATTGAATCGATCTACGAATATTTGATACATCACACCTTCTTTATACCATTCTGGTACTTTGAAGTCTTTATATACTGTAATTTGGTATTTAATTATATCTTCATATTTATATTCTACTACATTTCCATTTTCTGCATCTTTTCCATAGTATAAAGTTTTTCTTTGTCCATCGATTTCAACTTCTACTTCAAAATAATAGTAATACAATCCAACATCTTTTAATTCATTGATTTGAACACTGTAATAATTATTTTCTTCTCTATCTAATTCAAATCTACCAATCTCATTGTCTTCTTTAAATAAAACAACTCTTAATGCTATTACATTATGTATGTCCTCTACTCTTGTTGATATACATACTTCTTGATTAACTCTTACGGCTCCAAAAGGAGCCTTATCTTTCCAAGAGTTATATTTGATTACTTTCCCCATCTTAATCACACCCTTTAAACCAAATATCTTTTCCATATTCACTTATAGTTCTGTCTGAAGTGAATATACCTGATCTAGCTATATTTATTAACGCCATCTCATTCCATTTTGATTTATCTTTATATAACTTGTTTATTTTACGCTGACCATCTACATAGTTTTGTAAATCTCTTAATACAAAATATTCATCATTATATGTTATAAGTGAATTATATATTTCTCTACCCTCTTTATCCATATTAGGTATGAATCCATTTATTAAGTCATCTACTACTCTCTTTATTTTAGGATGAGAGTTATATAAATCTAATGCAGAATAACCACCATATTTGTTATAGTTTAATACTTGATTTGCAGTAAGACCAAATATAATAATATTGTCATCTCCTACTTGCTCATGTATTTCTACATTAGCTCCATCAAGCGTTCCTATTGTTATAGCACCATTCATCATAAGCTTCATATTACCAGTTCCAGATGCTTCTTTTGTTGTAGTTGATATTTGCTCACTTACATCCGCTGCTGGTATAATAAGCTCTGCTAAAGATACTCCATAGTTTTCAATAAATACTACTTTTATCTTATTCTTTATTCTTTCATCATTATTTATTTTTTCTGCTAAAGAATTTATAAACTTAATTATGCATTTTGCTAAATAATATCCAGGTGCTGCTTTAGCTGCAAATATGAACGTTCTTGGTACAATATCTAAATTTGGATTATCTAATAATTCATGATATAAGTTTAAAATATGGAATGCATTTAATAATTGTCTCTTATATGCATGCAATCTTTTTATTTGAACATCATATATAGAATTCGGATCGATTTCTATGTTATATTTTTGTTTTATAAACTCTGCAAATTTTACTTTATTATTATATTTTATCTTTGCTAGCGCTTCTAATACTTCTTTATCATCTTTGTATTTTTCTAACTCTGCAATTTTAGATTGATCACTTTTCCATTCTGAACCTAGTTGGTCTGTTAATAATTGACTCAATTCTGGATTTGCACTTATTAACCATCTTCTATGTGCTATTCCATTAGTTTTATTGTTAAACTTTTCTGGTTCACGTTCATAGAAATCATTTAAAACTTCTCTTTTAAGTATGTCTGTGTGAAGTTGAGCTACACCATTCACACTATGACTTCCCACTATTGATAAGTTTGCCATTTTAGCTTCATTGTTGTAAAGTATTATCATTCTATTTATTCTGTCTCTATCATATCCTTCTTCAATAAGCTCTTGCTCATATCTTCTATTTATTTCTTCTATTATCATGTATATTCTAGGAAGTAGTTTTTTGATCATTTCTATTGGCCACTTTTCCATAGCCTCTGTCATTATTGTATGATTTGTATAAGATATAGTATGTTTTGTTATATTCCAAGCCTCATCCCATGATAATCCTTCTTCATCAAGTAGAATTCTCATTAGCTCTGGAATACATAATGTTGGATGTGTGTCATTTATATGAATAGCAACTTTCTCATGAAGTCTGTTTATACTTAATTTATTTTTCTTATACTTTCTGATTATGTCCTGTATTCCTGCACTTACAAAGAAGTACTCTTGCTTTAATCTTAGTAATCTACCTGCATAATTTGAATCATTTGGGTATAAAACTTGTGATATTTCTTCTGTATAATATTTATACATTAACGCATCATCATAACTACCTGAAAGGTTCATAGCATTTGATGTTAAAGGTCCAAAATCTCTACTTATTATTTCACTCTTAAACAATCTAAGTGTGTTTATGCAACAATTTCTATATCCTATAATTGGTATATCATAAGGCATTGCCATTACAGGTATATAATTTTTATGAGTAACCTTAAATTTACCATTATCATTAACTAATTGTACATTACCTTCAAATTTAACTAAAATTGCTTTATTAGGTCTAACTGTTTCCCATACGTAATTACCTTGAGTTAACCAGTTATCAGGTACCTCGACCTGATAACCGTTAACAAATTTTTGTTCAAATAATCCGTATTTATATCTAATTCCATATCCATGACCATTCATATTTAAAGATGCCATTGAATCCAAGAAACAAGCAGCTAATCTTCCTAATCCACCATTACCTAGTGCAGGGTCAGCTTCCGCATCAACTAAATCATCTAGGGAAATTCCTAATTCATCTAGACCTTGCTTTATGCTCTCTTCAATTCCTAAATTTAGCAAATTAGATTTTAATTGTCGTCCTAATAAGAATTCTACGCTAAAGTAATAAATTTCTTTTTCTACACTTATTTTAGTTTCTACCCATTCCTTAGCTATCATATCCTTAATTACACAACTTAGAACATTTAATAACTGTTCATTTGTAGCTTCCTTTATGGATTGAGCATATAAGCTATACATTTTAGTCTCAAAATTTTGCTTGAATTTTTTCTTACTAAATGTGACCAATATAAATCACTCCTTTAATCTAGCATCTCATTATATGCAGCTATATAAGCTTTAGCTGACTTTTTCCAACTACTATCTGTATCCATTGCATTTATCATTAACTTACGCCATGCTTTTTTATCTTTGTAAAGCTCTACTGCATCTTTTATGCAGTATAACATTTCATGTGCATTATAGTTTGTGAAACTAAACCCATTACCTTCTCCTGTATACTTGTTATAAGGGGTTACTGTATCTTTTAATCCTCCAGTTTCTCTAACTATCGGAAGAGTACCATATCTCATAGCCAACATTTGACCTATACCGCATGGTTCAAATAATGAAGGCATTAAGAATATATCACTTGCAGCATATATTTGTTGTGCTAGTGCACTATCAAAAGTTATTCTAGCTGAAACTTTTTCTGGATAGTGCGAATCATAATAATTAAACATAGACTGATATTGGTGTTCACCAGTACCCAGAACTACGATTTGTACATTCTCTCTAACTATTTCTGGCATAATATATGATATTAAATCAAACCCTTTTTGTGACACTAATCTTGATACTATACCTATTAGCGGTATATCAGGATTCTTTTCTAATCCTAACACTTCCTGTAAACGTAGCTTATTTTCTACTTTTTTATCTATACTCTTTATATCATAATTAACAAATATATCTTTATCTGTTTTAGGATCGTTTAAGTCATAATCTATACCATTTAGAATTCCTTGTAATTTATACGATTTAGATTTTAGAAGACCATCTAATCCTTCTCCATAAAACTCAGTTTGTATTTCAGATGTATAAGTTGGACTTACAGTCGTTACCTTATCACTGAATACTATTCCTGATTTCATAAAACTAACTCCTCCATAATATTCAACATCACCATTATGTAAGTGATGATATGGAAGGTCTAATACATCACCTAAAACATCTTTATTAAATACTCCTTGATACTGTAGATTATGTATTGTATACATAGTTTTTATGTTTCTATACTTTTCAAGGCCACTATACTTTTCTTTTAGTAGAAGAGGAATCATTCCTGTATGCCAATCATTCATATTTACAACATCTGGATAGAAATTAAGTATTGCCATAGCTTCTAATACTGCATTACTAAAGAATGTGTATCTTTCTGCATCATCTCCATATCCATATAGGTATGCACCTTCTCCTTCTCTCTTGAAGTAGTATTCATTGTCTATAAAATAGAATTTAACTCCATTTAATTCCATTTCTAAAAGACCACAATACTGATTTCTCCATCCTACATTTACACTAAACACAGCTACTTCTTTAAGCTGAGATTTTAAATAATTCGGTATTGTAGAATATTTTGGTAGTATTACTCTAACATCAACACCTTCTTTTTTTAGTGCTTTTGGTAATGCATAAGCTACATCTCCTAGGCCACCTGTTTTAGCAAATGGCCAGCACTCAGATGTTACATAAAGAACTTTCACTGATAACCTCCCCCTTCATTTTAATTATATACTTGCATTTTTTTCTATTATTACAGGATAATTTTCATCACCCTTCAATTCTTTTCCATCCCCTATATTTACATTCTTATCACATATTACATTATTTAGTTTAACATCGTTATCTATAGTACAATTTTGCATTATTATTGCATTTTCTATAACTGCACCTTCTTTTACATGTACTTTTCTAAATAATATACTATTCTTAACAGTTCCTTCTATTACACATCCACTTGCAACAAAAGAATTTTCAACTTCTGCACTATCTGCATAAATTGTTGGAGATTGATTCTTTTCTTTTGTAAATATTTTTCTCTCTGAGTAAAGTAACTCTTCAGCAACATCATAATTTAATAACTCTTTATTTATTTCAAAATAAGATTTAACTGAGTTTATGCACTTTAAATATCCTTTATGCTCATATGCTCCTACATTTAATTTATTTACTGCTTCACATATAAAGTCTTGTAGATAAGAACAATTCCCTCTACTTACTAAACTATATATATGTTCTATTAAATCTTGACGCTTCATAATGTATGTTTCCATAGATATATTTACATTACTAAATGCACCTATATTACTACCCACATTTATTACTCTATGCTTCTCATTTATATCTAATGTTGAATTTCCTTCAAAATCTTCATGTGCATTAGTTACATTTTTATATATTATAGTTATATCATTTCCTGATTTTTTATGATGCTCTAATGCTTTTTTATAGTCTATATTACATACCATATAGCTTGGTGCTATTAATATGTATTCTTCATCACTTCTTTCTATATAGTCTATATTTGCTAATATGTTATAAATATCGCCTTTTTTATTTGAATAAACGTTTTTGTTTTTTGTATTTTCTGGACTAAATACAAATAGTCCACCTTTTTTTCTACTTAAGTCCCAATCTTTTCCTCCACCAACATGGTCTGTTAATGATCTGTATTTTTCTCTAGCAAATATTCCTACATTAGTGAAACCTGAGTTTACCATATTAGAAAGAACAAAATCTATTACTCTGTATCTTCCACCAACTGGTGTAGATGCTACTGGTCTTGCATATGTAATTTGATTTATATTTGAATTTTTTCTATCATCTAAGTTTATTAATCCCATACATTCATTTCTCATAATTAACATCCCCCTTGTAATACAGCTTCAGGTTTTACAACTTCATATTCAGAAACTACGTTTATTTCATCTATATCATTTTTTATACAAGAATTATCTTCTATTGTAGCGCCTTCTCCTATCATTGCTTTCTCTATTATTACGTTATCCCCTATTTTCACATTAGGCATTATTACAGAATCTTTTACTATACTATTTTTCCCAACTGTAACACCATGAGATAATACTGATTGCTCTAGTTTACCTAAAATTTTACATCCATCAGCTACTAATGATTTATTTATTTCTGCACCTTCTCCTATATATTGAGGTGGCATTGCCATTGTATTTGTATATATTCTCCAACTAGAATCATTTAAATCTACATCTTCTGGAGCTTTAATTAAATCCATATTTGCATCCCATAAACTTTGTATAGTACCTACGTCTCTCCAATATCCTTTGAATGGATACGCAAACATTTCCTTATTATCTTCTAACATTTTAGGAATTAAGTTTTTACCAAAATCTTCATAGTTTGCATTTGTAATTTCTGATTCTTTAAAATATTGTCTCAACATCTTCCAATCAAATATATATACTCCCATTGATGCTAGGTTACTCTTTGGAGCTTCTGGTTTTTCTTCAAATTCATATATACTTCCATCTTCATTTGTATTCATTATTCCAAATCTAGAAGCCTCATCCCATGGAACTTCTATTACTGCTATAGTTGCATTTGCTCCTTTTTCCTTATGGTAAGAAAGCATTTTACTATAGTCCATTTTATATATGTGGTCTCCAGATAATATAAGTACATACTCTGGATCATAATTGTCTATAAAGTCCATATTTTGATGTATTGCATGTGCTGTTCCCTTATACCAATTTCCTTCTTTTTCATTCATATATGGTTGTAATACATATACTCCACCATTTATTCTATCTAAATCCCAATGGCTTCCCATACCTATATGAGAGTTTAAAAGTAATGGTCTATATTGTGTCAAAACCCCTACAGTATCTATTCCTGAATTAGAACAATTGCTTAATACAAAATCTATTATTCTATATTTTCCTCCAAATGAAACTGCTGGCTTTGCTATTCTTTTAGTAAATACACCTAATCTCGAACCTTGTCCCCCTGCTAATATCATAGCTATCATGTCTTTTTTCACTACAAATCCCCCTTATTAAATAGAATTTTATATATAAATTTTATAATTCTTTTATTATAGCTTTATCTGTTTTTATTTTTTTATTTTTACCACCGATTAAAACCTTACCATCTTTATTTATTTCAACAGTATCAAGTGTTATATTTTTCCCCTTTATAAATGTAACACCCATTGGTGGAACTTTTACTTTAATGTGATAATCTTTGTTATGCCATTTTTCACAAACTGCAACTAATTCATTGCCTTCCATTGTTTGACCTGAACCCCAATATTTTTCAGAATCTGTGTTAAGTACTTCTTCATAAGTTCCATAATAAGGAACGCCTATCTTATAATCATAATGCACAACAGGAGTAAAGTTTATTATTGCTATAACGAAATCTTTTGGCTTTTTGCCTTTTCTCATTAACACAACTACACTTTGATCCTTATTATTTGCATCTATAAAATCAAAACCTTCATAACTATTATCTATTTCATGCATAGCTTTTTCATTTTTATAAAGGTTGTTTAAATCTTTTACATACTCTTGCATTTTTATGTGTGGTTCTCTTTCAAGTAATTCCCACTCTAAGCCATATGCATATCTCCATTCTAATCCTTGACCAAATTCTGATCCCATAAACAATAATTTTTTACCTGGGTGAATCATATAGTATGCATACAGTGTTCTAAGTCCTGCAAACTTCTGCCATGGATCCCCTGGCATCTTATCTAATAATGATTTTTTTCCATGTACTACTTCATCATGCGATAATGGTAATATAAAGTTTTCTGAAAAAGCATACATAAACGAGAATGTAATCAATTCATGATGATGTTTTCTATATACAGGATCCATTTCCATATATTTCAAAGTATCATTCATCCATCCCATATTCCACTTATATGTAAACCCTAAAGCCCCTTTGTATGTAGGTCCTGTTACCATCGGCCATGCTGTTGATTCTTCAGCTATAATAAGCGGATTTTCTATGTGCTCGTACGCAGTCTCATTTAATCTTTTTATAAAATCTATAGCTTCTAAATTTTCTCTTCCTCCATACTTGTTTGGTCTCCATTCTCCAGAATCATAATCAAGATAAAGCATACTTGATACAGCATCTACTCTTATACCATCTATATGAAACTCTTTAAACCAATATAGAACATTAGATAATAAAAAACTATTTACTTCCGGCTTGCCTAAATCAAAGTGGGCTGTTCCCCATCCTATATTTTCTGCTTTCCAACTATCTGAATATTCAAATTGAGCTGAACCATCAAATTTGTATAATCCATGATCATCTTTACAAAAATGACTATATGCAAAATCTAATATAACTCCGATTTCATTTTGATGACATTTATCAATAAATGCTTTTAATCCTTTTGGGTCTCCATATCTACTACTCGCACTATAATAACCTATTGTTTGGTACCCCCAAGACTGGTCTAATGGATGCTCTGTCACAGGTAATAGTTCAATGTGCGTATATCCCATTTCTTTTACATAATCTATCATTTCAAATAATTCTTCATATGAAAAAAATTCACCATCCCATTTTCTTTTCCAAGAACTTAAGTGAGCTTCATATATATTCATTGGTTCATTATCAAAAACCTTCTTTACTCTTCTATTTTGCCATTTTCTATCTTTCCATTTGTAATCATCATGTGTATGTACTATTGATGCGGTATTTGGTCTTTTTTCCGAAAATACAGCGTATGGATCAGATTTTAATCTATGCACTCCATCACAGCCTACGATATTATATTTATACTCTACTCCTTGAGTAATATTTGGTAAGAATATCGCCCAAATACCACTATTTTCTATATTTTCCATAGGATGAGACTCTTTATTCCAATTATTAAAACTACCAGCTAGATATACCGATTTGGCATTAGGTGCCCAAACAACAAATGAAACTCCCTTTTGTCTATTATGAGACGATATATGACTACCCATAAAATTATAACTGTCAAACGATTGGCCATTTTTGAATTTATCTATATTTTCTTTACTAATTATTTCACTATAAGTTATTGTTTTTTTCTTTGCCATTCTTAAAATATCCCCCCCTTGCTGTTCTTTGTGTACAGTTATTAATTATATAATAAAAACACTAACATTTATCAAATTAACGTTAGTAAAATTTATACAATTACTTGTGTTTTTCGCCATTTTTTTCATTTAAACTACCATTTTTCTACATTTTATTCTTTTTTTCTTCATTTTAATCACTGTAAATACATTTTATGATTATATTGTTTTTTAAAGTAATTTACGCTTAAACTATTTTTTTTAATATATATTCTATATTTCTACTTATTCTACTTAAATTCCTTCTTTAATTTTATTTTTATACAATCAGTATATATATTTTTTTTATACATATCATTTTATTTATTATAAAAAAATAAAAAGCCTACATAGGCTTTTTATTGTATTTAAATATTTTTATTTTTCATCACTTAAAACTTCTTTTATACCTTTAAATGTTCCCAGGAAGTTTACAGTATCAGATGGCAATACTAACTTAGTTGCTTTACCATCTGCAACTTTTTCTAATGCTTCTATTGATTTAAGCGCTAACATTGTATCATCTACATCTGATTCTTTCATTGCTGCAAATACTTTTCTTAATCCTTCTGCTGTTGCTTCCTGAACCTTCATAATTACTTCAGCTTCACCTTGTGCTTTTGCTATTGCTATTTGTCTAATAGCTTCTGCTTCTCCTTGTGCGTGTAATATTGATGATTCTTTTTGTCCTTCTGCTTCTCTTATCATAGCCTCTTTTTTAGCTTCAGCTCTTAATATTGCAGATTGCTTTTCTCCTTCTGCTTGAAGTATCGAAGAAGACTTGCTACCTTCGGCTTGTAGTATTGCTTCTCTTCTTTCTCTTTCTGCTCTCATTTGTTTTTCCATAGCTACCTGAATATCATGAGGTGGCATTATATTCTTTAACTCTACTCTATTTACTTTTATTCCCCATTTGTCTGTAGCTTCATCTAATATAACTCTCATCTTAGTATTTATAATATCTCTAGATGTTAGCGTTTCATCTAAATCTAATTCTCCAATTATATTTCTAAGCGTTGTAGCTGTTAAGTTTTCAATTGCAGTTATTGGATTTGCGATTTCAAACGTATATCTAACTGGATCTGTTATTTTATAATAAACAACAGTATCTATTTGCATAGTTACATTATCTTTAGTTATAACTGGCTGCGGTGGAAAATCTACTACTTTTTCTCTTAAATCAATTACATAACTCATTTGATCAATAAAAGGAACTAAGAAGTGAATTCCTGTATCCGCAACTCTAAGAAATTTACCTAGCCTCATAACAATCCCTACTTTTGATTGTTTTATTACCCTCACACAAGATAATCCTATTGCTACGATTGCTACTACTATTACTATTGCAATTATTAAAGTAATCATATTTTATCCCTCCTACTTATTAACTTTTTTTACAATAAGCTTTACTCCCTCAATTTTTAATATTTCTACCATTTCATCTTTTTTTATCTCTTCACCATCGATAGATATCGCTGTCCATTCTTCTCCATCTAGGACAACTAATCCACTTTTATTATGTGGTATTGTCTGCCTTACTAAAGCTTTTCTATTTAGTATAGCTTGTAGATTTGTATCATATTTATAATTTTTATCTTCCTTTACAAACTTTTTTGTAATTACTACTAGTAAAGTTGTTGATATTATTGCAAATAAGATCACCTGTATTAATATACTTTTTATAAAGCTACTTAAAAATATTAATATTACTGCACCTACACTAAACCATATCAATGTTAAGGTTGGAGTCATAATCTCAGCTATCGCGAATACTATAGCTACAACTAACCATATTAGTTTCATTTAATACCTCCATATATTTTCTTTCTCTAAATAATTATATTGCTTTATATTTAATATATTATCATTTATTAACCATTTTTTAACATTCATTGTTAATTTGTATCTATTCTGTAACGTCTTAGTTGCTTCCCTACAACAAAAAAAGAGCATTTAGCTCTTCTCCTGTTTAAATTAGATACTTAGATTTTAAACTAAGTATTTTTCTATTATTCTTCTAAGTTCCTCATTTTTAGTTTCTATATAGCTATCGTATGTTAATCCTGATTCATCTATTGTTTTTGCTAAGTCATATAGGAACTGAGGTATATCATCTCTTTTAACACTTCCTACTGATTGTGCTAATTTTGTTTTATTAAGTCCTTTTTCTCCTCCTATAAATACTTCAAATATATCTTTAAGTACTCCATCTATTTTTTTCTTTTTACCTGCTAATCCAATCTTACCTAATTGGTGTGTTCCGCATGAATTAGGGCACCCCGATATTCTTATACTTGGTAATATATCTTTTGTGAAGTTATTATCTTTAAAGAAATCTAGTATTTCATTTAGCGTACTTTGGCTTTCTCCTATACCTATTTGGCATACTGGTACACCTATACAAGCAACACTTTGCTCTAATTTAGTTTCCCCACCAAGGTCTTGAGTTAAATCTAAAATTTCTTTAGCTTCATTTCCATTCAAGTTTCTTATATACATTCCTTCATCCATAGACAACCTAATTTCTATAGATTCCATATTCTCGATTTTATCTAATATAACTTTATACACTTCCATGCTTAACTGACCATTAGTTGGGTGGAAATATACAGAATATAATCCTTTTTGTTTTTGTCCTACTAATCTTACATGCTTTTCATTTATAATGATTCCTTCTTTATTGCATACAGTAGTTTCGACTTGTAAATCTAATTCTAATTCATTCTTAACTTCTTGTAGATGTTTTTTATAACATTTTAAGAATTCATCTGCTCCCATTCTTTCTACAATATATCTTATACGAGCCTTGTTTCTATTTTCATAGTTTCCTTCAGCAACAAATAAACGTGTAATAGCTTCTACATGATACAATACATCTTTAGTTGCTACTAGCTCATCAAACTCAACGGCTATAGATGGATTTTTACCGATTCCTCCACCTATATAAACTTTGAAATATTCATTTTCATCTTGTTTTGTAGCTAAGAATCCTAAATCTGCTATTGTAGCATTTCCTGAATCTTTTTTGCTACTAGAGAATGATACTTTTAATTTTCTTGGTAACTTATATGTAGTTATTTTATTCATAAAATATTCATTCACAGCCATAGCATATTCTGTCACATCAAACTCTTCTTCTACATCTACACCCGTTAACGGAGATAAAGAAACATTTCTCGGGAAATTTCCCCCTCCTCCTCTTGTGTATATGTCATATTTTAAGGCTTCTTCCATTATGTCACATACACTATCTATTGAAATATCGTGTAGTTGTATTGCTTGTCTTGTAGTTAAATGTACTTTTTCTAAGCTATGCTTTTTAGCTAATTCGTATAAAGTTTTAAATTTATTCACACTCAAAACTCCTGAAGGTATCCTCATCCTTATCATGAATTTTTCTCCTCCAAGTTGAGCATAAACACCCATTCCGCCAGATGTTGCTTTAAATTCATTTGAAGTTATCTCTTTATTTGTAAATCTATGACCTAATTCTCTCAATTTAGGTATTTCTTCTTTTAAGACTTTCTTTAAATTATCCATACTATACTCCTTTTACCTTTTTTACAAATTATACCATATTTTTATTTGCATATATATTCTTCTATATAAATCTAATCATTTATAATTGTTATACATATAATTCAACTTTATAATGATTAAAATATCTCTTACTTATTTCATAGTATCTTAATAAGATGACGAGTTTGGTATAAATAGACTTTAGATTTTTTTAGCTATCTTTTATAATGTAATTTGATTTTTTTACCATATATCGTTATAATTATAATATACAGGAAATCGTATTCTTGAGAGAGGAGATTAATATGTATGAAAAAAATAATTAAATTCAAAGGTTATTTAATAATATATATACTTTTTGTATTTTTATATAGCTTAAGTTTTAAAAACGCTATTAACTCAGAAAGTCTTAAAATTTGCCTTTACTCATCTATCGTTCCAGCAATTGTAGGAGGTACTGTTACTAGTTTATTATTTAAAAATTACTAACTCTTTAGTTTTTAATTTGAATAGATTTTACTCATATGTAAAAAAGATATAGTTTAAATTCTAACTTAAACTATATCTTTTTTAATTTTTATTTACTTAATTTATTTAAGTTAACTTTAATATTTTTAATTACTGTATTGCATAATTCTTTGGCTTCTTTTACATCAAGTAACAGTACTAAACTTATATATATTACCATTCCTATTACTCCACAAATCAAACAAATTATTGCTATTAATTTTCTACTACTTATATCAAAATTTATTCCATATATAAGTAGGCTATTGTATATGTTGTATATTATAAAGCCCATTATTATAGTTGATATTAAAGCTTTAATAAACACACTTAGTATATGTTTAAAACCTATTTTTCCAATTTTACTTCTAATCGATAAGAATAACATTACAGTAGTCACTATAGCCGATATTGAACTTGCTAACGCCAAACCTCCTATCCCCATAACTTTCACTAATATAATTGATAAAATTACATTTATAACTACGGATATAACTGCATTTCTAACTGGGGTCTTTGTGTCTTGTAATGAGTAAAAACTTTTAGATAATAAATCTTTTAATCCATACGCTAATGTTCCTACAGAGTAAAAGGCTAACGACGTAGATGTTAGATACGTTGCTCTAGAATCAAATGATCCATCTTCAAATAACACCTTTACAATTGGTGTAGAGAATATAATTAACATCACAGTCATAGGAACCATTAAAATAATTATTATATTAATGGCTTTAGATAAGTTGTACTTAAATGATTTCATATTATTTTCACTAGCCAACTTAGATAAAATAGGATACATTACTGTAGTCAATGCAATGGCTATAATACCTACTGCAAACATATTTAACTTATTTGCATAATTTAAAGCTGTTATACTTCCCTTTTCTAATGTTGATGCTAAAGTTCTATTTACAACCGCATTTATCTGATTTATGTAAGATCCTATAAAAACAGGAACTACTAAATAAAGTATCGATTTAATACTTTCATCCTTTATATCAATCTTAAATGAGTGTTTATATTCCTTTTTAAAAAGGAATGGTATTTGAAATAACAATTGACCTATATATGCAAATACTGTTCCATATACCATTATATATGAATTAGTTAGTGATCCAATAAATATTGCTACTATAACCAATATGTTAAATGGAATTGTTACAAGTCCTGATATATATACCTCACCTCTTGCTATTAAATATGAAGATATTAATCCATTTGTAGCAATAAATATCATAGTAAATAATAAAATTCTTGAGTATTTTACCGTTAAGTCAAATACATTCCCTTCAAATCCCATAGCAAACAATTTTACTATATAAGGTGTAAATATTAATCCTATAATAATTAGTACTACACTTATTATTGTTATTAAGTTAAGTATGTTACTAGTAAATTTATCAACTTCTTTATCTCCGCTTTTTTCTTTTATTTTAAAAAACATTGGTATAAACGTAGTTCCTAATGCTGCACTTATTCCATCAAATAATACTACGGGGATATTTAAAGCTGTAAGATATGCATCAGTTACATCCCCTGCTCCAAAAGATTGGGCTAGTACTACATCTCTTAAAAATCCTGTAATCTTAGATATTAAGATTATTATCATAAGTATTACAGCAGTTTTCTTTGTTGTTTTTGACATAAATAGTCCTCTTTTCTAAAAATCTCCTTATTTATATTCTTATCTTTTAGTAAACATTTTATATTTATAATTTGGAAATATTTATAATATTATATTATATCAAAAACTTTAATACATAAATGTAAATTTAAATTCATAATGAATATTTCTTCATTTTAACGTTTCTTAATAAACAAAAAGATGTATATTCTTTGAATATACATCTTTTTGTTTATTATTGTTGATTTGCTAATCTCTTATAACTTTCATATCTATCTTTAGAGTTTTGCTCTGCCATACTAAATAGATCTTCTGCTACATCTGGATATTGCTTCGCTATAGCTGAGTATCTTACTTGATCCATTAAGAAATCTCTAAAGCTTGCTGTAGGTTCTTTAGAATCTAAGCTAAACGGATTTTTACCTTCTGCCTTAAGTTGCGGATTAAATCTATATAAATGCCAGTAACCACATGCTACTGCTTGAGCTTGGTTAGCTGAAGTTCTTCCCATACCTTCTTTTAAACCATGAGATATACATGGCGCATAAGCAATTATTAATGATGGTCCATCATAGTTTTCAGCTTCTATTATTGCTTTTATAAGTTGATTTTTATCTGCACCCATAGCTACTTGAGCTACATATACATTAGAATAACTTATTGCCATCATACCTAAGTCTTTCTTTCTAGATCTCTTACCTGCTGCTGCAAATTTAGCCATTGCTGCTACAGGAGTAGATTTAGATGCTTGTCCACCTGTATTAGAGTATATCTCTGTATCAAATACTAATACATTTATATCTTCACCAGATGCAAGTACATGGTCAAGTCCACCGTATCCGATATCATATGCCCATCCATCTCCACCTAGTATCCATTGAGATTTTTTAACTAAATAATCTTTTCTAGCTTTAATTTCATCTACTAATTCTTTAGCTCTACCACTACAGTTACAAGTCTCTATAGCTTCTAGCACTTTTTTGCTAGCCTCTTTTGATCCTTCTCCACAATCTTTATTATCTAGCCAATTTTTAAATGCGTCTTTACAACAAGATACTTCATCTATAGATAACAATTCATTCATTGCATCTGCAAGCTTAGCTCTCATTTGCTTAACTGCTAAATACATACCATATCCAAACTCTGCATTATCTTCAAATAAAGAGTTTGCCCAAGATGGGCCTTTGCCTTCATGGTTAGTTGTATATGGAGTTGATGGTGCTGAACCACCCCATATTGAAGAACAACCAGTAGCATTTGCTATCATCATTCTATCTCCAAATAATTGAGTAGCTAACTTAATATATGCAGGCTCTCCACATCCAGCACAAGCTCCTGAGAATTCTATAAGTGGAGTCTTAAATTGTGAATCCTTAACAGTTTTTCCTGCTACTAAATCACCTTTATATGAAACATTTTCCATCGCAAATTCCCAGTTTGGTATTTCTTGTTCTGTTTGAGTTTCTAATGGTTTCATAACTAAAGCTTTTTGTTTAGCCGGACATACATCTGCACAGTTTCCACATCCTGTACAGTCCATAGTATCTACTTGCATTCTATATTGAAGTCCTTCTAATCCTTTACCTATAGCTTTCTTAGTTGTAAATCCAGTAGGTGCTTTTTGTAATTCATCTTCATTTAATAAGAACGGTCTTATAGTCGCATGAGGACAAATATATGCACATTGATTACATTGAATACAATTTTCCATTACCCATTCTGGTACATTTATAGCTATACCACGTTTTTCATAAGCTGCGGTACCAGCTGGGAAAGTACCATCTTCAATTCCATTAAAGGTACTTACTGGAAGACTATCTCCCTCTTGTCCATTAACTGGTCTTAGTATATTTCTTATAAACTCTGGCTCTTTTTCATCTTCAACTTTATTATCTACAGCAGTTGACCAAGATGCAGGTATATTAACTTTTACTAATGCATTCTTACCTTGTTCTACTGCTTCATAGTTCATATTAACTATTTTTTCACCTTTTTTACCGTAAGCTTTATTTATAGATGCTTTTAGGTAATTAGTTGCTTCTTCTTCTGGTATTATGTTAGCTAATTTGAAAAATGCAGACTGCATTATCATGTTTATTCTATTTCCAAGCCCTATCTCTGATGCTATTTTAGTAGCATTTACAGTATAGAAGTTTATTTCATTTTTAGCTAAATAGTTTTTCATCTTAGCTGGTAAGTGTGTTTCAAGTTCTGATTCATCCCATATTGTATTTAATACAAATGTAGCTCCTTTTTTAAGTCCTTTTAGTAAATCATATTGATTTACATATGATTGATTATGACAAGCTATATAATCTGCATTATCTATTAAGTATGTTGATCTTATAGGTGTATCTCCAAATCTTAAGTGAGACATTGTTATACCACCAGATTTTTTAGAATCATATGCAAAATATGCTTGTGCATATTTTTCTGTATTATCACCTATTATTTTTATCGCTTGCTTATTAGCTCCAACTGTACCATCTGAGCCTAATCCCCAGAACTTACAATTTATAGTTCCTTTGTGATCTAATTTGTAACTTTCATCTACACAAATAGATGTATTAGTTACATCATCATCTATGCCTACTGTGAACTGGTCTTTTGGATTATTGATAGCTAAATTATCATATATAGCTTTTATACTTGCTGGAGTTACATCTTTTGATCCTAATCCATATCTACCGCCTATTATCATAGGTGCATTTTCTTTATTGTAATATACAGAGCGAATATCTAAGTATAATGGTTCTCCTATAGCACCAGGTTCTTTTGTTCTATCTATTACACATATTTTCTCTACACTCTTAGGCACTACATCTAAGAAATGTTTTATTGAGAATGGTCTATATAAGTGAACCTTAACCAGTCCTAATTTTTCACCTTTAGAGTTTAAATCATCTATTGTCTCTTCTATAGTTTCTGTTACTGACCCTATAGCTACTATTATATTTTTAGCATCTTTATCTCCATAATAATCAAATAATCCATATTTTCTTCCTGTTAATTCTCCAACTTTATTCATATACTCTTCTACTATAGGAACTATAGCTTCATAGTATTTGTTACATGCTTCTCTTGTTTGGAAATATATATCTGGATTTTGAGCTGTACCTCTTGTTACTGGATGTTCTGGTGATAAAGCTCTATCCCTAAATTCTTGTAATGCTTTGTAGTCTAATAATTTAGCATAATCTTGATATTCTAAAACTTCTACCTTTTGAATTTCATGTGAAGTTCTAAATCCATCAAAGAAATGTACAAACGGTAATCTACCCTTTATAGCTGCTAAATGTGCTACTGGTGCTATATCTGCAACTTCTTGTACTGAGCCTGATGCTAACATTACACAACCTGTAGCTCTTGCTGACATTACGTCTTGATGGTCTCCAAATATAGATAAAGCTTGAGATGCAAGAGCACGTGCACTTACATGTAATACTCCTGGAAGTAATTCTCCCGACACTTTATACATATTAGGTATCATAAGTAATAAGCCTTGTGATGCTGTAAATGTAGTAGTAAGAGCCCCTGCCTGTAAAGAACCGTGGAATGCTCCTGCCGCTCCTCCTTCAGATTGCATTTCTACAACATTTACCTTTTGATTAAATATATTTTTTAGACCTTGAGCTGCCCATTCATCAACTGCTTCAGCCATATTTGAAGATGGTGTTATTGGAAATATCGTTGCAACATCAGTGTATGCATAAGCAACATGAGCTGCAGCAGTATTACCATCAATTGTTTTAATTACTTTAGCCATAATTTAACTCCTTCATATGTATTAATTATTGTTCTTTTCCAAGTTTATTATTTGCATATAAATTGTTAATTATTAGTTTTTAGTATTTTTTATATAAAAATTTACATTCTATATTCAATAAAAATAGCAACCGTATCTTTCTTTTCGGTTGCTATTTTAGATTTTAATATATATTTTTTTTATAATGTATATAACTATCTTGTAATTCTTTCATTTTACTATTCATTTCTAATTGTAAGTTAGATGCCATTTCATAATCTCCATTTTCAAGAGCTTCTTTTATTTTTGAGAATAATGATTTTTTAGCCATTGTATTTTTCATCAAGTATCTTCTTAGGGTCTCTATATTGTTCCAATGTAATTCATCTAATGCATCCATATTATCTGGAGTATGAATCTTTTTGCACTCTTTTATTATATCTATATTATTTTGAATAATTCTGTGTGTTAGTTCTTTGCGCCATCTATCTAATATACCCGCTTTAAATGAATTCAATACTTGTTCTGTGAATACATCCCCTTGACTTAAGGCTTCTATTTTATAAGCATTAGTTTCTAATTTTCTTATATTTTCGTATACTGTAGCTGGAGGATTTGAATATCTTAAATTTCTTTCTTCTTCTGTATAATGTTCAAATACATCATTTTCATCTCTATATGCTCTAAACTTTTCTAGGTAAAAACTATCATCTCCAACATCTTTAGATATTTCTTTTTCTAACTCTTTAGTTGTAAGACCACTTTTTGCAACAGCCTTTATACCATGTAGCATAACTTGGTATAGTCCTGCTAATACTAAATAAGTATTAGATTTTGGATTTGGTGCTCTTAGTTCAAATCTTGTTGCTAGAGGATTATTTATATCTCTTATTAACCCTATTAATATTGATCTATTTCTTGAAGGAGTATCATATCGATGCCCTAGAGATGTTACTATACATACAGGAGCTTCAAACCCTGGAACTAGTCTATTAAAGGCATCATTTGAAGATGTAACTAACGGATTTAATACTTCGTAATTTCTTAGAACTCCCATCAATGCTCCATACCCTATTTCACTCATAAAATCTTCTGTCATAGTTTTTGGTGAGAATAAATTTTTAATAGTTCCATTTGTTAACTTTGCACTTACTCCTATATGAGTATGTTCTCCATTTCCTGCTACTCCATGAAGTGGTTTTGCTTTAAAATTAACCTTAAGTCCATGTAACGCAAATATGTCTTCTACTACTTCCCTTACTATTAGTTCATTGTCTGCCGCTTGAAGAGGTGTTGAGAATTTCCAGTCTATTTCTAGTTGCTCCATCGCATGTTTTATATTTCCATCTATACTTACTGAACTATTTATTCCGCCAACCTCTTTATGACCCATTTCAGGCTCTATATCCATCATTTGCAGTACTCTCAACGTTTTTTCAAGCGCAGTTCTTATTACACCATGAGTTCTCTTCCAATATTGTTCTTTTAGACTTTGAGATACATATAGTTTTTCTAAGTCTGCTTTATCTTCTGGTGTTTTCACCCATAATTCTAATTCTGTTGCTGCTGTCAATACTATATTTTCTATATCTTCTTTCCTTTCTATACCTATGTTATTTATCATATGTGGATATTCATCAAATAGCTTATCCACGGATTCTCTAAAATTATTTATTGCCTTTTCTAATATTCCTCTTGAACATACTTTTTCTTCGTTATGAAGTAAAAAAGAAGGTATTTTTAATGTTCCTACTGGTAATTTAGTTTCATCATCTATATATTCATAGTTATAATCAATATACCAATTAACATTAGAGTCTGGCAATAAATCTACTTTTGCATCATTTAAAGTAGCTATTTCATTAAGTTCAACACTAGACCCATCTGTTTGTATACCATTAACTAAAAACTTTTCTACATCATCTAAAAACAACTCTACAGGTATTTTCTCATCTGTCGCATTACCTCCTATGTCAACTCCCATAAGTGACACAAATCTAATATTTTTATTTTTTTCTAATATTTTTTTTACATCATTTTCATTGTGATTTTCTGGTTTGATTACATATAATAATTTTTTCATTTATAACTCCTCCTAGTAAATAATTTATATTGATTAAAAAAGGACTTAAAAACATTATTAATATTTTTAAGCCCCTTTGCTTACTTACAAATTACATCATTGTATTTGTATGTATTAAATTTTAAATTGGTAACTAATTATAATAAATTCAGCTATTTCTCTCATAGTTACTCTTTTTTCCATACTATATTTTCTTATTTTAGAATATGCTTCTTCTTCTGTAAGATTCTCATTGACCATAAGTATCCCTTTTGCTTTATCTATTGATTTTCTATCTTCAAATTTTTGCTCAATTATCTCTTTTTGTTTTTTTATTTTTCTATATTCATTTCCTGTATATACAGCAATTTCAATAGCTGATACTATATTTTCTTTTTTTAATGGTTTTATTATACATCCTCTTGCTCCAACTACTTTAACTTTGTTTACGATTTCTTTATTAATCTTCGATAATAAAAATATTATTGCACCTGATATATCTTCTTGATTTATTATTTGAGCTGCTCCAATACCATCTAATAAAGGCATATTCGGTTCTATTAATATTGCATCTGGATTATGTTGCCTGCATATTTTTATTGCATCAAATCCATCACAAGCTTCTGCTACTACTTTGTAACCTTCAACTTCTAAAATATGCTTTATCTCTTCTCTTGTCTCAGCTTCATTACTTGCTACAACTACTCTCAAAGTAATAACCACCTCTAAATAAATAAAAGCTCTTTAAAATCATATAAAAGAGCTTCATCGCTTTAATTTATATACACGCCATTGTGTATCTTTAATTCATTTTATTAATTTTCAAGAAAAATGTTAACTCTTTTCTTATTTTTTTATATTAAATTAATTTAATATATTACACCTTATAAAATTATATAGTTAATGATATTTAATTTCTTTGTATAGCGCAACAATATGTAAAAAAAAAGATATAATTATTATTTTTTATAATTATATCTTTCTTATTTATATGCTATTACACGTACTTATTCAATATTTTATCTAAAAATATTGAATTAATATATGAAGCTAATGCAAATCCTATTGTAGTATAAAAAAATATTATATATCCTCCAAAACTACTTACAAAATACAATAATATTAATGGTAATAAATTTACTGATACTATCAATATCGTATAAGGTAAGTTTTGAATAGATATAAGAACAGAGTTTATTACAGTATTTTTTATTGTATTATCAAATTTAGATATAATAGGAAATATATACGAAAGTGCAAACATAAATACTACACTTACCATTGTAAATATAAATTGTAATACTCTACTTAAAGTCTCACTAGAAATCAAATTAGCAATTTGAAAATCAACAACTAGCACAATACCAAGAACCATTGCTAATAACCATATTTTAGTGCTGGCTTTAAAATTTTCTTTAAACTTATTGATAAATTCTTTTATAATATACTTTTCCTCATATTTTACCATTTGTACTGTAACAGAATACATTGATGTTACAGATGCTCCTATCGTTATTATAGGTATACAAGAAGATAAGAATAGTAAGTTTAATATAACTATGTCTGTTACTTTCCCTAAAATTTCAAAAAATTTACTGTCATATCTAAATAAATTCCCCATAAAAACCTTCCCCACTCTTACATTTTTAATTGTTTAGTCTACAAATTGATTCTCTTACCATTAACTCTCCTTCAAATACTTTATGTTGATTTTTAATCTTCTTATCAATTAAATCAAATAGTATTTTAGTAGTTTCCCTTGCCATTGCTTCAACTGGTTGGCGTATTGTGGTAATCGATGGATTATAATAATACGTAATATCTAGTCCATCAAATCCTACAACCGAATAGTCTTCTGGTATTCTTTTACCCGATTCTATTATTGCTTTACAAGCACCTATTGCCATACTATCTGAAATTGCATAAACTGCTGTACACATCTCATCAGATACTATAAGTTCTTTCATTAGTTTATATCCATTTTCCATAGTATAAGCGTTGCAGTTCTCTGAAGTATATCTAATTAGTTTTTCATTTATATTAATATTATTCTCTAATAATGAATTACAATATCCTTCTACTCGCAATTTACTTATACTCTTATCTCTACTATCTGATGCTAAAATTGCTATTTTTTTATGACCATATTCACATAAAAGATCAACTATTTTTTTACTTTCATTAATATCATCAACTGACACTGATGAGTATAACTTTTTATCTACATCATTTGATATAACTATTGTACTTAATACAAATGGAACTGTTATTTTTTTTAAAGTTTCTTCATCATGTGAAAAAAATCCTCCTAAAAATACAATCCCCTTTAATCTCTTTTCTTTTATTAGCTCTAAAGCTACCTCAATTTCATCTTGATTAGAATCTACTCTATGTAATACAAAAGTATATTTTTCATTTTGTATTTCTTCTTCAAATACTTTTATCATATTTTGAAAGAATGGATTATCTATACCTTTTATTAATACAGCAATTGTTCTCGTATCTGAAAGTTTTAAATTTCTTGCACTATTATTTGGAATAAAATTACTTTCTTTTATAACTTCCATAATCTTATTTTTAGTATCTTCACTAATTTCTGGGTGATTATTAATAGCTCTAGAAACTGTACTAACTCCGACACCACACTTTTTTGCTATATCTTTGATTGTGATTGTCTTCATCTAAATTCTATCCCTTCAACTCAGTTTTCCTATATCAATACTAACATAAGATATAATATATTAAAATACTAACCTTTCACAGCCCCTGCAGCTACACCTTCTATAATATACTTTTGACAAATTAAGTAGAATATTATTATTGGTACTATTGATAATACAAGCATTGCCATCATAGCTCCCATATCTCTATTTCCATTTGATCCAACTAACATTTGTACTACTACTGGTATTGTTTTATATTCTGTAGATAATCCTATTACTAGGTATGGTAATAAGTAATCGTTCCATATCCACATCGCATTTAATATTGCTACTGTAATTGATGTTGGTTTTAAAATAGGTATAACTATTTTGAAATATGTTTGTAATGGATTACATCCATCTATCATTGCAGCTTCTTCTATTTCAAGTGGTATAGATTTTACAAATCCACTAAACATAAATACTGATAATCCTGCTCCAAACCCTAAATATAATACTATCATACCTAAAGGATTAGCTAAGTTTAATACATCAGCTAGCTTTACAGTTGGAAACATTACCATCTGGAATGGTACTATCATAGAGAATACAAACATGTAGTATAAAGCTGTTGTAGTCTTACTTTTAACTCTGGTTATATAATAAGCAGTCATTGAAGTAAAAAATACTATCGTTATAACTGAGAATATTGTTATAAAAAATGACCACCCCATAGCACTAAAAAATCCTGTTCTTTCTAATCCATTGATATAATTTGTTAAACCTACAAATGTATCTGATGTAGGTAATGCAAAAGGTGCATCACTTATGAAGAATTTACCTTTAAATGAGTTTACTAATATAAATCCTATAGGGGCTAAAAATACTACTACTAATGCACATAGCATTATAAATATAATACTATTTCCTATATTAAATTTCTTTCTAGGTTTATTTTTTAATAATACTGTGTTTTGCATTAATGTTCTACCTCCTTCTTTCTAGTTGCATACAATTGAGAAAGAGCTATAAGTGCAACTATGATAAAGAATATTACTGCCTTAGCTTGACCTACTCCTTCAAAGTTACTTCTACCATAGAATGTGTTTACGATATTTAATGCTACCATTTCAGTTTGTTTCATTGGAGCACCATTTGTTAAAGCTAAGTTTTGATCAAATAACTTAAAACTGTTCGATAACGTTAAAAATGTACAGATTGTTATAGATGGCATTACCATTGGTATTGTTACACTCTTTATAGTTTGCCATTTGGTTGCTCCATCAATTTTAGCCGCTTCTGTTAATTCTGGTGGAACATTTTGAAGACCTGCAATGTATATTATCATCATATATCCTATCATTTGCCAATTCATTAATACAATAAGCCCTATAAATCCAAACTTTGGATTAGCCACTAATGTAGTTTCATAATTTATTAATACTGCATTTATCATTGCCTGCCAAGTATATCCTAGTACTATCCCACCTATTAGGTTTGGCATAAAAAATGTTGTACGGAAGAAATTTGTTCCTTTTATTTTTCTAGTTAGGAAATAAGCTAAAGTAAAAGCAAGTATATTTACAGATATAACCGCTACTACTGTGAATACAGAAGTAAATCCAAATGCTTTTATAAATCCTTGACCTGGTTCAAACGCTTTTATATAGTTATCAAATCCTACAAATGTTGCATTACTCAATGTTGTGAATTCACAGAAAGATAAATATAACCCTACTACAAAAGGAATAACAAATGCTATCGCAAATGCAAGTAATGTTGGAACTAAAAATATCCCAAAATATTTTTTTAAAGCCTTCTGCATAATAGTCCTCCTAATTTATTATAAAATAATACCATGCAATCGTTTGTTTATTTTAAAATAACTTTAGCCATAAATAAATTCTATTACCTGTCTCATATGATTTAATTATATATCATAATTTATGGTACCATATTCATTATTTATGGCTAAGCCTTTTAAGGTTATTAATTTTTTATCTTATTTAGCTGCCTCTTTTTCAGATGCCCACTTTTCTACTACAAGTTGCTTAACATCTTCCCATTTCATATTTCCATTGCAGTATTCAAGTAAAGCTGCACCGAATTCATCTTTAAATGTTTGACTTGGGAAAGAAACAAAGTTCCAGTCTACATTATATAAATCAGAATTAGACATATATCTTAAAACTTCTTGAGCTAAAGGATCTTGAGGTGTTTCTTCTTTAGCAAAAGTATTGAATGGAGCTATAAATCCTAATTCTTCAGTTACATGTTTTTTACCTGTTTCAGAACTAAATAACCATTCAACAAACGCTATAGAAGCCTTTTGATCTGCTTCAGATGCTTTACTATTTATAGAGAAGAAGTTTTCAGTTCCTATACAAAGACCTTGCTTTTCTTCTCCTTCAACACCTGTGTATATAGGCATAAACTTAACATCTTCAGCTTTTACAGTATTGCCTTCAACTTCAGCTATTTGCCCCCATCCCCAGTTACCATTTTGAACCATAGCACATTTACCTAAAGCAAATTCAGCCATAGAATCAGATACTGTCTTACTTCCTAATAATGTCGGCTTAACAGTAGAGTTGTTTATATATAAATCAAATATATTTTTAAAGTTATCTGAATAAGTAAATTCTAACTTATCTGAATCTTTTACATCTTTATCTTTATATTCATAATAGACAGGTAAGTTAGCTAAGTGAGTTTGCCATCTCCAGTCTTCCCCTGGAGTTAAAGATGTAGATGCAAATACACCATCTATTCCTAATTTATCTTTCTTAGATTGCATATCTTCTGTAACTTCTTTTAATTTAGTAAAATTATTTATTTCATCTAGAGACTTAGCTTTTGCTCCATCTAGTGCAAAGTATTTATCCATTATTGCTTGATTAACTATTATACCGTATCCTTCTGAAACATATGGTATACCATATACTCCATCACCATCTTTTATAGCCATATCTTGATTTAATAAGTTCGCATATAGTTTAGTATCTTTTAAGTCAGCTGTATAATCCTTCCAAGATTGATATCCCACTGGTCCGTTGATTTGGAATAATGTAGGTGCATCCTTTTTAGCTATTTCAGATTTTAATGTTTGTTCATAAGTACCACTTGCTGCCGTAACTACTTTTACTTTTACTCCTGTTTCTTTTTCATAATCTTCAGCTATTTTCTTCCATTGATTTTCAGACTCTGGTTTGAAATTTAAATAATAAACTTGACCTTTACCATTATCGCTCGCTGTATCATCCTTAGAAGTTGAGCTACATCCAGTTAATGCTGCAGTCGTCATAACTGCTGATAATGCAATAGTTACGAATCTCTTAAGTTGTTTCATACTATTCCCCCCTTATTTTGTTTCGCAAATAATCTACCTTTTTCGGTAACGATTCCGAGAACGGTTTCCTACTTTAAGAAAATAGTATCACCACCAATTATAAAAAGCAATCTATTTTTATATACAATTTAATTTTATTTTTCTTTATACAAAAAAAAGATTACGTGGCTACGTCTTACTCTCCCAGGAGGTTGCCCCCCAAGTACCATCAGCGCTAAAGAGCTTAACTTCTGTGTTCGGAATGGGAACAGGTGTATCCTCTTTGCTATAATAACCACATAATCTTTATT
>JBOFYV010000086.1:0-3654 GCA_051654865.1 Peptostreptococcaceae bacterium
TCTAACTGACCAAGATATGTATGGATTCCCTGAGGCAAAGTATCAATAATCTTCCCTAATCCAACTTTATTAATAAGTTTTGTAATTTCTTCATCTGTGAAATCTTTTTCAGGATTTCCTGCAGCAATATTCTCTTTAATAGTCATTTGATACTGTGCAAAATCTTGGTTTATACACGAAACGAAATGCTTTAATACAATCAACTCTTCTCCATCATAAATACTCCCCTGGTAATCATAAATAAGCCCACTTAATATATTTGTAAATGTAGTTTTTCCACTTCCATTCACCCCAACAATCGCTAATTTTTCTCCCTTTTTTATACTTAAATTAAAGTTATCTAAAGCTTTTTTTGCAGATTGAGGGTAAGTATAAGATATATCTTTTAACTCTATGGAATTAAAATTTCTAGAAAAAGTATTAGTTGGCTCTTCCTTAAAGTTCATGACATCATTTAATGTATGAATAAAGATATATTTTATCCTATTCGTTGATATACTATTTTGTGTTTGTAAACATGTATCTATTATTTGATTAAGTAAACTATTAGCCATAATTAAATACCCTATTTCATGTTTATTTTGCATAATTTCAAATCCAATAAATATCATCATCATAATATATGGGATATTGAAAATCAATCGAGCTGTTTGTAAGGTTATTTCATGTTTTTTAAAGATTTTTATTTTAATTTTAAATTCAGACTCAAAATTTTCTTCCCATAATAATGATGATAAGTTAAAAAGTCTAAGAAATCTATATTCCTGATGTGAAATACGGTCTCCGCACATGTTAAAAAAGTAGTTCTGCTTTCGTGTATATGGTTGCACTTCTTTCCAATACTCACCAATTTGAGTGAACATCTTACCCGCAATCTTTAAGTTAAATACAATGACTAGCAAAATATAAAAAGGAATTACTACGATATTAATTTGTAATAAATAATATATATATATCATAGATGTTGGGATCAATAAAATGTAGCTAATACTATTATCAACCATATCTATAATAGTTGCTAAAGAATTTTGGCGTACCTCATCAATTTTTGAAAAAGTTTCATGATTTTCGTAGTACTCCCAACATATTCGAGCTAATTTATTATTTAATTGACCGTGAAAATCACGAGAAATATCTAACTTAAGTCTCTCTTTTAAATTGTCAATTAGTAGCTTTAATACTTGAAAAATAATAAGTATTACTGTGTAGCTCATTATAGTGACAATTACTCTAATTATTTTTACCTCATTATTTACTAAATAATAAGCTGAATTAACTACGTATTCTGTAAAGGAAAGTCCTATATATGTATTTAAACTTATCAGTAATGAAAAAATCACGAGCCATATATAGGCTATTTTATTTGCTTGCCATGCAAATTGATTTGACCACATTAATGCTTCCCAAGTTGATCTTTTTCTTTTTTTTTCACTCATACCCTTATTCTCCATACAAATCTTTTTGTGACATATATAACTGATAATATAACCCCTTAAGTTCTAGGAGTTCTTCATGTGTACCTTCTTCTACAATTTTACCTTTACTCATCATACAAATTCTATCACTCAATCTTGCAAACCCTATCCTATGAGATATTAATACGGCTGTTTGACCTTTGATAACTTTTTTGAAATTTTCAAGCATTTTCATTTCTTGTAAAGGATCAATTGATGCTGTTGGTTCATCTAAAATGAGAAAAGGGGATTCACCCATATAGGCTCTTGATAAGATAATTCTTTGCCATTGGCCGCCACTAAGATCTTGACCAGCAGAATGATATTCTTTTCCTAACATTGTCTCCGCGCCATCTGGAAGAAGTTCAATAATTTCTTTAAGATTTGCTTTTTCAAAAGCTTTTTGAATTAAATTATTGTCACTTGCTTTTTCAATCATTCCAATTGCAACATTTTCTCTTAATGTCATACTGTATCGTGTAAACTCTTGAAATGCAATCCCGAAATATTTGTACAAGTTAAATCTATCCATCTTTGAGTAATCTATGCCATTAATTGATATGCTTCCTTTGTATCCTTCCAATAAACCACACATTATTTTTGATAAGGTACTTTTTCCACTGCCATTATAACCAAGTATCGCTACAATTTCACCTTTTTTGATACTAAAGTCTACACCATCAATAGCATTGATTTTCTGAGATGGATAGGTATAAGAAACATTTTTTAGTTCTAACATTTCAAATGTATCAATAGATGATTCTTCAGTAGCTGTATTCCTATCATCCTTATTACCAATAAACTCTTCATATCTTGTAGCGTACTGGTAGTTCTGTAGGAAGTCAGATGTAATTATCTTGATAATATGAGTAATCCCACCAGTTAATCGCCACATCATTCTATACATCAATACAAACTCTCCTACACTTAGAACACCTTCTTTTACCTGGATTAAAAATAGAATGGTCAGAGCTGCAGATAGAATATTTTCTAATAACATAGGAATATTAGATATCCATCGCGCTTTTTGCTCAAACGTATATTTTGCTCTTGAAAATTCTTCATAAGATAGACTCCATTTTTCCCAAAACATATCCTTTAATCCAAATATACGTACCTCTTTGGCTGTATCTCTCCCGGAAAGTAATTTTCTAAAATACTCAGCTTTTCTTTCCTGCTTAATATATGTTTGATCTAACATAATACGCTTTTTAACTATATATCGGTTAATACTCACCATGAAAATTGATATGGGAAGTATTATAATAAGTATAAGTGGGCTAAAATAGGTTATTGCCATAAGCGTAATTATTAAACTGATTATTGCTGATAACAAATTATTAAAAATAGTAACGGATATTTGGGAGGTATTAGTTATATTATTTTTAACAAACTCGTATTCATTATAAAATTTATCATCACAAAATGAATCCTGTTTTTCACAATAAGAGCGTCTCATAAATTGTTTTGTAAAATGCTTCATTGAATTTCTTGTAAATAGTGTAACTAGAAAATTATTTACATTTCCTGTATTTCCACCTAACATCATCGCTAGAAAAAATAGAAGAAATGGGATGATGACCTCCACCTTTGAATCTGCAATCAATAAGGTATCTGTTGCAAATTTTAAACTTAAATCCATGCATAATTGCAAACAACGAAATACAAATATAAATACTATATTGCACGTAAAAAATAAAGGTGATAATCTGACTGAATCCTTAATAAACTTCCATACCGTATGAACCATGATCTGTGTCTCCTATCTACTAGTACCTTTAATATCATTTTGAGTTTATTTACTCATCCATAATACTGTTCCGATACGTTTATTAACATTTTCTTGAAAAGGATTTAACTTACCATAGTCTATAATCCAAGATAAGATTGTAAAATGTGGATAGGCATTATTCATTCGATATATTTTTTCATCCTTTGAAATAAATTCAGGAATACTTGCATTTATGTAGTTACTTGTTTGCTGTATAAACTTTTCATATAAACACTCTATATTATTTTTGTGTAGGCTATCTAGTATTTGATCTAGTTTTAGTATTTCATCTGCTACAAGAAATGGTACCTTAATTTTCACCTTTTGGTTTTCTATCGCTACATACCCCAGTTGCACTAACCTAGCAATAAGGAGTTTATCATATTCATTGGGTTCTATCTCATTAATAATAATTTCTCTAACTCGTGC
>JBOFYV010000087.1:0-8457 GCA_051654865.1 Peptostreptococcaceae bacterium
TATTTATTAATTAAAATAAATATAATACAAATAAAAAAGTGCTGAGTCTAAAGATAGACATGGCACTTTTATTATTATAAAAAAATATTTATATAGACTTAAAGGTGATTTAAATACAAACGTAAAATATATATATAAGTATAGAAATTATCGTCTAAATACCAAACATTAAGGATGTGTAAAATATGAAAATTACAGAATCTAATTTTAGAATGTTTCAAATTTATGCAAGAGAATATAAAAATTTAGTTGAAAGAAATGAAAATGATAAAATAATTAACATAGAACAAAAGATGAAAAATATAAGTGAAGAACTAACTACATTTGCACAAGAATTTTGCAGACTCGATAGAGAATTTAAGCAAAACTCTAATACTATACCAGATCCAATTAAGTACTATATGGATAATGGAAGTGCTTTAAATCCTTTTGATTTTATAACAAATACATCCTGGGAGGGATTTTGGAAAAGATGTAGTGGAAAAGATTTAGAGTATTTCATTTCATATCTTGAATACCCTATTATTTATCCTGAACATCAAAGTTACTTAGAAAATAATAAAGACCTGATAAAAATATTTAAAGAAGAAACTGGGTATGAAAAAGTTCCTTATGGAGTATCCTGTGCAGAAAAGTTTAACCGAAAGATACTAAAAAAGAAATAAATATAGAAAAAATCCTTAATTAACCATATATTTTAAAGTACTTATAGAGACTACTGTTTACTAATGTAAGCATATGTCATATAATTATATTAAATGGAATAAAATGGAAAAGAAAGGAGCGGACGTATGAAAAGAAAAATAGCTATAGCTACAGCCACATTATCAGTATTGCCATTAGCAGCAGGTAGTGTATATGCGTCAGGTCAAAGTGGTATAGTAACAGCATCATCTTTAAATGTAAGAAGTGGAGCTGGAACTAGTTACAATGTAATATTTACTGTGAAGAAAAATGAAAAAGTTGATATATTACAATCATCTAAAGGATGGTATAAAATAAAGTCAAATTCAGGAAGAGAAGGATGGGCTTCAGCTGATTATATAAAAATTAATAACAGTGGTAATGACAACAATCAAAGTTCTACAGGAAAAACAAAAATAGTAAATGCAAGTTCTCTAAATATGAGAAATGGTGCAGGAACTAGTTATAGAGTTATAATGTCCTTAAAAAAAGGAACAAAGGTAGAAGTAATATCAGAAAGTAACGGATGGTCTAAGATAAAATATGATGGAAGATTAGGATACGTATCTAGTCAATACTTATCATCAAGCTCATCTGGAGGGTCATCAAACGATAACTCATCAAATGAGAATACTTCAAAATCAACTAAAGAAGTAACTGCAAGTTCGTTAAATGTAAGAAGTGGTGCAGGAACTAATTATGGAGTGATTGGAAGTCTAAAAAAAGGTGCAAAGGTAGAGGTAGTATCAGAGGCCAATGGATGGTCTAAGATTAAGTTTAATGGAAAAGATGGATATGTATCTAGTAGTTATCTAAAAAATGTATCATCTACACCTAATCCAACGCCACCAGAGGAAAGTAAGCCAGAGGATGGTAACAATACAGGCACGGTTACTAAAGAAGTTAACAATAGTTACTTAAACGTAAGAAGTGGGCCTGGAACTAATCATAGTTTAGTTGGAAAACTATACAAAGGTGATAAAGTAGGTGTAATATCAGAGGCTAACGGATGGTCTAAGATAAAATTCAATGGAAAAGATGCACATGTATCTAGCCAGTACCTAAGTTCTGTTAATGAGTCAGGTGGAGGAACTAACCCGACACCGCCACCACCGGTTACAGGAGGCGAAAGTACAGAAAATGTAAATGGAGCGACTATTAACCATAAAGCTGTAAATTATACTTTAAATGATCATGTTAATGCTCAACTTGAAAGAGTAAGCCTTGGTGGGAATGTAATAGACTCAAGTAAACCAAGAATGAATAGTGAGGCAAGATCTCTTATGAGCGGCATGGCTAGAGGATTTGTTCCTGCTGGTAAAGATGATTTAGAATATTTCTTAAATCCAAATAACTTTACAAATAGCAAAAAAGGAATGATGCAGTTTTTAAGAATAGATAGCTACAAAGGTGGAATAAGTGTGGATGAACTAAATTCATACTTAAACTCTTTAGCTCCAGGTTCAAATGGAAAAAATGTATTCCATAACCAAGGGCAATCATTTATAAATGCAGCACAAAAATATGATATAGACTTAGCTTATTTAGTAGCACACTCAATGTGGGAAACTGCATATGGTAGATCTACTTTAGCACAAGGTCAAACACTAACATCATACAAAGGGAAGCCTTTAGATAGCCCTGTTACTGTATATAACTTCTTTGGTATAGGCGCAATAGATGGAAGTGCTAATTTATCAGGAGCAGAAGCTGCATATTCAAATGGATGGACTAGTGTAGAAGCTACAATAGATGGTTCAGCTGGATGGATAGCAAAAAATTATATTAAAAGTTCAAAATATAATCAACATACAATATATAAAATGAAGTTTAACTATGAATATACTTGGCATCAATATGCAACAGATGTAAACTGGGCAAATGGAGTGTCTGGTATAATGATAAAGATAATAGATATGTATGATACTGGAAGTAATCTAGTGTTTGATATACCTCAATATAAATAAGTACTAAAATAAACCTCTAAGTTATATAGCTTAGAGGTTTAATAAATTATTAAAGATATCTTCTATATTTAAAATAAGTTTCTAAATTATGTTCTCTAATAACATTTTTTAAATTACCAAAATTATAAGTAGCTAATGCGTATTCCTTTACCTTATTAAAAATAAGTTCTTCTGTTGGATTTTCAAATTCTAAAAATGACCTTGCAATAGTCCAAGCTTTTGTTTCTCTAGAAACTAAATTTTTTTTCAATGCTAACACACAGTCTTCTACTTCTTGAGGTAGATTTTCTTTCATTAAATCATAATTTTTTATATCAATATCATACTCAATTATTTTTTCTATAAGTGTAGATAATATAACTGCATACTCTTCTTTTGTATTGTAAATATCAGTATCTAAAATATGACCAACTTCATGAGACACTACAAACTTAGCTATTGATTTTATGCTAGATGAGGTAATAGGTATTACATAATCATACATATTAACAAAAGCAAAAAAATTATAGCAAAAGCAAAGAAACCCTTGTTTAGATGATAATATAGTTCTTAGTTTAGGCAGTGCACATATTGGTATATTTCTTTTTTTTGAATAAATAAGAAAAACTTTTTTATTTATATTAAGATTAGCTAAAGATTTTTTTAGTACTTTTTTTTCACCGAGTTCGTTGTAATAAATTGATATCTTCCTTATATCAGATGAATCAAAACAAATCATATTAACACCGCCTCAATTAATAGTCTTGTTATATAGTATTAAAACATATAGAATTTGTAGCTAATCCAAATTAAAATAGTAATAACAATAATCTAGATATGATATAATATAAATTTAATGAAAGGATGTGAAGTATGGAAACCGTAAAAGAATATTTAGATAAATTAGAAATAAATAATAGTATATTAGCTAAACAGTTAAAAGAAGTTTATATAAATAGAGTTGTTTATTTTAAAGAAGATAGAATAGTTTATTTTCATTTAACATCTAAAACCATAGTATCAAATGAAGTACTAGATATGTTTACAGAAGAATTAAACTTAAAATTGGATTACTTTAAAAGTATAAAAGTGAAAATAAGATATACAGGATTAGATAGAAAACAAAATAAAGATATTATAAAAATGTACTGGGTAAACATACTTTATATTTTAAAACAACTTTGTCCATCAATAGCAGGATGGTACAAGCAAGTAGAATATTTATGTTTAGATGAAACTTTAAAAATAAAAATACCTAAAGGCATATTCTATGAAAGATTAATAAAACAAAATGTAATATATGTTTTAAAAAGTATTCTGAGTGAAGAATTAGGATTAGACTTAAATATAGTACTAGAGCGAGCAATAGATGAAGAAGTAAATATGGAAAAAATAATTAGAAAATCAGAAAAAATAACAACTGAAAGAGTTAAAGAACTTGAGATAAAAGCAAGTGAAGAACCAAAAGAAGAAGAAGAGGCAGCATACGTTATAAAACCAGAAGTAGATGAAAATATGATATATGGTGAAAATACGAATGCAATGCTAGAAAAAATAAAATCATTAAGTACTAGCTCAGGTACCGTTTGTATAATGGGTGAGATATTTGATGTTGAAGCAAAAGAGCTTAAAAATGGTAAAATTCTTTTAATAGCATCTATAACAGACTATACAAGCTCTATAAGTTGTAAATTATTCTTAAATGATATGAACAAAGATCGTGTACTAGATAATGTTAAAAAAGGTTCATATATAAAAATAAAAGGAGATGTAATTTATGATACTTACCAAAGAGAGCTTTCAGTTACAATAAGTGGTATTAGAAAAGAAAGCAAAGTAGAACGAGAGGACACTACAGAAGGATTAAAAAGAGTAGAATTACATGCACATACTCAAATGTCTTCAATGGATGCAATATGCCCAACTAAAAAACTAGTAGAGCGTGCTGCTAAATGGGGACATAAAGCAATAGCAATAACAGATCATGGAGTGGTCCAAGCTTTTCCAGAAGCAATGGGAGCTTCAAAAGCAAATGATATAAAAGTACTTTATGGAGTAGAAGGATATTTAGTTGAAGACAATGCCTTAACAATAGAAAATCCAAATGACAAAGAACTATCTCAAACTTTTATAGTATTTGATATAGAAACAACAGGGTTCTCTAACACAAATGACAAGATAACTGAAATAGGTGCAGTTAAAATTGAAAACTTTAAAGTAGTAGAGACTTTTAGTGAGTTGATAAATCCTCAAAGAGACATATCCTATAAAATACAAGAACTAACTGGTATAACTAACGATATGGTAAAGGATAAACCAACTATAGAAGAAGTACTACCGAGGTTCATAGAATTTATAGGTAATAGTGTGTTAGTTGCTCATAATGCAGATTTTGATATGGGCTTTATAAAAGAAAAATGTAGACAACAAAATATTGAATTTACTAATATTAGTGTAGATACACTAACACTTGCAAGAATATTATTACCTGATTTAAAAAGACATAGACTTAATGTAGTAGCAAAAGCTTTAGGAGTACCGTTACTTAATCACCATAGAGCAGTAGATGATGCTCAGGCAACTGCACTAATATTTATAAAATTCCTAGATATGCTAGTTAAAAAAGGAGCAAATACTTTAAGTGAAGTAAATGATGTTTTAGGAAAAATAGACTATACAAAATTAGGAACTAACCATATTACATTACTTGCACAAAATTATACAGGTCTTAAAAACTTATATAAAATAGTATCAGATGCTCACGTAAACCATTTTTATAGAGCTCCTAGAATACTAAAAAGTTTTTTAGAAGAACATAGAGAGGGTATATTAATTGGTTCTGCTTGTGAAGCTGGGGCTGTATTTAAAGCAGTAAAGAAAAATGTAAGTGATGAAGAAATGGCAAAAGTAATAGAATTATACGACTATATAGAAGTAATGCCAATTGATAACAATAGATTTATGATAGATAAAGGCGAAGTAGAAGATGAAGAAGAACTAAGAGAATTAAATAGAAAGACAATTGAAGTAGCTCATAAATTTGGAAAAATACCTGTAGCTACAGGAGATGTACATTTTTTAGATAAACATGAAGCTGTTTTAAGAAGGGTATTAAAATATTCTCAAGGATTTAAGCTTGATGATGAAGAAACTTACCTTCATTTTAGAACTACAAACGAAATGCTAGATGAGTTTAAATATTTAGGTGATGTGCTAGCTTATGAAGTAGTAGTTACAAACACTAATAAAATAGCAGATATGATAGAATCAATAAAGCCTATACCAGATGGAACCTTCCCACCAGAAATAGAAGGTTCTGATGTAGAACTTAGAGAAATGTGCTATGAAAAAGCAAAAAGAATCTATGGAGATCCAATACCTGAAGTAGTTATAAATAGACTTGATAGAGAACTAAACTCTATAATCGGTAATGGATATGCCGTGATGTACATTATATCTCAAAAACTAGTTACAAAATCACTAAGTGATGGATATCTAGTTGGTTCGAGAGGGTCAGTTGGTTCTTCATTTGCGGCAACAATGAGTGATATAACAGAGGTTAATCCACTACCAGCACACTATATTTGTGATGATCCAGAGTGCAAATACTCATACTTCTTTGAGATAGGGGAATATGGCTCAGGAGTAGATTTACCTGATAAGGACTGTCCAAAGTGTGGTAAACCACTTAGAAAAGATGGGCACGATATACCTTTTGAGGTTTTCCTTGGATTCGAAGGAGATAAGGAACCAGATATAGATCTTAACTTCTCAGGAGACTATCAACCAGTAATACACAAATATACAGAAGATTTATTCGGTGAAGGGTATGTTTATAGAGCCGGAACAATAGGTACAGTAGCTGAAAAAACAGCTTTTGGATATGCTAGAAAATATATAGATGAGAACAATATACATGTGCCAAGTGCAGAAGCACTAAGACTTGCAAATGGATGTACAGGAGTAAAAAGAACTTCGGGACAACATCCAGGTGGGGTAATGGTTATTCCTCACTACAAAGATGTGTACGACTTTACACCTATACAGTATCCAGCTAATGATACATCATGTGGAGTAATAACAACACACTTTGACTACCACTCTATAAGTGGACGTATACTAAAGCTTGATATACTAGGGCACGATGCTCCGACTATGATAAGAATGCTAGAAGACCTTACAGGAATAGTAGCAACAGAGATACCACTAGACGATCCAGAAACGATGTCACTGTTTACATCAACTGATGCTCTAGGAGTAACGCCAGAAGAAATAAATTGTCCAATAGGATCACTAGCAATACCAGAGTTTGGTACAAAATTCGTTAGACAAATGCTACTTGATACCAAACCAACGACATTTGCAGCACTTGTACGTATATCTGGTCTTTCTCATGGTACTGACGTTTGGCTAAATAACGCACAAGATTTAGTTAGAGATGAGATAGTTGGGATAGATGAAGTTATATCTACCCGTGATGATATAATGAACTACTTAATATTTAAAGGATTAAAACCTAAAAATGCCTTCACTATAATGGAAAATGTAAGAAAAGGAAAAGGGCTAAAGCCAGAGCATATAGAGGAAATGCATGAAAATGATGTTCCCGAGTGGTATATAGGTTCATGCCAAAAAATAAAGTACATGTTCCCTAAAGCCCATGCAGTTGCTTATGTTATGATGTCCTTTAGACTAGCTTATTGTAAGGTACATTATCCAGAAGCATTCTATGCTACTTATTTCTCTACTAAGGCAGAAGATTTTGATGCTGATTTAATAGTAAAGGGACTGGATGCTATAAAAGGTAAAATTCATGAAATTGAGAGTTTAGGTAATGATGCAACTACTAAGGAAAAGAACATGCTTACAGTTCTTGAAGTTGCACTTGAGATGTATGCTAGAGGCATTAAGATTCTTCCTGTAGATATTTATAAGTCAGATGCTCAGCTGTTCCAAGTTCCTGGTAAGGGATTGTTGTTGCCTCCTATGATAGCACTGCAAGGTGTTGGGGAGAATGCAGCGCTTAATATTCAAAGGGAAAGAGAGAATGGGGAGTTTATTTCTAAGGAAGAGCTTAGAAAGAGAACTAAGATTTCCAAAACTGTTATAGAGACACTAACAAATCATGGATCTCTAAACAACATGAGTGATGAGAATCAGTTATCATTATTTTAGGTGATATGGTCTCTATAATATAGTCCGCGAAGGCGGTGGTTTTAACAAGTTTTCCTTCCGGCAGACAAGCTGCAAGGTCGGTGCAACTTATTAAAATCACCGCCTTCGCTCTGCGACTATATTTTGAGGCATATCAACTTAAAGATACTGATAAGGGGAGGGATTCTTAGGTATAAAAGGCCGATAGGCTCAGTTTTGTAGTATATGTATCTTCTAGGAGCGCATGCTCCTATTTTTATTTAAAATAAAATTGGGGAACTTATTAAGTTACAAAGTAGTCTTATATATGTAGGAGGTGGTAAGGTGTTAGGTATTGGCGCCAATATAAGCAGAAAAATAATAAATATAAATCACACAGAAATTACTAAAAAAGAATTTGTAAACATGGTTGAAGAACATAAAATATCTTTGTATAGATTTGCAAAAAGTATATTAAAAAATGATACAGAAGTAGAGGATGCTATAAGTGAATCAATATTAAAAGCTTATAAAAATAAAAATAAGCTAAAAAATAAAGATAGCTTTAAGTCATGGATGATGAGGATTGTAGCTAATGAATGTTATGACTTAATAAAAAGAAAAAATAGATTTGATTTAAGAGATAATTTAGATACTTTGAATTTGGTACATATAGATAAAGAATACTCTGGAT
>JBOFYV010000088.1:0-6659 GCA_051654865.1 Peptostreptococcaceae bacterium
ACTCCACAGAAATAGAAATAAAGGAACTATACTCAAGCTTTTCTGAAGTTGATATTAATAAAGTAGACTACAACTTCTTCGATAAAAACGGAGATAAGCATACAATAAAAGCATTTGTAGTAATTGCAAAAAAATAAAAAATTACTAAATTGTCGTGTACTTTCAGTTGTACTAAGTGCTAATTTACCTAACAATATCAAACTTTGATTATATTATACAAAATATTGAATTATTTTCCAATTTAAAAATAGTTTCATTAAATTTGAATTAGAAGTATTAAATAGACTATTAAGTAAGTTTGAACTTACCTGTGATTCCAAATATTTAGCTTAGTAAATATCATGAGTGTAGAGATGAATTATATAGGTCGCACCGACTTTCCCAAAGGGCGGAAGGAAGACCTATATAATTCATCTCTACACGGTCCCCTATTTACCAACTAAATCAAAAAATGATTCTAATACCAACAAAACATAAATAAAATTAAATAATAAAAGAATTTACAAAGTAGAACAATGCTATTTAGTTAATTTAATGTAGATTGGGGATTACACATGAAAGAAGAATTTTCTAAATACGTTTTTGGATATGAAGTAAACGTTGAAAAGCAAGATGGAAAAGATACATACATAGCGAAAATCAATGAACTAGGAATAGAAGGTAAAGCTCAAAACAAAGGAAGAGCAATAAGACAAGTATTTGATAAAATAAGCAACAACTTAAGACAGGGACGCTTAGATTTAAGTAAATTCAACAGCAAACAATATGATACTACCTTTGAAAATAGAATACTAAAAGTAAACCAAAAGATTACAAACTTCGGATTTTGTGTTATAGCAGAGGACATCAACACAAGTGATTTAGGAAAATTAGAAAAAGTATGCGACAATATAGATCTAAACAATAACCACTCCATAGAAGAAATAGAATACATTGAAAGTGAAATAGCGAATGCAATTAAAAATAGTTTGTTTAGTGCTAAAAAAAGAGCATTTAATATGACTTTTTTAATTATGAAAACAAGTCATATAAATAAATTTTCTCATTTAATAGAACAAGCATACATCAGCTTTTTTAGAGAAGAATATATATCGACGATAATGACACTAGTACCAGTTATAGAAGGCATATTATTATCAGTATATGGATTTGACTCAAATGAAAAAAATAAACCAAAGGTAGAAAAATTATTAAATACGTGGGCAGAATTACAATACGTTTGTAGTACAAATAAAAAGCATAATCCAATAATGATTGATGAATATATAAGAGCATTTATAGAAATATGTCAACAAACTGTATTTTCAGCACATGAATCTTCAGAAAAAAATCTATATTTTAATAGACATTATATAGCTCATTTAATGGGGTGTGGTAAATTTTATTCTAGAAATAATGCATTTAAATTCATAATTTTAGTAGATTTATTAGCTTATGTGCTAGATGCTTGTAATAATCAAAATAACGACATAAATATGAATGATGAAAAATATATAGTTAGGACTAATTATTATCAAAGTCTTTATGAGTATAACCATGAAGATAAACTTAAGCACGAACTATTAAATGAGCATACTAATTTTAAAGGATACGGATAAATCAAGTAAAAATAAGAGCTAAAGTAATATTTTGTTATATATTATCTTAGCTCTTATTTTTATATGTACATATAAAATGTTTATAATGTATAAAAACTTTGAATATAGTCTTAATTTGTATTATATTGATTAAAAAAGTAGGCTTAAGTATAATAGATACTGGATTAACAAAAAATTAACATAGGGAGTAATAAAATGAAATTTTCAAAATTTATAAAAATGGGTTTATTAGTATGCATATCTGCTATGGCAGTTGCTTGCAATAATCAAGAGTCAAAGGAAGAGTCAGGTGTAAATGACAATTTAAAGATAGGCCTTATGCCAGCAGTAGATACAGCACCAATATTAATAGCAGATAAGAATGGATACTTTGAAGAATTAGGTATAGATGTAGATGTAGAAATATACACAAATGCTCAAAATAGACAAAGTGCCTTGCAAAGTAATTCTATAGATGGTGCGATGACAGATTTTATAGCATTAGCTACTAATGTTAATGGGGGATTTGGTATAAAAGCAACAACTATGACAGATGGAGTATTCCCTGTTTTATCTAATGAAGGGGCAAAGGATAAAAAAGATATAAAAGTAGGGATGATGGAAGTAAGTGTGTCTAACTACCTTATAGATAAGTGGTTAGGCGAAGATTATAATATAGAAAAAGTATTTATAGATGAAATACCTGCTAGATTATCAGCAATAGCAACTAAAGAACTTGATATGGGGCTATTCCCAGAGCCAGTAGCATCAAATGGAGAAGTTAAGGGATTAGAAAAAACAGTATATGGAATAGAGGATAAATATTCTCCAGATTGTATGGTATTTACAGATAAGGCATTAAGTGAAAAGCAAGATGCTATAAAAAAATTCCACGAAGCATACAACAAAGCAGTAGATGATATAAACAAAGATCCACAAATAGCAAAAGATATATTAATTGAAAACATACCAAACATAGAGGAAAAGGCTAAAGATTTAATAGTATTACCAACTTATAAAAAAGCAATGCTACCAAGTGAAGAGTACATCCAAGAAATAATAGATTGGACATCAAAAACTTTAGAAAAAGAAATAGAAGTTACTCCAGAGGAACTTTTAGATAGACAGTTTACGAAGTAATGATAAAAATAGAAGATTTAGTAGTTACATATAACGATTATGTAGCATTACAAGAAGTTTCTTTAGATATACCTAAAGGAACTTCTTGTGCTATTATAGGGAAATCAGGATGTGGAAAAACTACTTTACTATACACTTTAGCCAAAATAATAGATATAAAAAAAGGTAGCATTTTTATTAATGATAAAAATATAGACGAATATGATGAAAATATAGGTCTAATATTGCAGGATTTAGGATTATTTCCTTGGAAAACTGTAGAAAAAAACATATTAATGGCAATGAAAAAAGTTAATATATCAAAAAGTAATAAGAAAAAGAAAGTACATGAGATATTAAGTGAACTAAATATATTAGAACACAAAAACAAATACATAAATCAACTAAGTGGAGGGCAAAAGCAAAGAGTAGCAATAGCAAGGGCTATAGTATCAGGTTCAAACTTACTTATGCTAGATGAGGCTACATCTGCACTAGATGCTATGACAAAAGAAAAAATACAAGACATTCTTTTAAGGGTCCATATGGATAGACAAAATACTATGATATTAGTAACTCATAGTATAGAAGAAGCTGTATATCTAGGGAAAAATATTGTTGTAATGGAATCTGGAAAAATAAAGAATATAATAGATAATAAAGTTTTTGGAGAAAAAAATATAAGAACAAAAGAAAGTTATGTACATATGTGCAACAAAGTAAGGAGCCAGTTATATGAAAAAGAATATATATAAAACTATTATTTCAAACTTATATGCAGTATTATCCATAATAGTTTTGTGGCAAATACTACATATGTATATAGGTGAAAATATGGTTCCTTCCTTTATACAAACAATAGAAGCTTTTTATAAAATGAACAAATATGAATTTTCTATGCACATACTATATAGTATGTATAGGATACTAGTGTCTATAGGAATATCTATAATAATAGGAATACCAGTAGGAATTGTAGTTGGAATGAATAAAAAAATAAGTAATATTGTATCACCAATAATATATTTACTTTATCCAATTCCTAAAATAGCATTTCTTCCAATATTTATGATTCTATTTGGAATTGGTGACAAATCTAAAATAATACTTATGACAACAATAATAGTATTTCAGATATTAATAGCTACAAGAGATGCTGTTTTACAAATAGACAACAATATATTAATATCAGCAAAGATTATGAAATTCAATAAAGTAGATTTATGTATAGAGGTTATCATACCATCTATTTGTACTAAGTTATTTTCAGCAATAAGAATTAGTATAGGAATAGCCATATCAGCATTGTTTTTTAGTGAAAACTATGCGACAAAGTACGGTATAGGTTATTTTATAATGAACTCATGGTCAATGGTAGATTATAAAGAAATGTTTGTAGGAGTATTTGGATTAAGTATAATGTCATTATTTTTATACAAGATAATTGATTTTTTAGAATATATAGTATGCCCCTGGAATAGAAACTAAACTGTCCTAAAAATGTCAAAGTTTTGACACAATGTTGCCACAATTATTTTGTATAATTGTATTGTAAAGATAAGGGCAATTAAGGAATACAGATTGGGGGAAAATTATGAAAAAATTAAAATTAGTTTTATTATCAGCAGTTATGTTGATTATTTTAAATCCTATTTATTCAAATGCAATGCATATAATGGAAGGTTTCTTACCTATTAAGTGGTCTATAATTTGGAGTGTGGTATTTATACCTTTCTTCTTAATCGGAGTTAAAAATATCAATAAAATAGTAAAAGAAGAGCCTAAGAAAAAAGTATTACTAGCACTATGTGGTGCATTTGTATTTGTACTATCAGCACTAAAAATACCATCACTAACAGGTAGTTGTTCTCATCCAACAGGAGTGGGACTTGGTGCTATATTATTTGGACCTAGTGTAATGGTGGTACTAGGGACAATTGTATTATTATTCCAGGCATTATTATTAGCTCATGGAGGACTTACTACATTAGGAGCAAATGCATTTTCAATGGCAGTGATAGGTCCAATAGTTACATATTGTTTATTTAAATTCTTCAAAAAGAAAAATATTAATATAGGAGTAAGTGTATTCATAAGTACTGCAATAGGTGGTTTATGTACATATATGGTAACAGCAATTCAACTAGGGCTAGCTTTTCCAGATGCCACTGGAGGAATTGGAATGTCTATAGCCAAATTTATGGGAGTATTTTTCCTAACTCAAGTTCCAATATCTATAGCAGAAGGAATGCTTACTACTGTAATTTACAACCTAATAAATGCTAAAGAAGAAATAGGAGGGGATAGTGATGAGTGTGAATATCAAATCAATGAATAATAAGAATAAGTCAAAAACTAAGCAAAATATAATACTATTATTATTATCAGTATCACTTATTTGTCTACCTCTTATAATTAATCCTTTAGCAGAATATGGTGGTGCTGATGGACAGGCAGAAGATTTAATTACAGAAATAAGTCCAGAATATGAGCCTTGGTTTAGTAGTATATACGAACCACCAAGTGGAGAGATAGAAAGCTTGTTATTCTCAGTACAAGCAGCATTAGGAGCAGGAATTATAGGATATTATTTAGGAAGTAGAAAAAGAAAATAAACATTGCAAATAGATAAAATATATACTACCATATAAGTATAAAATTAAATAATTATTATAGGTATTAATTATTAAAGTAAAAGGGAAAAAGGTTAAAATCCTTTGCAGCACCCGCTACTGTAATGTGGACGAACGTTTATAACCACTGTAAATTATTTTTACGGGAAGGATAACTAGTAGGATGAAGCTAAGCCAGGATACCTGCCTATAATAAGTAAGAAGTTCTTCGGGGTTGGAGAATGTTCTTAGCACTATAAGCATTTTTAGTGTATAAATAATGAAGTTAAAAGCTCAACCCCAAAAGGTTGAGCTTTTATTGTTTTTGCCCTTAAGCAATTTTATATATATATTTTAAAACCTAACCTTACAAATGCTTTAGGCTACCTAAAGCATTATTTTTTTTGAACTAAGTATTACACTAAAAAATATGGGAGTGAGTATATTGGATAGTACATTAATTTTAATTTGTGATGATCAAGAGACAGTACATGATACTATAGGGGAATATCTAAAACTAGAGGGGATTAGATATATATCAGCATATGATGGTACAGATGCATTAGATAAATTTAAACAATATAATCCGGATTTAATATTACTAGACATAATGATGCCTAAAATGTTTGGTGATGAGGTATGTAAACAAATAAGAAAAAGTAGTGATGTTCCTATTATTATGCTTACTGCAAAGTCAGAGACTATAGATAGAATAGTAGGGTTAGAACTAGGTGCAGATGACTATGTTTCTAAGCCATTTTCACCAAGAGAAGTTGTAACAAGAATAAAAACGGTACTAAGAAGAATAACTAAAGTGAATAAAACGCCTAATTGTATTAAATACAATGACTTAGAAGTAAATCTAGATACTCATGAGGTATACATTAATGGAGAGTTAATAAATACAACGCCAAAAGAAATTAAGATACTATATATGTTAGCATCAAACCCAGGCAATATTTTAAATAGAGACCATATACTATCAGAAGTATGGGGCTATGATTATTTTGGAGATACGAGAGTTGTAGATACTCAAATAAAAAGACTAAGAAAAAAACTTCCAACTGAAGATTTAAGTTGGCAAATAAAATCTATATATGGTGTTGGCTATAAGTTTGAGGTATCTTAATGAGGGAAAGTATATTCAAAAGGTTATTTAAGATAATATTAATTACATCAATTTGTGGAGTTATAGCTACTGTATTTTTTTGTAGTTTTACAATAAAGCAATATTATATGAATGTAAATATGAATGAGATAAAAGAGCAAGTAAGTAAAATCTCTGAAGATATAAGTAAAAACAATGAAGCTGTTAAAAATATTTTAGATGAAAATCTAATGAAATCATCTA
>JBOFYV010000089.1:0-4524 GCA_051654865.1 Peptostreptococcaceae bacterium
TAAAAGTATAAGTGTACCCTAATATAAAGCTTATATAAGGATTGATGGTTATGAAAAATTATAATGTAATAGGAATTAGTGATATATCTAAATTTAACCTAGATGCAAATAAGTTAGAGTCTTTGAATTGGAAAGAGATATCTATAGTTGAGTTATTATCTATTCCAAGTACAATGGTCAAAGTTGAAGATATAAACGAGGTTAACGTAGACATAAAGCTAAATTGTATAAAATTAATAGAAACTCCATACAGTAAAAAAAATTATACGGTGGCTTTATTAGATTCATCAGGCAATGTTGTATATGAAAATGGTAAGGTTAAAAGTTGCTCTTGTTGCAAAGTTTTTGCTTTAAATCCAAATGAAGAAGGTACATGCCTTACTGGAAGAAAACTTTTAGTTGATGGTTTGTTAAAACAAAAAATAACCTATACAGGAGATGTTTTATCTCAGTCGGTTCATATGTTTAAAAATGAATATCCATTTTCAACGCATATAATTGTGTATTCTAAATTTAAAAATACATCAAATCTCACTACAGATATAGTGGTTATAGATCCTTTAGATAATACAAAAACCATTGTAATTGATGGATATTTATACAATGATGATAATCAAATAGAAATTGATTTATGCGAAAATTTTTGCGTTGATATTCTTATTGAAGATGTTTTTGCAGAATTATTAAACTGCGAAACTATATTTAAAAGTGTAACATTATTTTTATCAGCAAAACCTTCTCATTCTAATAAATGCTCTTAACTGTTAAAAATATATTTTAATATCCTTTATTTATTAAGACATATTCTTTAAATAAAGGATATTTTTATATTATAACTATCTAGAATATTATTAATAGTGAGAATCTGAACCATATCCTGCTAATATTGGACATAATATTAATATAGTTGATATATCTACAATTCTACAATTATAATTGTTTACAATTATATCTTCAACTCCTATAAAAACATCTCTAACACACTGCAAATAGCTAATGTAATAGTTATTGTCTAAAAGTATAAACTCACAAAATCCACGTTCAAAGTGAGCACTATGTACAGATTGTTCACAATTATCTGCAGTATACATTATTTTATGTTTTTTTATCCCCTCTATGACTAATTTAGTCCCCATTATTGTTTTTATTATTTTAAAATTTTTTACACATACATTCACATGAATACTTTCGATACACTCTATATCTGGTTTTTGAGAAGGTATATATAATATATCATTTTCTACTATTTCTTTGCAATGTGTTCGACAAATACATGCAGGATATCTCTCTAATTCCGTGATACCATAAGTTAAAACTTCGTTTTCCATAATGTCCTCCTTTTACAACTTTACTCATTACTTAATAGTATTAATATTCAACTCAAATAGTGATAATAAGTAACTTATTAACTGTTTATTTCATACTCTATTATAAAGCTATAAAACAAGGAGGATTATCATATGAATTGCGATTGCTATGATAACAATGTCATTGATATAACTGGACTTTGTTGCCCACAAGATACAAGTGTTGTTATTGCTAAATATCCGTATTGGATTCAAATGTATATTACTGAAACTTTATGTGTTCCACCTCAAAAACCAGATGTAGAAGAAATAAACTCTGTAAATATACAAGTTAACATATTAAGACAAAAAGTTGTAAAAACACCTATTGCTGATACAAATTTAGAAGGTAAAAAGCTTACTGGTAGAAAACTTATAGTTGAAGGTCAATTATGTCAAAAGGTGGTTTATACTGCTTTAGATGACGAACAATCTATTCACTCTGCTCATTTCTACGTTCCTTTCTCTGCATATATAGTAGTTCCTAAAGAAATTACATTTGGTGTAGATGATGTTATTGATTCCTTAGATATAAATTACCAAGTAAATGCATGTGTTGAAGATTTATCTATAAAAATGATAGATGAAAGATGTTTCTTAAAGAATGTAACTTTATTGTTATCTGCTGTTCCTACTCAATTATGCTAAAAAGTTAAGGAGGTAAATATTCATGTCAAATTGCGATTACACAAGCAAAACAATACATCCATTTTATGATTCATGTTGTGAACAAGATGAAAATGTAAATATAGTTGGATTGTATCCTGAAAATAAAATAGAAAATGTACTAAATTGTTTTCCAACAAATTCATGGACTCAATTTTTTATACCTGAAGTAGTTGATATTCCAACTAAAAAACCTGATATTGAAGGTATTATAAGTGTTCATTCTTCAGTTAAAATAATATCTCAAAGAGTTGTTAAAACACCTGTTGTAACTAATAAAGGAATCCCTGATTATACTGCTACTAACTCTGAGTGCACAAAGTTAACAGGTAGAAAACTAATAATTGAAGGTATCTTAAATCAAAAAATAGTTTATACTGCTGCCGTTGATGAGCAATCTGTTCATTCTGCTCATTTTTCTATACCATTTTCTGTATTTATAATTGTTAGTCAAGATACTCCTCTATCTCAAAAATTTAAGATAGATTCAATAATAGAAGATATTTTTACTTGTAGACTTTCTCCACGAAGTGTATTTAAAAATACAACTATATTTATAAAAGCTACACCAGTTTGCTAGGTTAATGAAAGGAGTGATAAATATGTCTTGTAATAAAAATAATTGTAACTTAGGTAAGTGTGGATGTGACTTTGGAGCTAAGATTTTTGGTTCTTGTAATACAGCTCAAATACTTTTAGATGCTAATAAACCTGAAACTCTTAATTGGACTGAAATATCTGTTCCTGAAATACTTAAGGTTCCAGATAAAAAACCTGATATAGAACATATTGACCAAGTTCATGCTAAAGCTGAAATAACTTCGGTTAAGTTAATTGAAACACCTTACTATTTTGAATCAGCAACATATGATTTAGCTAAACTTGATGAAAAAGGTGCTCCGGTTTTAGATACAAATGGAAATGTAGTTCCTTTAGAATCAGATGTTTTATTTTACTTATCTCCATTAAAAACAATTCCTAATGAAGAAGGTACTTGTTTAACTGGTAGAAAGTTAATAGTTGAAGGAAAGTTAATTCAAAAAATAGTTTATACAGCTGAAGTTGCAGTTCAATCTGTACATTCTGCTCATTATGAGATACCATTTTCTGCATTTATAATACCTTATACTAAGGTTGATGGTGACCCTAAGTCTTATACTGTTATTGATCCTACCGATCCTAAAAAAACAATAGTAATAGTTGGATATAGAGCTGATGAGTTAGTTATCGATTTATGTGAAGATTTTTGCGTAGATGCATATATTGAAGATGTTTACATTACAGCTATGGACTGTCGTACTATGTTTAAAAATGTGACATTATTCCTTAGAGCAAAACCAGTTCCTCAATGTGGAACTTTATAATAATATAATATTTTATACCAAAAGGATATTTCAAATAATATTATGAAATATTCTTTTTTTATATTTAATTACATTTTATACGATTTTTATTCTGTATATTTTGTAATTTTAGTTACATATGTCTAAAAAATTTCATACTATATATACACAAATTCATTTACTTTTTATTAATTATTACACATAATTTTATACTAATTTGCAATCAATTATAATAAATTTATACTAACTATATGTTTTTAATTTTATGTAGATTAACTTGAGAAAGGAGTGTATCTTTATGAATATTGACTTGAAAATTTCCAAAGTTGCTAGCACTGAATGTGCACAAGTTGGAGATACTGTTAAATTTATTAGTTTTATTATAAATACAGGTGACTCCAATATAGATAATATTATTTTCACAGATAATCCACCAAATAATACTTGCTTTATACCCTCTACTTTCAGAGTAAATAATCAAGTGTTCACTAATGTAAATCCTAAAGATTCTATAAGTTTATCTACTTTATTACCTAACATATTTCCACTTTATCCAGGAGATAGTATTGTTATTCAATATAGCGTTGTTATAGAATCTTTCCCAACTTCAAATACTATAGAAAGTACAGCTATTGCAAGTGTTAAACTTAATAATATAGACAATTTTATAAATAAAACTTATTACAGTAATATAAATGAAATTAGAATTGAAAATGTTTGTGTAAACAATTTTGTAATTAAATAGTTTTTTTCAAATCTTTAAAGCATATACTATAAGAATTATTTCACTCATAGTATATGCTTTTTTATTGTAAATTTTATTATTTTAAATATTCTTTTAAAGATTCTTCCCAATGTCTAAAATTATCTATATTATATTCTTTTAATTTGCTATTTTCTAAAACTGAGTACTTTGGTCTTTTAGCTACAGTTTTAAATTCATCTGATGTAACAGGATTTACTTTTATGTCTATATTTTTTAGCTCAAATATTTTACATGCAAAATCATACCAGCTACATTCACCTTGACACGTTCCATGATAAGTTCCATAGTTATCTGTTTCAATTAATGATTTTATACATAAAGCTAAGTCTACTGTGCTTGTAGGACTTCCAAATTGATCATTTACAACATTTATACTAGATTTATTTTCACTCAATGATAACAT
>JBOFYV010000090.1:0-10694 GCA_051654865.1 Peptostreptococcaceae bacterium
AATATGTATATCTATGGTATTTATAATACTATATTTAGTACTAGAGAATAAAAAAATAAATAGAATCAATTATTAAAGTAACAGTACTTTTGTCAAAATTATGGCAAGAGTACTTTTTTTATAATGATAGATTTAAGATAAAAATTACGTATTAATATATGAATCAAAAACTATAATAAGCTTATAAATTATGTGAATTATGAAAAACTAATAAAATAACTTAAAGGGATAAAGGAAAAATAGAATGAAAATAAATAATATACTACAAAAACCAAAAAAATTATTAAATAAGATAATAGGTACATTAAAAAACATATGGAATGACTGTAAACTAAATATTAAAGAACTGATAGTATTTGAAATGCTATATAAACTAATAGTATTTTTTATATTTACTCCACTGATATATTTTGTACTGAAAGTATCAGTAAATGAAATGGGATTTTTCAATTTAACAAACAATGAATTAATAAATCTAGGATTAAAAATACCTGGAATAATATGCATTATACTAATAATGATATTAGCATTTATATCTATATTTATAGAACTAGGAGTGCTAACATATATTGCAAACCAGTCTTATTTAAAAAGGAAAGCATCTATAGGACAAGGATTAATAAATACAATAAAAATAGTACCACATACAATAGGAATATATATACTACCAATATTATTTATATGTGTGATAATGGGACCTATTGCAGGAATCGGACTAAATAGTTCCTTAATAAAAGATATATCTATACCACTATTTATAAAAGTAGAGCTACATAGAAGTGGGTTTGGTAAGATATTCTTAATATTAGCTATAGTTCTATTAGTAATAATATCTCTTAGATGGATACTGTTTCTACCTATAACAGTGATTGAAAAAGTAAACTTAAAAGAAGCATTAAAGAAAAGTAGAAATATATACAAAATACAAAAATTAAATATAATAAAATACTTGATACTATGGATTGCTATAAATCTAGTATTTAAGATATTACCATTAGTTTCATATGTACTAATAGGTGAATTATTAATACATGAATTATTTTTAATGAAACTGTATTTATTAATATTTATAATAGCATATACCTTTATATCATTAGTAACAGTACCATTTTTTATAACATTTTTAGTGGAAGTTTATTATAAACTAAGAGGATACAATAGGTATGTAACTAATTCAAATAGTAAATATGACTTAAGAAAAAATAAGATATATATATTTATAAATAATAATAAAAATATAGTTCTTGCATTAATTATAGTAGCATTCTCAGCAATGGTATTTTATACATCATTTAATAATGTTTATAAAGGTAGCAGTGACAAGAGCGTATTAGTAACAGCTCACAGGGGATATAATATCGTAGCGCCAGAAAATAGTATGTCGGCGATAAGTCTGGCAGGTGAACTATTATCGGACTATGTGGAAATAGATGCTATGACAACTAAGGACAATAAAGTAGTTATATTTCATGATACAACAACTAAAAGGTTTGATGGTAAAAATAGAAAAATTAAAGATATGACTTTAGAAGAAGTGAAACATATAGACATAGGATCGGCATATGATAATAATTCTAAAAATGTAAACAGACCCTATGTATCATACAAAGGTGAAACAGTACCAACATTAGAAGAAGTTTTTAAAACTTTTAAGGGTAAAATTAAATTTAATATTGAGCTAAAACCAAATGGAAAAAATGATATTCTTGAAAATGAAGTAGCAAAGTTAATAAAAAAATATAGTATGGAAAATGATGTTATAATATCTTCTCTAAATTATAACAGTCTAAATAAATTTAAAGATGAAAAATCAGGTGTCAAAGTAGGTTATATACTTACATTTGGTATAGGTGATTTCACTAAATTAGATGTGGATTTTGTATCTGTTGAGTATGGTATGCTGTCAAAAGAGTTAGTAGATGCTATGCATAAACTTGGTAAAGAAGTTCATGTATGGACATTGAATAAGGAGGAGGAAATAGTGAATGCTGCAGCTTTAGGGGTAGATAATATAATCACTGATGAGGTATGGGGTACTGTTGCAACATTGGTTAGTAATAATTATAAGAGTTATATGGATATGTATAATTATGAGGTAGAATCTGGTCAGTGGCTTTATAATAATATTCGATATATATTAAGATATGTAAATATATAAATTTGGATATAATCAAATTATATGATAATATAAATTTAAAACAAAACTAGAACAGAGTAAGGAGAATTATAAATGAATGTTTTAGACACAATATATAATCGTAAAAGTGTAAGAAAATTCAAAAATCAACCAGTTCCAAAAGAAGATATACTAAAAATGTTAGAAGCGGCAACACAAGCACCTTCACCAAAGCATCAGCAAAACTGGAACTTTGTTGTACTTACTAATCGTGACATAATAAATAAAATGGCAGACATAGTAACTAAAAGCCATGAAGAGCTAGGTGAATTAGCGAAAACTGAAAAAGATAAGAAAATACATATGAGTGTAATAAAGTACTACACATGCTTCAAAAATGCACCAGTAGTAGTAATGGTATATGGCTCAGAGTATAAAATGATAGAATATAAAATATTAAAAGAAAATAATGCATCTAAAGAAGTATTAGATATGTTGATATCTCCACAATCGGCGGCACAAGGAATAGGTGCAGCAGTACAAAACTTCTTACTAGCAGCTACATCAATGGGATATGGTACTTGTTATATGACAGGACCAACTCATGCAAAAGCTGAAATAGAAGGATTAATTGGATTTGAAAAGCCAGGATTTGAACTAATGTCTATGATATCACTAGGTGTAGCAGAGGATAATACAGCTCCAAAGCCACCACGTAAACCACTTGAAGATGTAGTGACATTTATAGATTAGTTAAAAATATAGATTTATAAAAATAAAAAAAGTGCTTTGCTTAGCAAGGTACTTTTTTATTTATTCAGAAAATTATGCAATATAAAGGTATATATGGTAAAATAATCAGGGGACAAAATAAAACATATTTTGAGGAGTAAAAAAAGTGAATATACCATCTATATATAATAAAATCAAAGACTATATAATGATATTAAATAAAGAGTATGAAATAATTTTTTGTAATAAAAGTTTGTTATCTAGACTAGACTACAACGAAGAGCAAATATTAAATACAAATACTGCAGAAATTATAAATAGCACCAATATAGACAAATTAAAAATAACTAAAGAAATTAATGAAATAATAGAGCTTTATACAAAATCAAAACAATCAATCAAAATCAAATCAAACATAACTCTAGAAACTTTTAAGAATGAAGAATACATTATTGTAGTAGGTGAAGAAGTTCAAGATAAGTCATACAATATGGAAATGCTAGAAGAAATATTAGACAATGTTAATGCAGTTATATTTCTTACAAATAGCAAAGGAAAATATTTGTATGTAAATGATGCTTTTACTAAATTAGTAGATAAAAAAAGAGAAGACATTATAGGAACATATAATAAAAATCATTGGCCTAAATCAGTTTATGAAGTTTTAGATAAAAATAATAATGAAATATTTGAAATACAAAGTCCTAAGATATTTAACGAAAAAGTAAAAATGGGTGAAAACAACTGTTGGTATGAGAGTTATAAAGCTCCTATATTTGATGAAAATAAAAAGCCTAAATATGTGGTAGGTATAGCTCAAGATGTTAATTTATCAAAAATAGTGTCGGAAGAATTATATAAACATCATAATGTAACTATAGTAGAAAATTATCTGAAAAATAAGGACGAGAGTTGTTTAAATTTAAATAAAATTTTAGAAAAAATTGGAGAAAATATACTTAATTATACTCAGGCGTCAGGTATGTCTATATTACTTTATGATGAAGATAAACAAGGATTTATACCATCAGTCAAACTAAAAAAAGCTAATGAATATATGAAAAATGTTGATTTAATACCATTAAGTAAGGAAGAACTGTTATCTAATAAGTATGGTAAGAATTTAAATTGTATGTTTAAAGCAGAGCAAATACCTAATGTAGAATTGCTAAATAATGATTGTTTAGATGAATTACAATATTCGAGCAATTATTCAATAGAGTTATACAATGAGTTTATAGGTATAATATGTTTAAGTTATGACAAAGGTGAAGAGCCTAAGTTTAATAGTGACGAGTATATGAAATACATATGTAATAAAATAGCTATGATAATAAAGAATATAAGATTATCTTATGCAGTCGCAATAGAAAACAAAAAACGTAGATATACAGAAAAAGAATTAGAGCGTTATTTACAAATATCTGTTGATTTAGTGGCTATATTAGGTAAAAATGGATATCTAAAAAGGATAAGCCCAAATTGGATAAATGTGTTAGGGTGGTCGGAGGAAGAATTATTATCTATGCCAATCATAGAGATAATGCATCCTGAAGAATTAGCTGTTTTTAAAGATAAAATAGAAGACCAGTTTGAAGATGGAAAAATAACAAGAAATATTATTAGATTTAGACGTAAAGATGGAGAGTATATTTTTCTTGAGTGGAGTAGTGAATATATAAGTGAAGAAGAAGAGTATATCACAACTGCTAGGGATTTAACTACAAATCTTGAAATAGAAAAAGAAAAAAGAAAGTTAGAGGAAGCAGTTCAATTAGAGGTAGTAAGAAATGAATTTTTCTCAAATATATCTCATGAGTTTAGGACACCAATAAACATTATACTTGGAACTATGCAAGTTATTAATAAAAATATAGAAAATGATAACCTTAGATTAGATAATCTAAAAAAATATACAAACTATATAAAGCAAAATTCATATAGACTATTAAGATTAGTAAATAATTTAATAGATATAAGTAAAATGGATATAGGAATGTATGAGCTTAGATGTTCTAATCAAAACATTATAAGTATTATTGAAGATATAACTTTATCTGTGGCAGATTATACAAAGGAGAATATGATAAATCTTATATTTGATACAGATAATGAAGAAGTAATTACCTATTGCGACCCTGATAAGATAGAAAGGATAATGTTAAATATACTTTCTAATGCTATAAAATACACTAAAGAAAATGGATGTATTAAAGTGATAATTACAACTGAGGATGATTATATAACTGTGTCTATAAAAGACAATGGAATAGGTATACCAAAAGATAAGTTAGATATTATATTTGACAGATTTGGGCAGGTAGAAGGGTCATTTAATAGAAAGCATGAAGGTAGTGGTATTGGTCTATCTTTAGTAAAAAATCTAGTAGAAATGCATGGTGGAAACATAAATGTAATTAGTGAAATAAATAAAGGGGCAGAGTTTATATTTAGTATTCCAATTAGAACTGAAGAGATAAATAATTTAGAATATGATAGAGATAGAAAGTGTAAGCATGTAGAAAGATGTGATATAGAGTTTTCTGATATATATAGTATGTAGCTATAAAAAGTGTATACATTATTCTTGACAAAAACTAGATGAAGAGTTAGAATAAGCTTAATATTCAGAAAATTGTAAACAGGGGGGAAAGAGATATGACAAAAAACACAACCAAAGATGTAATAGTAATGGGGTTTGCGCTATTTTCAATGTTCTTTGGAGCAGGTAATTTATTATTTCCACCATATCTAGGTATGGTATCCGGAAGTGAATGGATAACATCTCTACTTGGATTTGTAGTAGCGGATGTTGGATTAGCATTATTAGTAATAGCAGCAGTTTCAAAATGTAATGGGGAGTTAGACAATGTATTAAATAGAGCTGGTAATGGACTAGCTAAATTAATAGGGGTAGCAGCTGTATTATGTATAGGTCCTTTTTTAGCAATACCAAGAACCGCAGCAACTACATATGAAATGGGCGTTATGCCACTTATGGGTGATTTAGGAACAACAGGATCGATTGTATTTTGTGTATTATTCTTTTTATTAACTTTGATACTTACTATAAAGCCATCGAAAGTAGTTGATATATTAGGAAAATTCCTAACACCAGCATTATTAATAGCACTTATAATTTTAATAATAAAAGGTTTTATGACTCCAATAGGAGATCTTAGTCAAACTCAAATGATAGACAATAATTTATTCTCAGAAGGTATTACACAAGGGTATATGACAATGGATGCACTAGGTGCAGGGGTGCTATCAGCTGTAATAATCACTTCAATAGGAGCTAGAGGATACACTAATCCTGAAGATAAGATGAAGCTTATGCTTAAAGCTGGATTAATAGCAGGTGTAGCATTAACTGTTATATATGGTGGATTAGTATACTTAGGAGCTACTTTATCGAATTTACCAGGGTTTGATGCTAAAACAGCACAAGCATCGTTAATGGTAATAATAACAGAAAAATTACTTGGATACCCAGGTAAGTTAATATTAGGAGTAATAGTAGGTCTGGCTTGTTTAACAACTTCTATAGGGTTAACATCAGCAGCAGGAGAGTATTTCCAAAGTATAACTAAAGGGAAGTTATCATATGAAAAGGTAGTAATATCTATATGTGTATTCAGTGCAATAGTTGGAAGTTTTGGTGTAGATATGATAATTAAATATTCTGTGCCAATGTTAGAACTAGTTTATCCGGTACTTGTATTATTATCTGTAATGTCTATATTTGGAGAGAAGATAAAAAATAATAATGCATTCAGAGGTGGTGCATATGCAACGTTACTTACAAGTGTAATGAGTGTAGCAAATGGATTATTTGGGATAGCTCCATTTATGACAAAGTTACCTCTTGCAGAATTTGGATTCAACTGGATAATACCTGCAATAGTAGGTGTATTAGTTGGTAGTTTAATAAGAACTAAAGAGGAACAAGGTAAATTTACTCAATCAATGTAATTTAATATAAATTATCACAAGAACATCTCATCATAAGCTTGATGGGATGTTTTTTTAGGTTGATTTTAGAATTAATGTGTTAAGTATTGAATATATTGTTAAAGAATATTTAAAAAATATTAAGGAGGAATTATATTGAAAGATTTATTTAACAAATGGAATGATATTAGTTTAGTAAAAAGAATTATCGTTGGTTTGATAATTGGTATAATATTAGCACTAGTAGCCCCACAATTTACACCAATCGCAATGTTAGGCTCATTATTTGTTGGAGGATTAAAAGGGATTGCTCCTATATTAGTTTTCTTCTTAGTAATGTCTGCAATATCTCAGCACAAAGAAGGTAAGAAAACTAATATGAAATCAATCATAATGCTATACCTCATAGGTACATTTGCAGCCGGAGCTGTAGCGGTAGTTGCAAGTTTTATGTTCCCTATGAAGTTAGAGTTAGCTGCAGCCGGAGCTGTGGAACTAGCACCACCAGGTGGAGTAGGTGAAGTAATTAAAGCATTGTTGATGAATGTAGTAAAGAATCCTGTAGAATCATTAGCTACAGCTAATTATATAGGAATACTTGCATGGGCATTAGTATTTGGTCTTGCACTTAAAAAGGCAACTAAAGAAACTAAGAATGTAATGTTAAATATATCTAATGCTATAACTCAAGTGGTTAAATGGGTAATTAGTTTTGCTCCATTTGGTATAATGGGGCTTGTATTTGATAGTATAGTTACATCGGGTATAGAATCATTACTTAGTTATGGTCAACTGATAGTACTTTTAGTTGGATGTATGGCATTTGTTGCTTTGGTAGTGAATCCAATAATTGCATATATAGGAATGAGAAAAAATCCTTATCCGTTAGTTTTTAGATGTTTAAGAGATAGTGGTATAACAGCATTTTTTACTCGTAGTTCTGCTGCAAATATACCTGTAAATATGGGATTATGTAAATCATTAAAATTAGATCAAGACACTTACTCTGTGTCTATACCTCTTGGTGCTACTATTAATATGGGTGGTGCGGCTGTTACTATATCTGTGTTAGCTTTAGCTGCTGCTAATACTCTAGGTATAACTGTTGATATACCTACTGCTATAATACTTAGTGTGTTGTCTGCGGTTAGTGCTTGCGGTGCATCTGGTGTAGCTGGAGGGTCACTGCTTTTAGTACCTCTTGCTTGTAGTTTATTTGGTATACCTAATGAGATAGCTATGCAGGTAGTTGGTGTTGGGTTTATAGTAGGGGTAATTCAGGATTCTTGTGAGACGGCACTTAATTCTTCTACGGATGTACTGTTTACGGCAGTGGCTCAATACACTAAAGAACGTAAAGAAGGGAATGGGAATCAATCAAATAAAGCTGCTAATTAGAACATACTTAAAATATTATATGTAGCCCGTGAAGGGGTGAGTTGTATAACTTTTCCTTCCGGCTCACGCAAGGTCGGTGCAACTTATACAATTCACCCCTTCACTCATTATATATAATTATGTTTTGCGTTTAAATAAGCGGAGCTTTTATTTGATTGATTAACACCCGGATGGGAAAAGGATAAAAGCTACTTTTCTACTCTGTATCTAAGTACTGTTTTTAATTTGTGTGGTTCTGTTTTTCTAAAGTCTGATAGATAGATTTCTCTATGTGCTTTTGTTTTTATTGTTAGGTTGTTTTCTTTACAGTATTGTTCCATTTTTTCAAATGTTTTTGGTTCATCGTCGTATGGTCCTATGTGTAGGGCTTGGACTGATGGGCCTTCTTTTATTTTTTCGAATTTTACTTTTTCTAATAATGGATGTGGTTTTTTCTTTTTTACTATTTCGAATGCCATTTTTACTGTTTCTTCGTTTACGAAATCTGGTTGTCTTATCATTAATTTGTATATTAATTCGTCTTTGTTTAGTTTTGTGTCTATTTCTTCTCTTCCTTTTTGTGTTAGGTCCCAGATTCCTTCTAGTGGGTATACTGTGTATTCAAAGTAACCTTCAGGGTTTATTCCGTTTTTTGGCATCATTCTTATTGCGTAGGATAGTGAGTATAGTACTCCTATTGCTTCTGCAAATTGTTCACTGTTTGGGTTTCCTTGTCCTTTAAGTGTGAAAAATTGGAACTCTGGTATTTCTACTAAAGTTGGTTTTTCTTTAGGTATGTAGTATTCTTTTTCTTTTTTTCGCCATTCGTATTTCATTTTAGTCTCCTAATTGTGTATATTAGCTCTTAGCTATGTTTTATTTTTATAGAATAATTATATTATACACAAATTTTATTAATATATATTAATGGATTCTGCTAGAAATATTATAATAGTTTTAGAAAAAATTTAAATTTATTGATAGAAATTAGTTAAATTATGCTAATTAGATATATGTAAGAGCTCTTACAGGAGGATGAATCATATGAGAATTAATGAAAAAAACTTTATAAAATATTTAAAAAAGAAAGATGAGATAGCGCTAGACTATATCATAAATACTTATGGAGGCTTGGTTAAGTCTGTGATACATAAACATTTATATAATTTAGAGGAGTATAAAGAAGAGTGTATGCAGGATGTATTTTTAGCGGTGTGGTATGGGGTTGATAAATATTGTGAGATGAAGGGGGATTTTAAAAATTGGATAGCGGCTATTGCAAAGTATAAATGTATAATGTACAAACGGAAATATTCAACTTTAAGTTTAAATCAAGATATTGAAGAAGCGGATATAAAGGTTGATAGTATTGAGATGGAGTTAAAAAAGAAAGAATTAAAAGAAGAGATAAATACTTTATTAGAAAATTTGAAACCGGAAGATAAACAGATTTTTATAGAATATTATATAGAGGATAAGACCATAAAAGAGATAGCAAGTAGTATGGAACTAAGAGATGATAATGTATATAACAGGATTTCAAGAGGAAAGAAAAAACTAAGAAATTTATTTAAAATACAATAAAGAGGTGATGTTATGAAGCATTGGTTAGAATTATTAAATGAAACTAAGGTAGATTTAAATGAATATAGCGAAGAAGAGTTAAATGATATAGAAAAGATGAAGTTAAAGCAAGGTATTAAACAAAGAATAGGAAAAAAGAAAAGTAATAAAGGTAAAAATATAGCTATAGCATCATCTATATTTATACTATCTATGGCAGCAATGAATTTAGAAGCAATAGCAGATCAGATAGAAAAATTAATAAGTAAAAATCCAATAGAAAACTTTGAAAATTATAAAGGCACAAATGCAAATGGTTATACAAATATAATAGATAAAACAGTTACTAATAATGGACTAGCTATTACTATAAATGAAGTGATTTTTGATTACGAAAATATCATCATTATGTATACCATAGAAGGTGAAAATGTAGATACTCAGTCTATGGATATAATGCCTAATATATATTTGGATGGAAAAAAAGTTGAAATAGCTGGAGCTTCAGGTACATATAGTGATAAAGATTCAAAGCTTAAACAAGTTACATTAGAACCAATGATACCTATAAGTAAAGTTGGAAAATTTGATATGAAGGTAGTTATTGGAGGAAAGAGAGATTTTCCTCAAGATGAAATCATTGAAAAAGGAAAGTGGAAGTATAGTTTTGAAGTTAGTAATGAAGCTATGAAAAATGCAACTAATGAAATTGATATATATAAGAAGATAACTTTGGAAGATGGAATGAATTTAGTTATAGAAAAAGTAGTTACTACACCGATATCGACAACTGTAAAAATTAAATCAGATAATATATCACAAGAACTAGTAGAAAGTGCAAGTGGAGGGTGTAAGGGAGAAGATTCAGAAGGAAATACTTTAGATAGTATATCTAACAGTAATAGTTATGATGGCATAACAAAATCATATGCTGCGAAGGTGAAATTTTGAA
>JBOFYV010000091.1:0-29305 GCA_051654865.1 Peptostreptococcaceae bacterium
ATGATCTATCATTAGTATCTGCTTGTAGTGTACTTATACCAAAGTCTTTTAAGTATCCAAGCATCATATCAATAGCTTCTTCTTTTGTAGATCCAAGCATTTCTGCAGCTTTTATAGTTATAGTGTTTGAAGAATAAGACATAGCTTTTCTTAAACTCATAGAACCTGTACCAGCAGTAGTTGTTCTAGGATTCCAATTACCATGGTTAAACTTATATCCACCTCTAGCATCGCTAAATGCAGTAGATTGAGTTATTTCTAACGTATCTATTGCAGGAGTGAATACTGATAATGGCTTTATAGTTGATCCAGGTTGTTGAGGTGTAGTAGCTCTATTTAGAGTCTTTCTACCTGTTATGTGTCTTCCGCCAACTAGTGCTTTTATCTGTCCAGTTCTATAGTCTAGTATTACCATTGAAGACTGAGGCTGAATAGAACCATCTGTAGTACTATGATTAGGGAAGTTACTATCATCATCATAAACACCTTCTAAGTTGTCTTGCATTTTAGGATCTATTGTAGTGTGTATTTGTAAACCACCGTTATAGAATAAGTTCTCTGCTTCTTCTCTAGTGTTACCTTGTGCAACTAATGCATCTATAACTTCATATTCAACAAGGTCTTGAACCGAAGATATAACAGTATCTGCTTTTTTAGGTAGCTTTATGTTTATAGGTTCATTTGAAGCTTTAGTATAATCTTCTTGACCTATATAACCAAGCTCTAACATTTTACCAAGTACAGTGTTTCTTCTTTCAACTGCCTTAGGGTTAGCAACAGCTTTTCTAACTACCATAGTACCAGTTTTAAGTTGCTTGTATGTATCATTGCTAGGTATTAATCCCCATGAATTTAGTTTATCAATCATTTCAAGCTCAACTTGCATAGGATCATCAAAATTATCATCAGGAGTATTTATAAAGAATGATAATTTATTTTCCACATCTTCTTTAGTTTCATTACCATCTAATTTTAAATTATTGTATGCAGTATATCTAGATGGATGCTTAGTCGAACCGGCAAGTAATGCACATTCTGCAAGTGTAAGATCTTTTGCATCTTTATCAAAATATCCATGAGCACCTGCTTGTACTCCATATAAACTCTTACCAACATGGAAATTATTTAAGTATGCTTCTAAAATATCATTTTTAGTTAATGTTTTACTCATTTCATAAGCATAATATATATCTTTTATCTTACGAGTTAAAGTTTGTTTATCTGTAGTAAGTAGCATTTTAGATACCTGCATCGGTATTGTACTACCACCTTGTTTATTACCCATAAGTGTCTTTACTACAGAACGGAATAAACCTTTAATATCAACACCATTATGATCAAAGTATCTTTCATCCTCTATTGCAACGATTGCATTTATCATATCTTTTGGCATTTGATCGATTTTTATAGGTTCTTTTTTATTTACGGATGCAGCTTTAGATAAAGGATCACCATTAGAATAATAAATTTCTGTTGTTTGGTAAGTCTTTTCATCTAAAAGAGCTTTTGTAACAGGTTTAACATCCTTTAATGATGCAAATACCAATCCAGTTCCTCCAGCTACTCCAAGTACGGCTAAAACTAAAATTAGTATACCCGCAACTCTAAAAAATTTAAATTTATCTTTTTTATTAGATTTTTTACTCCTACTTTTTTTAGGGGCATTTTGGCTACTAGAAGTAGGTTTGCTATTAGAAGAACTAACTTGTTTTCGCCTTATTTTATTTCTATTATCATTGTTATCATTACTCATTAGGCTAACCTCCTTACTTAATGTAATATTATATCACATATACATATAAATTTCTAATATGTAGAAAAAAATGACTATAATGTAATCTTTTATTTAGAAAATAGAATCTCAAAATAATAAGATTAGTTTTTACTTATAGGATTAAAAATATGTGAAAATAACCACTCATATATAAGTATATAGAATGTGAACAAAATTGTAAAAAGAATTAATGTAAAAAAAAGGAAAAAAACAACAAGAGCTACATAAAATAATAGGGGGGATGATGATATGTGAAGCAAAAAGCTAATGAGTTTAAAAAGTTTATAGTTATATTATCAACGCTATTTATATTGTCTATATTTATAGGCAGTTTTATATATGTAGATACAAGTTTAAGACCAACAATAAAAGTATTAGCAGAAACTAAAGCCGTCGAACTTGCGAATAGATCTATAAATAAAGCTGTAGCTGAAATTGTTAAAGATAGAATTAATTATTCAGATTTAATGAATACTAAAATTGATAGTGATGGAAAAATAACTATGATTGAATCAAATACAATTATGATGAATAAAATTGCATCAGATGTAGCATTAAAAATACAAGAAGAATTAAAGCAAGTAAAAACAACAACAGCATACATACCAATAGGAACTGCTTTAGGTAGTCCTATGCTAGCTAGATACGGACCTCAAATCAAAGTAACTATAGAACCAATAGGTACAGTATCAGTAAATTTTAAAACTGATTTTGAATCTGCAGGAATAAATCAAACAAGACATAGAATATATCTAGAAGCTAAAACTCAAGTAAAAGTAGTTATACCTCTTACAACAGACACCAAAGAAGTAAAAGCACAAATACCTATATGTGAAACTATAATTGTAGGAAATGTACCAAATAGTTATGTAAATATACCTGAAAAAGGAGTAGAACAGGTATTACCACCAATCGGAGGTAGTACTATAAAAAATAATTAATAAAAAAACTAACAATAAACCTAAGTCTATTGTTAGTTTTTTTTTACTATTGATTTAACATCCACTGAATAAATACACCATATCCTAAAGTAGGATTATTCTCAACAGCATGAGATATTGCACCTACAATTTTGTCATTTTGAACTATGGGAGTTCCACTCATTCCTTGCACTATACCACCTGTTCTTGCTAATAAGTTTTTATCAGTTATACTAATCTTAAATGTTTTAGCTTTTGCAGAGTTTTGATTTTCTATATCTAAAATTTGTATATCGAACTTTTCAAATCTATTAGAATCTACTTGTAATATTACTTCAGCTTTTCCAAGTTTAACTTCATTTAATTTAGCAACCTTGTATTTTTTTAAATCAGATATATTGTAATCTACTATTTTACCTTTTATTCCAAAATCCTCGTTTATAGTAAATTGACCTATAGTATCTTTTCTTTTAGCATTTATACAACCAACATTGCCTCTATAAGATTTTTCAATATTTAAATCAGTAGTTGTAGATATACATCCATTTTTAAATTCTATTTTTCTATGGTTTCCAATACTAATAGGATGTCCAACTGCACCAAATTCTGATGTTTTAGGGTCTATATAAGTTAAAGTTGCAAACCCAGATATTAAATTATTAAAATTTACTTCTTCTAACTTATCTTTAGTAGTATTTAAAGTAAACTCATTTGAACCTCTTTTAACTAATGCAGTTATAGTTTCTTTACTATTTAAAGAAGATAAAATTTTTGAAAATTCACCGTAATTATTTACTTTAATGTTATTAATACTCAACAAAGAATCTCCTACAATAAAAGGTGAATTTTCCACTTGATTTCTAACCACTAAATTTTGTAACTCAGCATCGATTTGAATAACATTACCTAAAGGAACTAAATAATCTGCGTTATTTTTCTCATTAGACTGTGCATAAATTAAAGTATTTGAGAAAAAATATAATAAAAATAAAAAACAAACAATTGATGCAAATTTTAACTTAAATGATTTTTTTGATTTTATATTTCTTATTTCCATAAAACACCTTCTTTCTGACAAGTCTTTAAATGATTTTGAGCAAAGTATCTCACACAATGCTCAAGTTAAATTGATTTTATCGGTGCTTTAATATTATATTGCACAGTATTAATTTTTTGATGTCTGTAAAACTTAAACAATAAAGTCGGAGTTTACAAAAAAATAATATATCAGAAAAAGAGAAATATAATGGAAAGACTAATACAAACCAATAATTAAAATAAAGAAATAAGGTTAAGATATATAAACAATATTAATAACAAATTATAAGTAAACATAAGTATAAAGACTTATTTATGGAAGGGATGTAATATAGAAGAATAAAAAGAAAGAGAAAAAAGATTTAAATTTAGTTAAACCTTTTTTCTCCTTCTTTTTTTTATTCTTTTTTTTACTATTTTTTTATTTTTAGAATCATCATCTTCTAACAATGTAGTAGCAACTGAAGGAACTGGAGCTACAAAAGGATCTTCGTCAGGGGTATCAGAATCACATGCTTCAATAGCAGATATTAAAGCTAAATCATCTGATAATATAGCAAAAAAAGAAGCAAGAACAGCGAGTTCATTTTGATTTAGTTCTTCACCTAAAGCAATAGCTAAAGTAGAAGCTAAAATCATATAATCAAGAGAACCAAAGTTACATAAATTAGGACAATTTTTACTTCGTTTCATTCCTCTGACTATTTTTTTCATAACTTACCTCCTAAAAACATTCTATTAATATATATGTTTAAAATAAAATAATAACTATAAAAAATAAAATTAATACAAATGATTAAATAGTAATAATAAATACTGGAAATAATATTATAGATGTTACGAAAAATATAATTTAATATAGAAAGGAAAAATTATATGAAAAAGTATAGATTATTGGTAACAGTTATAATTGCAATGGGTATTATACTTATAGGAACTTCAAATCCAATTACTAACTTTTATAAAAGTACAAATTTGATAAATAGAGGATTAAATCCGAAGACACAAGAAAAACAATATGTAATATGTATAGATCCTGGTCATCAAGAAAAAGGAGACTCAAAACTAGAACCAGTAGCACCAGGTTCGGGGCAACAAAAAGCTAGAGTTTCATCAGGAGCAACAGGAGTAGCTACTAAAAAACCAGAATATGTACTTAATTTAGAAGCATCTACAGTTCTAAAGCATATATTAGAAGGTAAGGGATATAAAGTTATTATGACTAGGGAAAGTCATAATGTAAACATTAGTAATTCAGAACGAGCAATATTTGCAAATGAACAAAATGTAGATATGGTAATAAGAGTACATGCAGATAGTATTGATAATTCAGGTAAGACAGGAGCCTCAATATTAATACCTGCTAAAGAAAGTAAATACACAGGTGGAATATATAACAGTAGCAATGAATGTGCTGAGTTAGTAAAAGAAAGTATGGAAAAATCAGGCATAAAGGTAAATGGAATATTTGAGAGAGGGGATTTAACAGGGTTTAACTGGTCTAAAGTACCAGTTGTATTAGTAGAAATGGGATTTTTAAGTAATTATAATGAAGATAGAATGATGGCTAGCCCAGAATATCAAAGAATATTAATGCAAAGCGTAGCAGATGGAGTAGAAAATTATTTTAATAGGTGATGTCAGTGAAGAAGAGACTAGAAAGTGCATGTTCTACAGCAATACAAGGGACGTTTAAAGTGGTAAATCCTATAAAAAAGACCTTAATAAAAACTGACTGTGAAGTTCATATATTTATTCAAAGTAGCGCAATGGATATATTAAGAGATAGTGGACATGAAAAAGAATATAAATTCTTTTATGAACATTTGTCAGAAATAAATAAGGGACTAGTATGGGCAGATCAAGATTTTAAATCTTATCATCATTTTTATAACCCTAATGAAAAAAAAGGTAAGTATGCAAGTGATGCAAATGCACTAATGGTAGCAAAAACATACTATAATAATGCATTAAAGTATTATGCTACTAATAACTATGAGAAAAGTATGTTTTACTTTGGTGCAGCATGTCATATAATACAAGATTTAACTATACCGCAACATGCAAAAGGAAAACTATTTGATAATCATAGACAATTTGAAGTATATGTAAAATCAAATTACAAAAAAATAAAAAGATTTAAATCACATGAAAAACCACTATTATTAAATAGTATAGAAGAGTATGCAGATAACAACTCTATAAATGCCCTTAATATAGACTATATGTATAGAAACATAAATGATTTAAATACAAAGTTTTATTTGACGGCAGTAAAAGCAATAACACTTGCACAAAAAAGTACAGCGGGATGTATGATAATGTTTTATAAAAATTTATTATATATGTAAGAAACTAAATAAAGTTGATTATGCTAGTAAATTAGTATATTTCAACTTTATTTTTTTGAGTTTAGTACTCTTGATTTAAGTCAAAAAAGAATATATTATAGTATAGAATGTAGACTAAATAATAAAAGAGGTGGAAGAATGCTAGTAGTAGAAAATGTAAGTCATGGTTTCGGAGCGAGAACTATGCTAGAGAATGTTTCATTTAGACTTAGAAAAGGTGAACATATAGCATTAGTTGGTGCAAATGGTGAAGGGAAATCAACTTTTTTAAATATAATAACTAAAAAACTTATGCCAGATGCTGGTAATATAAAATGGTCAACAAGAGCAACAGTTGGTTACTTAGACCAACATACAGTATTAGAAAAAGGAAAAACTATTAGAGATATACTAAGAGATGCTTTTAAGCCAATGTTTGACTTAGAGCAAGAAATGTTAACTATGTATGATAGAATGGCAGAAGCTGATGATACTGAAATGGCAAAACTTATGGAAGAAACTGCAGAGATACAAACAATATTAGAAAACAGTGGATTCTATATGATAGATGCAAAAATTCAAGAAGTTGCAAATGGACTAGGGCTTGGAGAAATAGGATTAGACAGAGATGTAACTGACTTAAGTGGAGGACAAAGAACTAAAGTACTTCTTACTAAGTTATTACTTGAAAACCCTACTATATTAATACTAGATGAGCCTACAAACTACTTAGATGAAGAACATATAACTTGGTTAACAAGATACCTTCAAGAATATGAAAACAGCTTTGTATTAGTATCTCATGACATATCATTCGTAAACGACACATGTAATGTAATTTATCACTTAGAGAATGGTGAGCTAAATAGATACAAAGGTAACTACGATGAATTCGTTAGATTAAATGAAATAAAGAAAAGACAAGAAGAAAATGCATATGAAAAGCAAATCGAAGAAAGAAAAAGATTAGAAGATTTCGTTGCTAGAAATAAAGCAAGAGTTGCTACTCGTGGTATGGCAAACAGTAGACAAAAAATACTAGATAAGATGGAAATATTAGAAAGACCAAAAGAAAAAATAAAGCCTACTTTTGGATTTAAATCTGCTAGAGTACCAAGTAGATTTGTATTTGAAACTGAAAACTTAGTACTAGGATATGATGAAGCCTTAACGAAGCCGTTAAACTTTACACTAGAAAGAAATAAAAAAGTAGCACTAAAAGGAATGAACGGTGTTGGTAAATCAACAATGCTAAAAACATTACTTGGAATAATAAAGCCATTTGAGGGAGATGTAAGACAAGGTGATTACTTAGAAGTAGGATACTTTGAACAAGAAAGTTCAAGAGATAACTACAACACTCCAATGGATGAAATATGGTCAGAGTTCCCAGGACTTTCAAACTTTGAAGTAAGACAATATCTAGCTAAATGTGGATTAACAAATGAACACATAACAAGCCAAATGAGAGTACTAAGTGGGGGAGAAGCAGCTAAAGTTAGATTATGTAAGATAATGCTAAAAGAAATTAACTTATTAATACTAGATGAGCCTACAAACCACTTAGATGTAGAAGCAAAAGATGAACTTAAAAAAGCTATAAAAGAATTTAAAGGAACAGTACTTTTAGTATGCCATGAGCCTGAATTCTATATGGATATAGTAGATGAAGTATTAAATATAGAAGATTTTACAACAAAAATAGTTTAATATTAAACATAAATATTATATAAAAAGTTTAAAGATGGTTAGATGTATAGTTTTATATTTAACCATCTTTACTAATACATAATTGTATAAATAGGGGACGAAATATATGAAAAAAATTTTAAATGTTGTTTTTTCGGTTTGTTTAGGTATATTTTTAATTATAGGTGCAGTAAAATTTACAGTAGGATTCAAAGAATTATATTATTTTGATATAGGATATTTAAATATCCCTAAATTATCAGATTTATCAGAAGAAGAAATAAAACTTAATTATGATTATTTAATTGATTATAATTTAAGTAAAAGTGTTGATAATTTTGAAATGCCCACTATAACATCCTCACCAGAAGGTAAAATTCATTTTGAAGAAGTAAGAGATATTTTTCAAAATTTAAATAAAATAGGAATAATATGTTTTATTATTTCTATAATAGGTATAGCTATTAATATAAAAAATAAAGATATACAGTTTTTAAGTACGACATCTAAAGCTCTTATAAGTATACCTTTGGTTTTAGCATTACCTATTATCATAGATTTTGATAGAAGTTTTGTTATTTTTCATAAATTAATGTTTAGTAATGACTATTGGATATTTGATCCAGAGCTAGATCCGGTAATAAATATGTTGCCGCAGGAATTTTTCTTCCACGCAGGGATTATGATACTAGTACTTATATTAATTTCTAGTATTTTACTTTACACAGCATATAGAATCTTAAAAAACAAAAGAGAGCAGTAGTGATAAATACTGCTCTCTTTTAAAATTTTATTAATGATATTATAAAGAATCACTTGAATTTTCACTAGTAATTTTAATAATATCGCTAAACTTACTCATAATATAATCATAATTGTTTTTATTGTGGGGTAGTAAACATTTAGAGCAATCTTTAATACCTTTTTCATTATATTTAAAATTTCCACCACAGTTTTTGCCTAGAGCATATAAAGGGCAATAACAAAATAAACAGTTAAAATCTTCAGGTTTATTAGTTTTATGGCATGGAAAATACTCACAATTTTTATGATTGAAAAACTTATAATTTTCACTCACATTAATTACCTCCTATTTATCAATTCAATATAATTATACTAAAAATTTACATAGGTGGTATAATAAACAATAACATTAAAAAATTAAGAATTAAATAACAGTATAAAATGAGGTGTTTATATATGGAAGAAAAAATGGAAAGAGCCTTGCTTGTAGGACTTAACATAACATCTACAGCAAGAAGAATAGATGACATAGATATAAATGAATCTATGGAAGAACTAAAAGAATTAGCTAAAGCAGCAGGAGCTGAAGTAGTAGGAAGTCTAATTCAAAATAAACAAACAAGAGATGCAGCATACTACGTAGGAAAAGGTAAAGTTGAAGAAATAAGAGCATACTGTGAGTCATTAGAAGCTACAATGGTAGTATTTAATGATGAATTATCAGGAGCACATATAAGAAATATAGAAGAGGCAGTTGGAGTAAAAGTAATAGATAGAACTACTCTAATACTAGATATATTTGCACAAAGGGCTCTTAGTAAAGAAGGTAAGTTACAAGTTGAACTTGCTCAGTTAAAGTATAGATTACCAAGGCTTACTGGAATGGGAGGTCAACTAAGTAGAACAGGTGCAGGAATAGGAGCTAGAGGTCCAGGAGAACAAAAACTAGAATTAGATAAAAGAAATATTCTTAACAAAGCAGCAGATATTAGACGTGAACTTAGAGAAGTAAAAAAGAATAGAGAAACTCAAAGAGTTCAACGTATTAAATCTAATATACCGATAGTTGCAATTGTTGGTTATACCAATGCAGGAAAATCTACTTTACTTAACGAATTAATAAAGACACATAAAGATTATATTCAAGAAAAAGAAGTTATGGCAAAAGATATGCTATTTGCAACTCTGGATGTAACATTAAGAAAAGCTCTTTTACCAAACAAAAAAGAATTCTTAGTAGTAGATACTGTTGGATTTGTTAGTAAATTACCACATGATTTAGTAGAAGCATTCAAAGCAACATTAGAAGAAGTACAATATGCAGACTTAATATTACACGTAATAGATGCTACAAACTCTAGCTATGAATTACAGAAAAAAACAACAGAGTCAGTGCTTAAAGAATTAGGAGCAGACAACAAAAAAACAATACTTGTTTACAACAAAATAGACAGATTAGAAATAGATATATATCCTAAAAATAGCGATGATGTAATTTATATATCAGCTAAAAAAGGTATAAATATGGATGAATTATTAGAACTTATCCAAGACACAATAATGGAGAATACTTACCCAGTATCTTTATTATTACCTTATGACAGAGGAGATGTATTTAGTAAATTAAAAGGTAAGTACAACATAGAAGAATTTGAATATGTGGAAAATGGAATAACATTAAATGCAAATTTAGAAGAAGAAGATTATAATATATATAAAGAGTATATATTAGAAAAGTAGGTAATAAATATGAATATAAGTTGGGATAATATAGAAAACTTAGAAGATTATCACATAACTTATCTTCTTTATAAGGAATCCAAAACAGTATCTCAAATCAGCAAAATAAGAAATTTATCAACTATTGAAGTTAATGACCAATTAATAAAAGCTAAATTAGAAATTAAAGCAATGCTAAAAGATAAGGTTGAGCTATCTGAAGACATAATAGATAAATTTTTAGCGCTTAACAAAAATGATAGATTAGAGCTTATGAATAGTTTCAACGACGATAGAATGATAGATTTTAAAAGGAAGTTGTACAAAAGAATACTTACGGAAAGAAATGCAGAAGACTTAATGATATTAATATGGGCAACTGGAGAAATTAAGGATGAGAGATTCCTGAATTTACTCCATCCCTTAACAAGTCATAGACATTCTGATGTAAGAAGAATAACTTACTCAGCACTTAGAAAAATTGAGTCACCAAACAGTAGAGAGTACTTGCAAAGAGGGTTATACGATACAAATCCTCAAACAAGGCAATATTGTGCGAAGGCTCTTGCTAAAATAGGAAACAAAAACAGCCTAAGAATGTTAAAACAACTCAAAACCAAAAAACAATTTGAAAAAGAATATGTTTTAAGAGCTTATGAAGAAGCAATATCTGTATTAGAGAATGAGGATATATAACATAATTTTTTCAATTAGACATATAATTAATTAAATAATTATTTCTAATAGTTTATCTCCAGAAGTTAACATAAAAAAATCAAAACAAATAGTTAATAGGAGGGGTTTGAAAATGATAGTAAGACATTGTGCAGGTGGAGTAGTATTTTATGCAAATAAGGTGTTAATAGTAAAGAATGATAGAGATGAGTGGACACTTCCAAAAGGTAAAATTCATGACGGCGAGTTACAGCATAATAGTGCTACACAAAGAGTAAAAGATGAAACAGGAATAGAAGCTAATGTACTAGAAGCTGTAGGAGACACAATGTATGAATTTTATTCTAGAAGTAGACAACAAGAAGTTTGTAATGCTATAACATGGTATATAATGGACACTTATAATACTGACTACATACTAAAGGATGAATTGAAAGATGCTGGGTTCTATAAAGTTAAAGATGCAATAGAAATGTTATCACATAGTAAAGAAAAATCATTAGTAGATCTTTCTTATAGAAAATATAAGGAACTTAAAAAAAGCATAAATGAAGATGGTGAAAAAGCTGTAAATTATAAGTAGTAATATAAATAAAATTGAAATATAAGACAATGAAAGAAAGGGGAAATCCCTTTCTTTTATTGGGTATAGATATATAGACCTTCTGTTAAAATAACGGGAGGTTTTTTGTGTGGAGATAAGAGTATTGAATTTTGAGTAAGTTTAATTATATATGTTATAATAACATTATAATGGGATAGAAAAGCTATTAAATGAACGGAGGAAACTAATGAGTACATACAAAACATTACATGAATATGGAATGGATGAAATAATAATAGAAAAATCAACATTTATAGGATATGCAAAACCTATAAAAACAGAAGAAGAAGCTATAGAGTTTGTGAATGAAATAAAAAAGAAACACAAAGATGCAACTCATAATGTATGGGCATATACAGTAGGTAAAAATATGAATATACAAAGATATAGTGATGATGGAGAACCTCAAGGTACAGCGGGTATACCGACGTTAGAAGTTATAAAAAAAGAAGATTTAAGAGATGTAGTAGTTGTTGTAACTAGGTATTTTGGAGGCATAAAGCTTGGAGCGGGTGGACTTGTTAGAGCATATACTAAGGGTGCAAAAGTAGGTATAGAAGCAGCTAAAGTAATAGAGAAGGTAATGTACCAAGAAATTAGAATAAAGATAGACTATAATCAATTAGGAAAAGTTCAAAATGAAATAATGAACATGGGCTATTTTGTAAAGGATACTGTGTATGAAGATAATGTAGAGATAATAGTATATTCTAGATTAGAAGAAGTATCTAAATTAACAGAAAAAATGATAGATGTAACTAGTGCTACAGCCCAAATAACTAATGGGGAAGAATTTTATTTATCTGAACAAGATGGAAATATTATTTTATAAAAAAATCGACTTGCTCATATCGCGAACGACTTTGTACGTTGGTAAAAATGTACTGTGTAGAATAAAAACTTTTAAAGTAATTCTATACAGTACATTTTTGTTAGTCATCGCAATGAGTATTTTTGGGATGAGAAATACCTTTTTTTACTTCTATAATTCCTATAATTAATAGAAATGCACCAAATAACTTTTTAAGTAGTTCGGAAGAAATATAATTAGCAACAAAAGAACCAAAAACTGCACCTAAGACACCAAATATAGCAATAGGTAAAACTAATTCTTTGACTACATTTTTTGATCTTATATGTATTATCAAAGCAATAATGGTCATAGGTATAGATGATAATAAGTTTACACTTTGGGCTATTTTAGGGTCTACACTTGCAAAAAGTATAAGTGCAGGAATTAGAATTGTTCCACCTCCCATACCCATACCACCGATGATACCAGAAAAAAATCCAATAATAGCTAAAAACATTAAAACACCATCCTTAGTGCTGCGATAATCATAATTACTCCAAAGGATATCCTAAGGAACCTACCAGTTACTTTACATAATAGCTTGGCACCAACTATTCCTCCTAGAATACTTCCAGCAGCTACTTTTAAAGTTAAATTCACATCATATGTACCCTTAGATATATAAATTATAGAACTTGCAGATGTTAAAAAAATTATAACAGCAAGGGCTGTAGCGTGAGATTTGTGTTCTTCTACCTTTAGTATATTATTTAGTATAGGAACTAAAAGTGTTCCTCCTCCAGAACCAAATACACCATTTACAAAACCTGTAAATATACCGATTATAGTATTTTTAATATTAAAAATAAAGTATTTGTTTTTCAATAAAATCACCTTCTTGCCATAGTTTTTACACAATAAATAAAATATATGCCATTTAGAAAGTTTTTTAAGGACTATCACATAGAATAAGCAAATTTTTAGCGTATGACATAAGAATATAAAATATATGGTATAATAAAGATGACTATATACAAAAAATGTAAATCTGAAAGGAGATATATAATGGATATCAATTTAAAAATAGATAAGACAGTAGAGTGGCTTAGGGCAAAAGTTGAAGAAGCTAACTGTAAGGGGCTTGTAGTTGGAGTATCAGGTGGAATTGATTCTGCTGTAGTTGCATACTTAATAAAAAAAGCATTTCCAGAGAACTCAGTAGGGGTAATAATGAGTATAAAGAGTAGTCCAAAAGATAGAGAAGATGCTCTTAAAGTTATAAATGGATGTGGATTAAAATACATAGATTTAGAGTTATCAGAACCTCAAAATATGATACTAGATATGGTTACTGACCAGCTAAAAGAAAATGGAATATATAATGAAGAAAGCTTAAGGATGACAGATGCAAACCTAAGAGCTAGAGTAAGAATGAGCACAGTTTACACTGTAGCAAATAACCTAGGATACTTAGTAGTAGGAACTGATAATGCAGCAGAAGTACATACTGGATATTTTACAAAATATGGCGATGGTGGAGTAGATTTAATACCAATAGCAAACATAACAAAAAGAGAAGTATATGAGTGGGCAAAGGCTTTAGGAGTACATGAGGATGTAATAAACAGAGCACCATCAGCAGGACTTTGGGAAGGTCAAACTGATGAATTAGAAATGGGAACTACATATGATATGATTGATGCAGTAGTAGAAGGTAGATTAGATGAAGTACCAACTAAAGACCAAGAAATAATAGCAAGACTTCATAGGATAAGTGAGCATAAGAGAAATATGCCCCCTAAGCCACCTAAGTTCTAATTTACTAAATACTTAATTTGTGCTAAAATTTACGAGTAATAAAATATATTAAACTAATGAGTAACTACATACTCTCAAAGAATATATAAATCAATTAACATTGTAAGGAGTGGAATTATGGGACGTATAGGAAACATAATCAATAAAAAAGGTAAACAAGATGCTAAAAGAGCTAAGGTATTCACTAAACATGCTAGAGCAATAGCTGTTGCAGCTAAAGAAGGTGGAGGAAATCCTGACTATAACGCAAACTTAAAGACTGCTATAGAAAAAGCTAAAGCAGATAATATGCCAAATGACAACATAGATAGAGCAGTAGCTAAAGGAGCAGGTTCTGGAGCTAATGAAAACTATGAAACAATAGTTTATGAAGGATACGGACCAGGAGGAGTTGCAGTTATAGTTGAAACTTTAACTGACAATAAGAACAGAACTGCTGGTAATGTTAGATACTACTTCGATAAGAATGGTGGAAACTTAGGAACAAGTGGATGTGTATCATTCATGTTCGATAACAAAGGACAAATATTAATAGAAGCAAGTGATGAAGTTTCAGAAGAAGAGTTAATGGAAGTAGCTTTAGAAGCAGGAGCAGAAGATTTCATAACAGAAGAAGACGGATATGAAGTAATAACTGCACCAGAAGATTTTGCAGCAGTTAGAGATGAATTACAAGCTAAAGGATATACTTTTATATCTGCAGACGTAAAAATGATACCTCAAACAACAACAGAATTAACAGAAGAAGAACAATTAAAGTTTATGAACAGATTAGTAGATATGCTTGAAGATGATGATGATGTTCAAAATATCTTCCACAACTGGGAAATAGCTGAATAATATTAATAATTAATAAAATAAAAAAGGATGAATCTAAAGAAACTAGATTCATCCTTTTTTGTGTATAAATTCACTGCGCTAATTTGAAGCTATAAATAATGAATCAAAAGCATTTCTAGATAACAATGACTTGGCAACTAAAGTAGAAGAAGACGTATATGATTTTAAAGAAGGACATATTTCAAAAAGTTTTTTCTCGAACTTATCTAGAGTATAGGTACCTCCTCCTACAATAGTAGCTTCAACTTCCTGAGTATGATCACGTATTTTAAGAAAATCATCTAAGGTTAACTCCATAAATACAGATGCTTTGTGTTGAGGTTGCTTTAAAAGAAGTATATTTTGTTTAAATTCAATAAAATCTAATCTATCATAAATAATTCTAACGTATGAACTCAATAGAATCCCCTCCAAACAAAAATAATAAAAGATATCATAGTATATGCTTCCATTTATAAAAAAGGGACAAAAAATATAATATAAAAATTGCTAAAATTTGGCTAATATGTATAAAAAAATATAGTATGGCGAAAATACTATGTAGAAGGAGGTAATGTTATGTTCGAGAGAAGAGACCCATTTCCATGGAAGATACCAGTACTAATATTAACTGGAGTAATAGTGTTGAGCAGTGGGATTTATATAGGCGTTAAAAGTATAGGAGAGAAAGAAAAAACTCCACCAGTAACTCAAACAGTTAATAAAAAAGAAGAAGAAGTTGTTAAAGATGCATTTGGATTAAACAAAAACTGTGAAATTTGGTTACAAAAGAAAAATGCAGATGGTAGTCAAATAGATTCATCACCTGTAATGTTAGGTTCAGTCCCAGAAGAACTACTAAATAAATCAAAAGAAGAAATATTAGCATATTTTAAAGAAAAATATCCTGATAGAACTGTAGAGAGTATGACACAATATGAGATAGTATTATCACAAAATGAATCAGTAGTTGAACCTTCTAAAAAAAATAAGTATTCACTAGAAGTTGAGAATGAATTTATAGGACTTTATAAGTATGATATAAATGGCAAGAGAGAACTAATAGAAAAGACAGAGATAAAAATAGATTCATTACCTCAAATAGCACAAGATGAAATACAAAATGGAATCATCGTAAATACGGAAGATGATGCATACTTAAAACTTGAAGAATTCGGAAGTTAATAAATCCTTACTAAATAAAAGACAACCTCACAATAAGGGTTGTTTTTTTGCGTATTTTCCTACTTATGATATAATATATAAGAACATAAGTTTTGTAGTATTTCTACAAAGTTATTAGGAGGAAAAGTCAACTTGATTATACTAGGAATAGACCCAGGAATAGCAATTGTAGGGTATGGAATAATAGAATATAAAAATAGTAAATTTAGAGTAATAGATTATGGAGCTGTAACAACTCCAGCACATATGGATATGTTAAAAAGATTAGAGCTTGTATATAAAGGTATAGATATGCTCATAAAAAATTACAACATAGATGAAGTAGGTATAGAAGAACTATTCTTTAACAAAAATGTAAAGACGGCAATTACAGTAGCTCAGGCAAGAGGAGTTACTATGCTTGCTTGTGCTCACAATGGTAAACCTGTGTATGAATATACACCTCTACAAGTAAAACAAGGGGTAGTTGGATACGGAAGAGCACAAAAAGCACAGGTTCAACAGATGGTAACTAGCTTTTTAAACTTAAAACAAGTACCAAAACCAGATGACGTAGCAGATGCACTTGCAGTAGCTATTTGTCATGCGCATGCAAACAAACTAGAAAAAACATTAAAGAACATAGGGGGTCAATATGTATAGCTATATAAAAGGAACCGTTGAAGAAATTAGATTAACTAATATAGTAATAGAAAATAATAACATAGGATATGAAATAAATGCATCTTCAAACACGATAAAAGATTTACAAATAGGAAAAATGGCTAAAATATATACTAAACTAATAGTTAGAGAAGATGATATGAGCTTGTGTGGATTCTCTACAAGAGAAGAGATGCAAATGTTTGAATTATTAACATCAGTATCAAAAATAGGTCCTAAAGTAGGTCTTGGAATATTATCTTTTGGAACACCAGGTCAACTAGGTGCTTATATACTTAGCGAAGACGTAGCAAAACTTTCTAAAGCACCAGGAGTAGGTAAAAAAACAGCAGAAAGAATAGTACTAGAACTAAAAGATAAAATAGATAAAAATAACATAGAATTTGAACCAACATTACTTACAGCTGCACCAATAGCAGTGTCTAAAGATGAGGCAGTAGATGCATTAGTAGCTCTTGGATATTCACCAGCAGAAGCTAAAGAAGCCGTAGATAAGTGTAAAAAAGATGGATTAAATACAGAAGATATAATCAAAAAATCATTAACTTATATAATGAGTAATTCATTAAGATAGTGATATTGTAAAACTATAACGTAAGGGGGAAGTACTATGTTTGATTTTGAAGATGAAAACCGAATAATAACATCTACTATGCAAAATGAAGATGTAGATGTAGAAAATAGTTTAAGACCTAAATCACTAGATGATTATTTAGGACAAGAAAAAGCAAAAGAACAATTAAAAATATTTATAGAAGCAGCAAAAAGTAGAAATGAACCATTAGATCATGTGCTTTTATACGGACCACCAGGTCTTGGTAAAACAACACTATCATCTATAATAGCTCATGAAATGGGTGTAAACCTAAGAATAACATCAGGACCAGCAATAGAAAGAGCAGGAGACTTAGCAGCTATACTTACTAATCTAAATGAAAATGATGTATTATTTATAGATGAAATACATCGTATAAACAGAAGTGTAGAAGAAGTGTTGTATCCAGCAATGGAAGACTATTGCTTAGACATAATAATAGGTAAAGGACCATCGGCTAGAAGTATAAGACTAGATTTGCCAAAGTTTACACTAATAGGAGCTACAACTAGAGCTGGTATGCTTACTAATCCACTTAGAGATAGATTTGGAGTAATATGTAAGCTTGATTACTATACAGTAGACGAATTAGCTCAAATAGTTATAAGATCATCTGAAATACTAGGAGCCGAGATACAAATTGGTGGAGCTACAGAAATAGCGAGACGTTCGAGAGGAACACCAAGAATAGCAAATAGACTACTAAAAAGAGTAAGGGACTATGCTCAAGTTAGGGCTGATGGAAATATAACTGATGAAGTAGCCAATAGTGCACTAGAACTTTTAGGAGTAGATAGCTTAGGTCTAGATTATGTAGATGAAAAACTACTAAAAACAATAATTGAAAAATTTAGAGGTGGGCCAGTAGGACTAGATACCTTAGCAGCTTCAATTGGAGAAGATAGAAATACTATAGAAGATGTTTATGAACCATATTTACTTCAATTAGGATTTATAAATAGGGGTCCTAGAGGAAGAATAGCGATGCCTTTAGCCTATGAACACTTGAATATACCATATCAAAATAAATAGATAATATATGCAAAAATTAATATAAAATGAATTTATACACTTAAAAAACACACACTATATAATATTAATAAGTATATATGTATAGAAAAATTGTGTGTTTTTTGTTATTATGGTAACTGTATAAATTTTTGGAAAGGAAGTTTAAATGAAGACGAGTGACTTTTACTTTGACCTACCAGAAGAGTTAATTGCTCAAGTTCCTATATTAGATAGATCTAGTTCTAAATTAATGGTACTAGATAAGGAGACTGGAGAAATACAACATAAAATATTTAAGGATGTAATAGAATACTTAAATCCAGGGGATTGTTTAGTTCTTAATAATACTAGAGTAATACCAGCTAGATTAATAGGAGAAAAATTAGATACTGGTGGTAAGATAGAATTTTTATTACTAAAAAGAACAGAAGAAGATACTTGGCAAGCGTTAGTTAAGCCAGGAAAAAGAGCCAAAATAGGAACAAAGTTTTCATTTGGTGAAGGAAAATTAATAGGAGAAGTTGTAGGACTTGCCGAAGAAGGGTCGAGACTGATAAAATTCCACTACGAAGGAATATTTGAAGAAGTTTTAGATGAACTAGGTAATATGCCACTACCTCCATATATAACAGAAAGACTAGAAGAAAGAGAAAGATACCAAACTGTTTATTCTAAACACAATGGTTCTGCTGCAGCTCCAACAGCTGGGCTTCATTTCACAGAAGAACTTTTAAATCAAATAAAAGAAAAAGGTGTAGACATAGCTTTTGTTACACTACACGTAGGTCTTGGAACATTCAGACCTGTAAAAGTTGATAATGTATTAGAACATGAAATGCATTCAGAATTTTATATGGTAGAAAAAGAAGCCGCAGATAAAATCAACAAAGCAAAATCTAATGGAAATAGAGTAATATGTGTTGGAACAACAAGTTGTAGAACTGTAGAGTCTGCAAGCATTGAAGATGGAAAAATAAAAGAATGTAGTGGATGGACAAATATATTTATCTACCCAGGTTATAAATTCAAAATAGTAGATAGATTAATAACTAATTTCCACTTACCAGAGTCTACTTTAATAATGTTAGTAAGTGCATTATCTAATAAAGAGAATGTATTAAACGCATATGAAACAGCAGTCAAAGAAAAATACAGATTCTTTAGTTTTGGAGATGCCATGATAATCAAATAGGGGGATTAAAATGAAGCATATAGATAAAAATAATTTATCATTAAGAATAGCTTATGTTTTTGAGTCTATTTTAGCAATGGTAGTATTACTTGCTGTATTTTTAGGGACAATAGATGTTTTAAGAATGATATGGGAAGCTTATATTATAGATTTCCAAAATCCGGTTCAATATAGCCAACTTAATGATATGTTAGGACAAATACTATTATTAGTAATTGGAGTCGAGTTAGTTGTAATGTTATCACTTCATATACCAGGAGCATTAATAGAGGTACTATTGTATGCAATAGCTAGAAAAATGCTTTTACTTCCCAAAAGTGGAGGTATGACAGAAATACTATTAGGTGTAATAGCAATAGCAGGTATATTTGCTATTAGAAAGTACTTAATTTGTGATGATAACAGTAATTTAAATATAACAAGTATACACTATGACGATGATGGTGAAGATGATACTATAAAAAAAGATGATGAAAAAGAGCATAACGCTTAAAATACAGAGACATTTTAAATTTAAGGAGAAATATTATGTGTGCAGTAAGATACGAGCTTATAAAAACATGTAAACAAAGTGGAGCAAGATTAGGAAGATTACACACTCCACACGGAGTTATAGAAACTCCAATATTTATGCCAGTTGGTACTCAAGCAACTGTAAAGTCAATGACACCAGAAGAATTAAAAGAAATAGGATCTCAAATAATATTAAGTAATACATATCACTTATATATGAGACCTGGACACGATTTAGTAAAAGAAGCAGGTGGACTTCACAAGTTTATGAACTGGGATAAGCCAATACTAACAGATAGTGGTGGATTCCAAGTATTCAGCTTAGGTCCACTTAGAAAAATAACAGAAGAAGGTGTTCACTTTAGATCTCATATAGATGGATCTAAGCACTTTATAAGTCCTGAAAAGGCTGTGGAAATTCAAACTGCATTAGGATCAGATATAATGATGGCATTTGATGAATGTGCTCCATATCCAGCTGATAGAGAATATGTTAAGAACTCATTAGAAAGAACAACTAGATGGTTAAAAAGATGTAAAGAAGCTCATAAGAACACAGAAAACCAAGCATTATTTGGTATAATACAAGGTGGAATGTACAAAGACTTAAGAGAGCAATCAGCTAAAGAAATATTAGAATTAGACTTACCAGGATATGCAGTAGGAGGATTAAGTGTTGGAGAGCCTAAGCACTTAATGTATGAAGTACTAGACTATACAGTGCCTCTAATGCCTGAAGATAAGCCAAGATACCTAATGGGTGTTGGTAGTCCTGATGACTTATTAGAAGGAGTAATAAGAGGAATAGATATGTTTGACTGCGTACTTCCGACTCGTATAGCTAGAAATGGTACAGCTATGACAAGTGTTGGTAAAGTAGTAGTTAGAAATGCTAAGTACGCTAGAGATTTCTCACCATTAGATCCAAACTGTGATTGCTACTGTTGTAGAAACTACACTAGAGCATATATAAGACACTTAGTAAAAGCTAATGAAATATTAGCATCAAGACTAATAACTACACACAACTTACACTTCTTATTAGACTTAATGAAGCAAGTAAGACAAGCGATAATGGAAGATAGATTATTAGACTTTAAAAAAGAATTCTTCACTAAATACGGGTATGAAATATAAAAAATGTACTATCAATAATATTCATTTTAATATATAATATTTATACAAAGTAAAATATTTACGATACCGTAAAAGGAGAGAAAAAAATGAATGCACAAACTCAACAAATGATAATGGGAATAGTTATGTGGGTAGCAGTATTTGCAGTATTCTATTTCTTATTAATAAGACCTCAAAAGAAAAAAGACAAGCAATTAAAAGAAATGAGAGAAACATTATCTGCAGGTGACAAAGTTGTTACTATAGGTGGTATAATAGCTAACGTTGCTAAAGTAGAAGAAGATTTCGTAGTTTTAGAATTAGGTCCAAACAGAACTAAAGTACCATTTGAAAAGTGGGCTATAGGAAGTGTTGAATCAAAAACTAAATCAGCTGAATAATTAGTAATTAAGATGCCTCCCCTCGAATATATATATATTAGCGAGGGGAGGTATTTTTGTGGAAAGAACTAATTATATTTTTAAAGGATTAGGATATGCGTATGTACTTACATTAGTTACTCTATTAGTGTACAACTTAGCACTTACATTCACGAGTTTATCAGGGGAAACAATAGCTATGGCATCAGCATTCATAACAACAGCATCATCAGCATTTGGTGGATTTTATGCATCAAAACACATAAAAGAAAAAGGGCTTATATATGGTCTTTTAGTAGGTTTAATTTACATAGTATGTTTAATGGTGATAGTATTTTTAGCTCAAGATAACTTTGCATTTGAGTTAGATATATTATACAAAGTATTATTAACTGCCCTATCAGGAGGTATCGGCGGTGTTCTAGGAGTAAACTTTAAATAGAGTTTTACAGATAGAATATTTATGATATAATCAATAGGGAAAATCAACCAGGAGGTACTTAAAATGGAAAAGAAACATATAAAAACATTATCAAAAGCTACATTAAAAGAAAGTGCTGCAAAAGGTGGATGTGGAGAATGTCAAACATCTTGTCAATCTGCATGTAAAACATCATGTACAGTAGCAAACCAAGAGTGCGAAAGATAATAAATCAAAGAAGAGCTTTTTCTAATATTTAATTATTAGGAAAAGCTCTTTTTATTTACCATATTGTTTTGTATCTCTTGCTTTTGACCTTTATTCAAAGTGAGGATACTATATAAAGTCGCTTAGCAGTGAGGGGATTTAAAACAAGTTGCACCGACATTGCGATAGCCTGGAGGAAGACTTGTTTTAATCCACTCACTGCGGGCTGAATATACCTACCCGAACTTATCCGAGTGCAACATCTAAGATCATCATTAGCATAAATCCTAAGATTACTCCGAGTGTTGCTAAGTTTTTGTTTTCACTTGCGCTCTCTGGGATTAGTTCAGATGATACCACAGAGATCATTGCCCCTGCAGCAAAGGCTAGTAAGAAAGGCAGTATACTTCTCATAGTTATAGCAGCAATTGCACCAACTACACCTGCTATTGGCTCTACCATTCCGGACATTTGACCAATCATAAAAGACTTTCTTCTACTGAAACCTTCTCTTCTTAATGGCAATGATACAGCAGCGCCTTCAGGAAAATTTTGTAGACCTATACCAAGCGCTAACATCATAGCCGAAATTACAGTAGCACCATCAACTCCGGCTGCAACACCACCAAAAGCAACTCCTACAGCAAGACCTTCAGGAATATTGTGAATAGTAACGGCAGAAACTAAAAGCATAGATCTTTTTAAAGAGGAAACCTCAGATTCGCTGTTTTCTTTTTTCCAATTCGTAAAACAATACTTATCTAAAAACTTTTCTGATATTATTATAAAAACTCCACCAACTAAAAAACCTAAAGCAGGTAAGAGCCAGATATTTTTAGTACCTAGTTCCTCACATAATTGTATAGCTGGATTAAGTAAAGACCAAAAGCTAGCGGCTATCATTACACCAGCACCAAAACCTAACATACAGTCCAATATTTTTCTATTAACGGATTTAAAAAATAATACAACCGCAGCACCTAATGCTGTAATCCCCCATGTAAATAATGTAGCTAGTAGTGCTTGAATAACAGGGGATAATTCTAAAAACCAATTCATGTTGACCTCCTATAGTGATGTTTAAAATATATGTATTATTTTTATATTCAAATAAGAATATAAATGTTACACATGGCTAACTTTTTATAATAGTTAAAGTGATTATTGTTATGCATATGGGTATATATAAGAGGCTAGGCATAGTGGAATTTATAAATGATATTGCCTATATTTAGCAGAGGATATATAATGAAGGGTAGAGTTTTAATATAATCGGAGAAAAATAGAATTAATGGAGTAAATATTAGGAGGACGGAAATTATGAGTATGGTACATAAATTTTCAATGAATGGATACAATATAGCATTAGATGTAAATGGAGGGTCTGTACATGTAGTAGATGATGTTGCATATAGATTACTAGACATTTACAAGGAAAATACAAAAGAAGAAATATTAAATATATTAAAAGAAGAATACACTAAAGAACAAATAGAAGAAGCATATTCAGAAATACAAACATTAGAACAAGAAGGACTTTTATATACAGAAGATAAATATGAATTCCATCCAAGCTTTGTAGCTAGAAAACCAGTGGTAAAAGCATTATGTTTACATATAGCACACGATTGCAACTTAAAATGTAAATACTGCTTCGCAGCTCAAGGAGATTTTGGTGGAGCTAAAGAAATGATGAGCTTTGAAGTAGGAAAAAAAGCAATAGACTACTTAATAGCTAACTCTGGAAGTAGAAGAAACTTAGAGATAGACTTCTTTGGTGGAGAACCATTAATGAACTTTGACGTTGTTAAACAACTAGTTGAGTACGGAAGAAGCATAGAAAAAGAGAATAACAAGATAATAAGATTCACATTAACTACTAATGGAATATTACTTGATGATGAGAAGATAGAGTACATAAATGAAAACATGCACAACGTAGTATTAAGTTTAGATGGAAGAAAAGACATCAACGATAATATGAGACCTACATTAAATGATAAAGGAAGCTACGATATAATACTTCCTAAATTCAAAAAACTAATAGACAATAGACCTAAGGATAAATACTACTATATAAGAGGTACATTTACTAGAGACAACCTAGATTTCTCAAAGGATGTAATACATTTTGCTAATGAAGGATTCAAACTTACATCAGTAGAGCCTGTTGTAGGAGATGAAAGTAATCCATACGCATTAAGAGAAGAAGATATGCCTAAAGTATTTGAAGAGTACGAAAAATTAGCAGTAGAATATGCAGATATGAAAGCTAAGGGAGATGACTTTAAATTCTTCCACTTTATGATAGATTTAAACCAAGGACCATGTGTTATAAAAAGAATAACAGGATGTGGAGCAGGTAATGAATACCTAGCAATAACTCCAAATGGAGATATATACCCATGTCACCAATTCGTTGGAAACGAAGACTTTAAAATGGCAAATATACTAGACGAAGAAATAGTATTACCAAAAGAAATGAGAAAATCATTTATGGATGCTCACGTTTATAGTAAAGAAGATTGTAAAAACTGTTGGAACAAGTTCTACTGTTCAGGTGGATGTCATGCTAATGCTATGAACTTCAACAACGATGTATCTAAGCCATATGAACTAGGATGTGAAATGCAAAAGAAAAGAACCGAATGTTCTATAATGATACAAGCAAAATTAATGTTAGAAGGAGAATAATACTATGATAAAGGGGTACCAAGGAATAGAACCTACAATAGATGAAACTGTATTCGTAGCAGAAAGTGCAGACATAATAGGTAAAGTAACTATAGGTAAAAACTCAAACATCTGGTACAACACTGTTTTAAGAGCTGACGTTAATACTATAACTATAGGCGAAAATACTAATATCCAAGATGGAAGTGTAGTCCATATAGCAGATAAATTTCCTACAGTAATAGGAGACAATGTAACAGTTGGACATAAAGCATTAGTACATGGATGTAAAGTAGGTAACAATACTTTAATAGGTATGGGGGCTATAGTGTTAGATGGAGCAGAAATAGGTGACTATACATTACTAGGAGCAGGTAGTTTAGTGCCTCCAGGTAAAAAAATACCATCAGGAGTACTAGCATTAGGTTCTCCTGCAAAAGTAATTAGAGAACTTACAGAAGAAGAGAAGCAAAATCTTGTGGAATCTGCGTTAAAATATGTAAAAGTTGCAGATAATTATAAGTAATAACATTAAAGGGCAATACATCTATTGCCCTTTTTAAATTTTAACTAAGTAACTAAAATTACAAAGTTAATTATAGGAGTGAGCATAGTGAGAGTAAGTTATAAAAATATAAAGCGTTACAAAGAGATACTACGTATATTAGTTAAGTATGGATTTACATTTATAGTAGAAAAACTAAATATGGAAGGTGTAGCATATAAAATACCCATCACTAATCCTCCTGAAGAAATAAAAGAAATGTCTACAGGAGAAAGACTAAAAAGTGCCATAGAGGAATTAGGTCCTACATACATAAAGTTAGGACAAATACTAAGTACAAGAAAAGATTTATTAGATCAAGATATAATCGATGAACTTTCCAAACTTAGAGATAGCGTAGAACAATTTGATACCAAAACAGCTAAAGATATATTTAAGTATGAGACTGGATTAGATATAAAACAAGTATTTAGAGAATTTAATGATGAACCAATAGGAGCAGCATCTATTGGTCAGGTCTATGAAGGTAAGTTAAGAGATGGTAGGGACGTAATAGTAAAAATTCAACGACCAAACATCGAAAAAACAATTAACTCAGACATAGAAATATTAAAAGGTATGATAAATGCGTTAAATGACTTAAATAAAGAAAAAGAAATTGACATAGATTTAATAAAAATAGTAGATGAATTCCATACTCAGCTGCTTAGAGAACTAGACTATAACTTTGAAGCTATAAATGCTATGAAGTTTGAAAAAATGTTCAAAGATAGCACCGATGTACATATACCTAAAGTTTATAGCGAATACACTACAAAACGTGTACTAGTAATGGAAAAGGTAATCGGAATAAAACTAAGTGATGTAGAACAAATAAAAGAGCTCGGATGGGATACAGAAAAAATAGCACAAATAGGAGTAAAGTCGTTTTTTAAGCAAGTATTTGAAAATGGATTTTTTCATGCAGACCCTCATCCAGGAAACATATTTGTAGTATCAAGGGACTGTATATCATATATAGATTTTGGGATGATAGGAATAGTAGATAATAAAACATTAAACTTTTTAAATGATTTAGCAATAGCTATTTCGGGAAAAAATGTAGATAAGGTAATATATTTACTAACTGAGCTTAATGTACTAAATCCAAATGTAGATATAGATGGGCTTAGACAAGACTTATTATATCTAATACATTACTATTATGATGTACCAATAGAAAAAATAAATGTAACAGATATACTAAATGAAGTGTTTAGATTCCTTCGAAAGTATAAGGTATATATGCCTACACAATTAGCTACACTAGCAAAAACCATCATAACTTTAGAAGGTACAGGTAGACAACTAAGTCCGAAATTTTCTATAAGTGCATTAGGAGAAGAGTTTGTAAAATACTATTATATTAATAAGCTAGATCCAAAAAAGATATTACTAAACTCAAAAAATAATGCAGAAGAAATATTGCTAGATTTAAAAACTTTACCAAAACAACTAAGAGTTATACTTAAAAACTTAGAGAAAAATAACATAAAAATTCAAATAGATGATATAAGGTTTGTGACTTTAGAAAAGTGTATTTCAGATTTGGCTATGCAATTATCCTTAAGTCTAGTATTAGCAGCTATGGTAGTTGGATCATCTCTGATAATCGCATCTCCTAATATTAACGAGAATTTCTGGATAACAGGAATGGCAATAATAGGATTTTCAATGTCCTTTATAGTAGGAATGCTACTTGTAATAAAGATATTTAGAACTCAATATAAAAATAGGGGGCAATAAAACAGTTTATTTAAAAATAATTATATCTATTCAAAACTCTATGAATTTAACTAACTTCTTTTAGAAATAATATATTTAGGAGGTGTCCTAATATGTTAACAATAAAAGAAGCAAGTGAATTTTTAGGGGTATCTATCCCTACTATGAGAAGATGGGAAAGTGAAGGAAAAATAACTTCATATAGAACAACTGGTAAACATAGAAGGTACGATAAAAATGATTTAATTAGATTTAAAAGTAAAGAGGATGATAGTTTTAAAATTACAATAGCATATTGCAGAGTATCATCACCAGACCAAAAGCAAGATTTACAAAGGCAAATCGATAATGTTAGTAATTATTGTATAGCTAAAGGGTACCAGTTCAAGGTTATTTCCGATTTAGGCAGTGGATTAAACTACAATAAAAAAGGATTAAATGAACTTATATCTTTAATATGTAGTGAAGAAATAGATAGAATAGTTGTAAACTATAAAGATAGATTAATTAGATTTGGATACGAAATGATAGCACAATTATGTAATATATACAACGTAAAGATAGAAGTAATAAATCACACAGAAGATAAGTCTTATGAGGAAGAACTAGTTGAAGATGTATTGTCTGTAATAACTGTATTTTCATCAAAGCTATATGGGAGTAGAAGTCATAAATCAAAAAAAATCAAAGATGTAAACGTAGCTCTGTTTAATAGTAAAGATATAGAAGAAACAACAATAGCAGAGGCTTAAGTTATGATATATGCAAAAAAGATAGAAATAGAATTTGATGAAAATTATACATATATATTAGATGGCCAGTCTAGAATATGTAACTGGTTATATAATCAACTACTTCAAGCTACTATTGAAGATTATCAAAATGGTAATCAAAATAAACTTTTAAGTGGAAGAAATTTAAGAGACTTTGCAACTAAAATGAAAGAAAGTAACAGATTTTTATATACAGTACATTCATCACCACTTAAAAATACTGCAATAAGGCTTAAAGAATCATATACTAAATTTTTTAATAGAAACTGTTCTTATCCTAATTTTAGGTCATTTAAGAAAACGTGGTTTTCTCTATATTATGATGAGCCAAACAAAGGATTTAAATTGCTAGATAGCAGAAATTTAAGAGTATCATTAGGTAAAAATGAACTGAATAAACAGATGTATGTTAAAGGATATTTAAAAGAAAAATTTCAGTTAGAAGAGAGTGAAAAGATAAAAACCTTTAGATTATGTAAGCAACAAGGAAATAAATTTTACGCTATTTTTACAATTGAAAAAGAAGATAAACCTAAAAAAGAAGTAAAGTCATGGATAGCAATTGATCAAAATCATAAAAATTTATTTGTGGCAGTTGATAATGAAGGCACTACATTTGAATTTGACAAAATATATCAAGTTAAATATTTTGATAAATTAATAGATAAAGTTAAATCCAAAAGAGATTTATGCAATAGAAAAAATAAACTTCAGTATACAGAACATGGTAGTAAATATTATTTACCAAGTAAAAGATACGTAAAATTAAATAATACACTAGATAGGCTATACCATAAAAGACGAGAACAAATTAAGTTAATTATGTACAGTATAGCAAATTATATAGCTAGGAACTACGATAAAGTAGTAATAGGTGATTATACACCTACATTAGAAGTAGCAAGTGATAAAAATATGCATAGGGGAATGCTTAATCAATCCCTAATAGGGATGTTTAGAAAAATACTTAGTTGGACTATGGAAAAATACAATAAGACTTGTACTGTTGTTAGTGAAAAAGACACTACTAAAACTTGCTGTGTATGTAAAGATGTAGAAAAGAAAGAACCAAATATACGAGAATTTACGTGCAAGAAATGTAGTACAACAATTTTAAGAGATGTAAATAGTGCAATAAATATAGGTAGAAAAGAAAACTTAGAACCGACTAAAAAAGTATTAAATAAAATATTAAAGAAAGGCTACTTTAGGTTTGATAAATATATGTTAGAGCGGATTTAAAAGAATATTCATTGCGTAGTTCACGCCATCTTAAAAAGATGAACTGATATGGACTAGTGAAGTTTGCTAGGACCCAGCAGGCTTATATAATAGAAATATTATATAAGGTGAATTAAATCTAAGAATATAATGTTCTTAGGGC
>JBOFYV010000092.1:0-2875 GCA_051654865.1 Peptostreptococcaceae bacterium
TAATTGCAAATTTATTATATAGTATTTGATCTTCATCAAGTGATGGAGCTAACTCTACATAAAAATCATCTTTACCAAATGTTTCTATACACCAGGTTATAAACCTATGTATTTCTAACTTAATGTTATTATCTGTAAAATTGCTTGCTATATATCTCGCAGCCAATTGTCCTAATTGCCCTCCCATACAAGCAGAAGTTGCGATTAAGTTTCCTTTTTCTCCTTTTAGTATATCCTCTAATTGAGATTTTTCTAATGGAACTCTCTCCACTCCTTTTGTATAATGGTTTTCCCAAGCTTTAGATGATAATTCTCTTATTTTTCCCCATCCTTTTTCATTCTTTGCTATTAATATGAAGTGATGGTACTTACCTCCATTTTCTTTTAGATGGTTTATATCATCTACAAGGTATATTTCATTCCCCAGTGCCAATTTAAAAGGTGTGTCAGAGTATTTCTTATAGTAGTGCTTGATTGCTCTTACTGCACCTGATACTGTCTCATGGTCGGTCATAGCCATACCACAGTATCCTAACTCATAGGCTCTATCCATTGCATCTTCTATTTTAACTATACTGTCTCTCATTCTTAGATTGGAATATTCTGTATGTGTATGTGTTGAAAATATACCACTACATATCTCAGCTACATCTTCTACATTAGATTCAATTACTTCATTCATAATTATCTCCCTCACTTTCTTCCTTATATATCCATATTAACACAAAAAACACTCTTTTTCAAGAGTGTTTATTACTAATTGTATGTTTACTTTATAAATTTATTACTTCTTGCGATATTTATAGCTGCATTGTGATCTGCATTTAATTCAAACTCACATTTAGTACACTTAAAATATGCTTGACCTTTTTGCTCTTTGGGTCTATTTTCCTTATCTACATTTCCACATCTACTACAAGTTTGAGATGTGTATGCAGGATTAATGTACTTTACAGTGATTCCTTCTCTTTCCGATTTGTACTTTATCATATTTTGCAATTCATAATAGCCCCATGAACCAAGTGTTTTCGCTTCAAAGCCTTGACCATCTATTTTTTCTAAGTGTATTGTTCCTACCTTATGTTTCTTGGCAAAATCAACTATTCTTTTACTTAGTTGATGATTATATGTTTTTACAAAATTTCTTTCTTTATCTTTTAAGTTGTCTAATGCCTTAAGTTTATCTTTCCTTCCCTTTCCACCTTTAGCATTTTTTAATTGTTGTTGAACCCTAGATCTTCTTGCCCTAAACTGTTCTCTGAATTTAATTAGTTCTAATTCATTTCCTATTCCTTCTCTTTTATATGTGTCATCTGATAAACAAATATAAGCAGGGTATTTTATTCCAACATCCACTCCTAAAACTCTTTCTTCTATAAATTCTTCTTCGATTTGCTTTTCTGGGATATCTATTGTTAGATTTAATATTAGATTATTTTTATTGTCAAATTCAAAACTAGACTGTCCTAATTTATATTCACTGTTTACGATTTTGTTTAGCGTGTGCATTAACTCTAGATTATTCTTCCCTCTTCCTAGTACAACTTTAAACTCAATTTTATTAACCCATTTTATAAGTATTTCATTGTCATTATCATAATAGAATTTTAAGCTTCTTCCTCTCGTCATAAGCGGGAAAGTTCTTTTATAGTTTGTAAATGTTCTCTCGCCTTTTGCTAAACCATTCTTTAAAGATGTTGAAAAGTCTTTTTTAACTTTTTGTGTCACACTTGATAAAGTATCTATACCTTTACCATATTCAGCTATATTAAATAATTCATTACTATTCTTTAGTGTTTTTTGTTTATCTTTAAACACTTCAGACTTTATGTCTCTTCCGCTTTCTAAGTATGCACTAGTTAATATTCCCATTCCAACATTAAGTGCTTGATATTGAGCATATTGACTATCTCTTATGAATTTGTATTTTTCTTTTCTTTCTTCTTCATTTCCTATGATTGTTAGTTTCAATTTTCTTACTGTTATCATTTTTTAATTCCCCCATAAATAGTTTCTAGTGATTTAGTGAGTGTGAATTTATGTATTTGGTTAATACCTTACATTTTTATTAATGCACCTCACCCTTTGGACGGTAAATCGCCCACATAGTTAATATAAAACAGACGATAATATAGTGTCTTGTAATCTTATAAAAGCATTTACATATCACATAGTTAATATAAAACATATACGCACACCTATATTCTTTTAATGTGTCCCAAATATTTACATATCACATAGTTAATATAAAACATATATTAGCACCTTTAGTAAATGAACTTTTTCAAGTATTTACATATCACATAGTTAATATAAAACGATTTACTATTCTTTCTTTTACTTCCTTGTGTCTTCTCATTTACATATCACATAGTTAATATAAAACGGAAATATGGGTAAGTCTAAAATCCCATACTTCTATAATTTACATATCACATAGTTAATATAAAACTTTTAATCTAGTCTTTATACAGTTATTTAAAGCTTTTATTTACATATCACATAGTTAATATAAAACCCCAGCTTATACACGTTGATTTAACTAGCTTTTATCGTATGTTTTATATTATATTTGCAGTGAAGTTGAAGTAGTGTTTTCACATTTAAGTCAAAAACCTCATCAACTCTAGTATTTTCAACAGTTTCACTTATATTTGTAGAAAATCGTTCACTGCAAAACTATGCAATTTATCGAGTGCATATTTAGATATTTGGTTTACACCTTATCTATTTTACAATATACCTCAACCTTCGGATGGTAAATCACCCGTATGTGTTTTGTTTCTTTCTATATTTATATATTACTATTTATTTCAAAATATGTCAACAATTTATTTAAATATTTTTCATTTTATTGTATATTTTATTTTTTATA
>JBOFYV010000093.1:0-13009 GCA_051654865.1 Peptostreptococcaceae bacterium
ATCTTTTTCAAATTCTAATACATCTCCTGTATTAGCGTCTATTTCATAATTGTATTTCATATTTTCATTAGTAAATTCTATATCATATTTACTTATTGCATCATCTACTTCATTTGTTTCTTTTATAAATTTAACTTGATCACTTTTTAAGTTCGCGTGTTTTAATGCTATTTCTTTTGCTTGTTCTGCTGTTATTTTATTTTGTGTATTTACAGCTTTATCTTCTATTATGTAGTCTTCTATATCATTATCAACTTCTAATATATCTCCTGTGTTTGCATCTATTTCATAATCATACTCTTTATTTTCATAGTAAAACTCTATATCGTATTTTGAAATATTGTCATCTATGTTTTGTTCTGTTTTTAAAAATTCAATATCTTTTTCAGTTAATCCTGCATCTTTTAGTGCTATTTCTTTTGCTTGTTCTACTGTAATTTTCGTTTGATTTGGGTCTACGTTAGGCTCTGGTGTTGATTTGTTACACCCTCCTAAAAATAAACTCATACACGTTATAGTTAATAATACTAATGTGTTTTTCATATTTTTCCTCCTATGTATAATATTTTACATCATAAGTTTTCGCATAATATGATTTAATTATGTATTCATTTTACATAAATACTATATAATATTATAATTGTTGTATTGTATTAAATTAGTGATTTTAAATAAAATAATAGAAGGTTTAGGGAGAATTTAATATGTTTGAAGTTGAAATAAAAAATGTGCAAGGTGATGCATATAAGGAATTTATTGATTTAGTATCTAGTTTTTCAAGTAAGTTTTTATTCGTGGAAAGAGAAGATATGGATTCAAATGTTAATCTAAAGAAAGTGTTAAGAAAATTAGAAAATTCATTAATCGAAATGAGAATTCAATCTGAATGGCCAACTACTATGTTAGGTGAAGGTGCAGTTGCAAAGGTGTATTATTATAAAATAGATAATAATTCTAAAAATGTATTAAAAGAAGAATCAGATTCATTATTTGCATGGGAACAACCTAATTTACCAGAAGATTTATGTTTTCTAAAAGATGATAAAGCTTGGATTAGTTCTTGCTCACATGAAGGTTACTGTAATATAGTTTCAAGTTATAATAACATCATTGAGTCAATATTAAATATAAATGGTGTAGAAAGAAGTACACATTATTAATTTATAATTTGTGCAGTAAATAGCTTTAGCGAGGATGAGTATTATATAAGCCGCACCGACTTTCCCAAAGGGTGGAAGGAAGGCTTATATAATACTCATCCCCGCGGACCACATTTACCTAGCTATTATAAATTCGGTAATTCATCGTAACTTGTTATTATTTTATTTACTATACCATACTCAACAGCTTCATCTGCATTTAACCAGTAGTTTCTTTCTGTATCTTTTTCTACTTTTTCTATTGGTTGGTTTGTAGCAGTACTTATTATATTATTAATTCTTTTACGAACTCTGATTATTTCTTTTGCCTCTATACCTATATCTGTCGCTTGACCTCTACATCCTCCTAGTGGTTGATGTATCATATATCTAGTATTAGGTAATGAGTATCTATCTTCTTTGTCTGCTGCAAGGTAAATTGTTATACCTGCACTTGCTACCCACCCTGTACCTATTATTATTACACGTGGTTTAACAAATTTTATCATATCATGTATAGTGTCCCCTGCTTCTACATGACCTCCTTGGCTATTTATAAATAGCTTGATTGGTTCATCTCCCATTTCTTGAAGTAGTAATAACTGTGTTGCTACTTTTTCAGCTAATTCTTGGTTTATTTCCCCTGAGATTATTATTGATCTAGATTTTAGTAGTTTTTCAGTTACTGCACTAGATGTCTCTTTCTTTTCTTCTTTTTTGTCTTCTTGATATATCATTTTCTATTCCCCCATTTTATTTCTATTCACTTATATATGTTAATATTTACCTAATATTAAGTATATCATATGAGATATTATTATAAAATATGGTTTATAATAGTTTGCTTTATTGTTTTATATTCTAATATAATATTCTTATACTATAATTTTTAGGGGTGAATATTATGATTAAACTTATTGCTACTGATATGGATGGCACTTTACTAGATGAAAACGGCAAACTACCTAGCAATTTCTTTTCTACATTAGAAATGCTTGATAAAAAAGAAGTAAAATTCGTTGTTGCAAGTGGACGACCTTATCCAACTTTATATGAAAACTTCAAACCAATTTCAGATAATTTATATTTTATCTGTGATAATGGTTCTTATATTGTTGAGCCCGGTAAGGATCCTGTTATAAGTATTCTTGATAGAAACGTAGTAAACGATGTGATTAAAGCATGCGAAAATCTATCTAATACCGAATTAGTTTTATGTGGAGTCAATGGTACTTATCATAGACCATGTTCAAAAGAGATCGAAAAAGAAATAAGCAAATACTATATGAATAGAACTATGGTTAACAATCTTATTGATGTCGATGATGAAATTTTTAAAATAGCTGTTTGTGATTTTAATGGTTCTAAGGATAATTCATACAAGGTACTAAATCCTTTATTTGGAGAAAATTATAAGGTCGTTGTATCTGGTGCGGTATGGGTTGATGTTAATAATAAAGATATTAACAAGGGTACTGCTTTAAAGAGGCTTCAAGAAGACTTTGATATTTCTTATGATGAAACAATGTCCTTTGGAGATTTTTATAATGATGTAGAGATGCTTTTAGCTTCTCATTATAGCTTTGTTATGGAAAATGCTAATGATGATATGAGGCAGTATGGCAACTTTGTTGCAAAGAGTAATACTGAGAATGGGGTTATTGAAGCAATTCACGAATATGTGTTATAGTAATATATCCCGCACAGTAGATTAATTATATAAGCTTTCCTCCAGGCTAACGCAATGTCGGTGCAGCTTATATAATTAATCTGCTGTGCTTATGATATCTACATAGGTGGGTAAAAAAATAGTTAAGCCTTAATTAAAGGCTTAACTATTTTTTATATTTTTAATTATGCTTTTTATTTTTCATTACTGAGTATACTGGTAATCCAATTGCTGTTACTATTAATCCACCTACTGCTATTGCTGTAGAGTGTAATAATTGGTTAACTATTACAAATAATCCACCAAATATTGCTATTAATGGTATTATTGGATATAAAGGTACTCTGTATGGTCTTTTTAAGTTCGGTTGTTCTTTTCTTAGTTTGAACACTCCTATGAATGTTAATACATAGAATATCCATATTGTAAATACTGCTAAGTCACTTAATAAGTTGAATTGCCCTGTTAATGCATATAAACATCCTAGTATTGCCATTAAGAATGTTGCATTTGCTGGCACTCCACCTCTATTTAACTTTGATAATGTTTTACTTGCAGGGAATATACCTTCTGTTGCTAATGAGTATGATACTCTTGGCCCTGTTAGTAGGTATCCATTTAATCCTCCGAATACTGATATTAGTATTCCAACTGTTATGAATTTCCCTCCAACTTCTCCAAATATTTTAGTTGCTACTAATGTTGCTGGTGAAGTTGCTGTAGCTAGTTCACTTGCTGGTGCTACCCATAGGTATGCTACGTTTATAACTAAATATACCGCCATAACCACAGATAATCCACCTACTATAGCTTTAGGCAAGTCTTTTCCTGGATTTTTCATTTCTCCTGCTATTGCTCCAACGTTTATCCATCCATCATATGCAAATAGTGCTGCAATTAATACTTGTCCTAATGCAGCTCCCATTGGAACTCCTTCTGCTACTAACGGAGTAGTTATTGCATTATCTCCTCCACCATTTATAAACCCAAATATTATTATAACTGCTAGTGGTATCAATTTACATATAGTTGCTATAGTTTGTATAGCTCCACCAACTTTTGATCCTACTGTATTTAGTATTGCTAAGAATAATATTGCTATGATTGCTATTGGTAATACAACTGCCATATTTTTATCGCTTTGTCCCATTAGTACTGCTGCTTGTTGTGCAAATATAACTGCTAATGCTGCTGCTGTTGCTGGGAAGAATAAAACCGTTTGCATCCACCCTGTTAAGAAACCTAATCTATCTCCGTATATTTCTTTGATGTATACCATCATTCCACCTGTTTTAGGTATTGCTGCTGATATTTCTGCTGCTGTAAGTCCTGCTGCTATAGTTATAAATCCTGCTATAACCCATGCTAACATTCCAAGTCCAGGTTCTCCTCCCGTTGCAGTGTATATGGCTTGAGGTTTGAAGAATACTCCTCCACCTATAACCATCCCTACAACTGTCGAAAGTGCGGCTGATAAGCCTAAAGTTTTCTTTAAATTATTACCCATGTCTTTCTCCTTAAGATGTATAGTTTTGTTATAAATTTAACTTTACGCTTATCTATATTACTACATACAAAATAAAACATCAATCGTCATTTGCACTTTTTTTCAATTTTTTATAAAATAATTCAACATTTTCAATTTTATTTCTATATATATATATCTGATAATTCCATTTTTATATTTTCTATTTGTCTATCTGTACTAATACTTTCACACTCTCTATTTTTTGAATTGCTTCTAGGAATAATTACTGTAAACTTAGAACCTTCATTAGGCTTTGATTTAACAGATATACAACCTCCATGTAATTCAACAAAAGATTTAACTATTGATAACCCTATTCCACTACCTTCATTTTTTCTACAAAAGCTATTGTCAATTTGAATGAATTTATCAAATATATTATCTATACTATCTTTATTTATACCAATTCCATCATCTTCAATTATGATGTATATATATTCTGCAAATGCTAAGTTTACTCTTATTTCTGAATTTTCATTAGAGAATTTAATAGCATTTGATAATAAATTTAGTATTATTCTTTCTATTTTATTAATATCTACATCTGCTATAACGTACTCTTCTGTAGTATCAAATATTAAATCTAGTTTTTTTGCTTTCGCATATGGAACTACGGATGTAACTATGCTTTCTATCAACTCTACTATATTTACGCTTTTTTTATTTAAGGTTATTTCATCTAGTTCTGATTTTTGCACATCTATTATATTATTTATTAGCCTTAGTAATCTGTTACAGTTATCATTAATAATATTTAAGTTATTTATTTGACCACTGCATAAATCCCCCTTTATACTTTTGTATTTAAGCAACTGAACAGCCGATACAATTACATTTATTGGGGTTTTTAGTTCATGACTAATGTTGGATATAAAGTGAGCTTTTATTCTATTTGCTTCTTCCGCATTATTAATTGCTTTTTGTGTTGCTTTTTCATACTTTTTTCTATAGTAAATATACCACAATAAAGTAATTACACACCCTACTAATCCTAGCATCAACATTATAAATCCAACAATTACGCCTTTGTAATCTTTAAATATATCCTTTGGATTATTGATTACTATTGAGCCTTTAGGTAATTCACCTTCTCTTATTCCAAATTTTTTTAATGCATTATGGTCAAATATATAATCGTTTAAACTATCATCATCAATATATAAACTCTTTTCGTCCTCATTGTTTAATAAACTCAGTGATACTTTAGCTGCACCTTCTCCTTGTTTTATATGATTAACTACCTTACCACCGATGCTTCCATTTTCAATGTCATAACTTAATATATTGTATATGGGTATGTTTATTGCATTTTGTGAAATAAGTTTATTTACTTCACCTCTATTTAAGGTACTTTCATCTTTAAATTTGTGTACATAAAGTTCTATTATTGCATCATTTTTATCTAAATCTAATAATCTATTTTTAGTTTCTTCTACTGTTAAACCATCTGTAGTAATCCACTCAAAATTAATGTCTTTATACTTTGATGTAATATCTTCATATTTTTTTTCCCCGTAAGTATCAATAAACGTTATTGTATCTACTTTTGGATGAAACTTCTTTATTAGATTTATATTATCTTCTATCGATTCTATTTCCGTAATACCTGATACTAAATCTAGCTCAACAGCTCTATTACTTCTATCTAGCTCCTGTACCCCCAAGAATGATATAGGTAATCCTTTAAATAAACTATCTCTATACTTTATACAAAATTCTGTTGCCTCATCATCTCCTGCAATTATAATATCTATATTATAATTATTGATTGCATGATTTATTAATTGATAAAATGCTTCTTCATTCTCCTTTGAATCAAATACTTTTAAATCCATATACTCTACTCTTAAATTCAAGTTATTATTAAATCCTTTTCTAATACCTTGAACTTGATCTTCAAAACTAATAAAATTATAATCAAATGAACTTATAAATAACACATCTATTTTCTCATTTTTTATTTCTTCTGAATAAACACTATCTATAGATGATGTGAAATTTTGAATCATATATACTAATGTAATAATAATCACTATTAATTTTTTCATTGCTTCCCCTATCTGATTTAACTATCTCTGTAATTTTGACTATTCTTATATTTCTACAACTTTGTAATTTTATCAGAAAGCTAATTATTTTTTTGTTCTTTTTTGTCGAAAAAAACATTTTATTTATAAATTAATTCCTTTTTAATAATATAGTTATTGATTTACTCTTTTATGTTTAAACATTACTATACTAATAATAAAAAGTATAAATGATATTCCACCCATTGCAAGTATATACTCATATATATAACTCAATCTACTATTATTTTGTAGAATTTCCATACAAACGTACACCCATCTCTGAGGTAAAAGATCACCTATTCGTTGTAAATAGCTCGGCATTACATCAAAATCCCAAAATATACCCGATAACATACAACTTGGAATAACTATTAATATGTTTAATGTACTTGCTATGTACCTACTTCTAGTAAAACTTACTATACAAAGATTTAAAGACACTGATACCAAGTTTATCATCAACATTACTATTAAAAAATTATGTGTATTTATCATATTAAAATTTAAATTAAGCAATTTACACATTATATAATAAATAATGCTACTCATAGAAGACAATATATAAAATACTATCATAAGTGCCATATAATACTTTATTGGATTTATACCGCTAACTAATATTCTAGATTTAGTCTTATTTTCTTCATCCTCTATTATAAAGTTTGCAATAGTTGCTCCTGTAATAAATACCATCATTATTACTATTCCTATAGAGTTTTCTATAGATGGTCTAGTGTCTTTAGATTTATTTATATTCATTGTTGGTAAGTTATCTTTATACTTTTCATTAGCTTCTTTAAACTTGTTAAAATCTTTGTTACTAGCCTTGGCTACCATACTTAAATCTTCTGTTTTAGATTTTATTATAGATACTAGTGTAGTTTTTACATCACTATTTGAAATTGATTTTATCATTACTTCATCATCTACTAGATTTATTATGTTTTCATTAAATCCTTCATTAATTATAACTACTAGCTGTACTTGATGAGATGCTAGAAGAATTTTGTAGTCTGTTTCACTGACGTAGTTTATGTCTACATTGTCTATATCTTCTACTGTTTTTATAATTTCTTTAGATATATAACTACTATCATTGTCTATTATGCCTACCTTATATGTTGCGTCTTTACCAAATACAAAGCTAAAGAATACTATAATAATTGCCGGTGCTACTATTCCCATTGCTACAAAGCTTTTTTTATTCATTAGTAGTTTTATTGTATTTTTAATTATACTAAGCAAGAATTCCACCTGCTTTCAGTTTTTTTATTATGCTACCTATGACTATTAATATTATAGATAACCCTAAAGATACTCCTATTGATATATATGTATAATTAGTATTTAATCCGGTACTCAAACTAAGTAATGATATATTTGCCCAGTAAGTAGGTGTTAGCTGACACAATATGTTGGTAATTGATGTAGATTTGATTAATGATATAGGCATATAAGACCCACCTAAAAAACCTAATATTATTATTAATGTATTTATTACACTAGATGCTGTTTTGTTATCATCAAATATCATACTTGCTGTTATTCCAAGTATTGAACTAAATATAATTAGTGATATTAATACTATAAATATTTGTAGTAAATTTTCACCCCAGTTGATTTTTAGAAATACTGTACTTACAAAATATATTACTATCACTTGGATTATTCCTACTATTAATCCAAGTACTACTTTTGATAGTATTACTGTTAAATTTCTCACCTTAGACATTCTAAGTCTGGTAAATGTACCTTGGAAATTTTCCTTATACATTGATATAGATGTTATACCTGATATGTACAAGATAATTAACACTAATTCTGCAAATGTATAGTATGTAAAAGAGTCTATTCCGTTATTATTTATTCCTTCTTCTTTTAATTCTATTATACTTTTTTCATTAATTATCGCTTGAATTAATTTAGGATTTTGACTACCTACAGTATCAATAAGGGCTTGTTTTTCTAGATACTGTTCAAATATGTTTTTAAATATTTTTTGAGCACTGTTTTCTTTATTTTCACTTCTATAGTAGAAGTATCCATCTTTATTTATAGTAATAAAAGCTAGAGCCTCTCTACTGTTTACCAAGTCTCTAGCTTTGTTGTCATTATCAGTTTGTTCAAATTTAACTTTCATATTTTCTTCACATGAAATTTGAAAGTTGTAAAAATTTTGCAGGTACTTTTCATCATTATTTATATTTTTTGTTGTGTAGTATATTTTTTTATTCTCGAATATGTTTTTGTCTACATTCATAAGGCCACTTAGGGCTGCCCCCATTACTACTATGAGAACTATCGGAAATATAAACATTGTTAATGTATCTGTTTTATTTCTGAAAAACTGCATTATTTCTTTTTTTATTAATGTAAATAAAACCATTTCTCCTCCAAGTATTTAATCTCTTAGTTTCTTGCCTGTTAATGTTAAAAATACACCTTCTAGTGTTGGAATTTCATTTTTTATATTTTCTATTACTCCGCTATGATTTGATATTGTGTTTATTAGACTTTGAAGTATGTTTACTTCTTTTGAGTAGTAACATCTTATCTCATTACCTTCTACTATTACATTTCTTACTCCATCTATTTTATTTATATATTGCTCGACATTATAGAGTTTTTTCTTTAGATTAATGGTATACACATTGTAGTCTACTAAGTTATTTTTTAGATATTCTTTAGTTCCACTAGCTATTATTTTTCCACTATCCATTATAGATATGTTGTTACATAGTTCTTCTACTTCTTCCATATAGTGAGAGGTATATATAATAGTAGCACCTTCTTCGTTGAGTTTTTTTACAGATTCAAGTATATGATTTCTTGATTGTGGGTCTATACCTACAGTTGGTTCATCCATTATGATAAGACTTGGGCTATGAGCTATAGCACATCCCATATTTAATCTCCTTTTCATACCACCTGAAAATTCCCGTGCCTTTTTATGCTCTACATCTATAAGACCTACAAATTCGAGTGATTTATCTACTCTTCTTTTTAGCTCTTTTCCTCTGTATCCATACAAGGAACAGAAAAATGATATATTTTCTCTTGCTGTAAAATCAAGATATAGAGCTATATCCTGTGGAAGTAGCCCTATATTATGTCTATATTTATTTATGTTGCTCTGCCTTTCCTCAAATATTATTTTACCTGAGGTTATTTTTTCTAGTCCTGCTATAGTCTTTATTAATGTACTTTTTCCTGCTCCATTTGGACCTAATAGTCCATATATGTCACCTTTTTCTATTTTTAGATCCAAACCTTTTACAGCTTCATATTTGTCATATTTTTTATACAAATTTTCTATCTGAATGATATACATAAAAATCTTCCTTTTATAATGTAGTATTAATTTCTTTTAAATATTCTACAATATCCCCCTGGTTTAAATTGTACATCTACAACGTATACTTTTAAGTTTCATTTTGATTTATACTACTATTAATATGATACTGGTTTAAAGTCTATTACAATTAATAAAAGGCTATTACATCAAATAATGCATAGCCCTAATATTTATTCCACTCCATTATATATAGTGTTTGCTGGTGGTTTTGAGACCGAAACTTCATCACCTTCGTTTAATAGGTTTATTTTTTTCATATCTTCACTAGAAATTTCAAAGTCAAATATATCTATATTCTCTTTCATTCTTTCTTCCTTCGTTGATTTTGGGATGGTTATTACGTCTCTTTGCATATGCCATTTAAGTACGATTTGAGTTATTGATTTATTGTACTTTTCAGCTAACTTTATCAATAATTCATTGTTGAATACTCTACCTCTACTTATTGGTGCCCATGCCATTACTTGTATGTTATTGTCCTTACAATATTCTAGTACATTAGTTTTGACACTAAAAGGATGAATCTCTATTTGATTTACCATTGGCATTATTTTAGCTGTTTTCTTTAACTCTTCTAAGTGCTCTATTTTAAAGTTGCATACTCCTATCGCTTTTACCTTTTGACTTTCATATAGTTCTTCAAAAGCTTTCCAAGTTTCTGAATTAAGCTTATTGGGCCAGTGTACTAAATATAAATCTATGTAATCTACTTGTAATTTTTTCAACGATTCATTAAATGCTTTCATTACATTTTCATATCCATGATCATCATTCCAAAGCTTTGTAATTACAAATATTTCTTCTCTATTTATACCACTCTCTTTTATCCCTCTACCTACTCCCGCTTCATTGTGATAAAACTTAGCTGTATCTATCATCCTATATCCTGACTCTAGAGCTTGTTTCACTATATTTACAGTATCTTCATCACTTATTTTATCTGTACCATATCCTATAATAGGAATTTTTATATTATTATTTAATATTTTGAATTCATTTATCATTACTTACCCTCCTCCTTTTTTATTTATATTTTATAATAAAAATTAACATTTTTATATATTTAGTAAAGCAATATTTTTTCTTAATATAAAAAAAGGCTAGCACATAAAATTATGTGTAGCCCTAATGTTTTATTTACCTATAAACATTTGTGTCCAGTATATAGTTCCATTAGACTTTTTAGCAATACCAACACCTAAGTGAGTAAAGTCAGAGCTTAATATATTTTTTCTGTGTCCAGCTGAATTCATCCAAGAATTCATTACTTCTGCTGGTGATTGCTGACCGTAAGCTATGTTTTCTCCTGCCGCTTTATATGATATTCCGAATTGCTTCATCATATCAAATGGTGAACCATAAGTTGGTGAGTTATGGTCAAAGTAGTTTTTATCTATCATATCTTGAGACTTTACAGTTGCAACATTTGATAAACTTGAATCTAGTGAAAGTGGTGCAACTCCTGCCTTTTGTCTTTCTACATTAACTAATCTTAATACTTCTTGCTGATATTCTGAGAAGTTATCTCCAGGTGTAACTTCCGGTTTTTCCTCTGGCTTTTCTTCTGGTTTTGGAGTTGGAGTAACATCTGGTTTCTCTTCTGGTTTTACCTCTGGATTTTCTTCCGGTTTAACATCAGGAGTAACATCTGGCTTTTCTTCTGGTTTTACCTCTGGATTTATATCAGGACAAACCGGATTACTTGGTATTACAGGGCATGTAATACTTGAAGGTAATTTATATTTAACTCCATTTATATTCATATAAACATTAGTATTCGTGCATTTTTCATATGTTTTATTAGACATAGCGTTAATAGGTAAAGCGCTTGTAACTGTCATTATTGATACTGCACCTAAACTTAATAGCATTTTTATTCTCTTATTCATAATATACACCTCATTTATTTCTAAATATTTAAGGGGGTTACCCGCCTTGGTTATAAATATTAACATAAAAGTTACAATTTTGTAACTTTTAAATAATGTCATTATTTCATTAAATTGTAAATAAGTGTATCATTATCGTAATTTTCGAAAAAAAAAGTCATAACATCTAGTTATGACTTTTTACTTAAATATAAAATTAAATCATCATCGTTGCAATACATCTCATAAGGCTCAGCCACTGTATTTCCATACCAAATACCTTTACCATCAGGTATATAACCTCTCTTGTAATACATCCTCTGTGCACTTCCATATCCACTATGCATACCTACCCCTAAATAAACAATCTCTGAATATTCAAACGATATTTTTTCTGCTATATCCATTAATATAGAACCAATTCCTTGGTTTCTATATTTTTCTAAAACTCCAAAATCAACAATTTCACAATGTCCTAATCCACCAAAAGATCCACCTTGTGAGTTGATGTACACGTTTATATATCCTGCTACATTACCTTTATATTCTGCTATTAATGCAATAGCTTTGCCACTATTATGATCTAATACTCTCTGTTTGTATTTATCCTCTGTCTGTTTCCAACCTTGTTCTATTTCTGCATCACAAATTATTTTCGTATCTTTTTCTAATATAGTCCTTATTAGTATTTGGTCATCATTATAATATACCATATAATCTCTCTCCCCCTTATTTGAGTTGTAATTAATCTATATTTTCTTATTATATGTATTTATGAATTTGCTTTTGTATTTCTAGTTCATAATTTGCTTCAATTAGTATATAATTACACTCAAATTTTATACACCCTTCAAGTGTCTTTTGGTTATCTTCAATTATTAATTTTTTTGGATAATCGTACTCTAGTCTTTCTTCAATAATTCTACTATATTTAATGATTTCATCGTAATTATTTTCAATATAATTCTCACTAAAAACAAGACATACGTGCTTTATAAAAGCTAGATACCTACCATCAAAATCTTTTTTAAAATCACAAGGAATATAACATCCTTCCACTATCAAGTTTTGATTATTTTCTATAGATGTTTTAATCATCTCTCTCACTATTGGCCATAGATGTTCTGTAAGTTTATCATCATCTTCTGGTGCAAGGTTTGTCTGATTACTACGTATAAGTCCCATCTTTAGGTGGTCTATAGATAAGTAAGGATATTTGTATTTTTCAAGTAATTGTTGAGCTAAAAGAGTTTTGCCCGTATGGGAGCTTCCCGATATTAAAAAAATCATAATTTGTTACCTCTCATTAAATAGTACGGACCTTCAGGTCCTAATTCCTCTTTTATACATTTCCATCCATTATTTAAATAGAAGTTAATTG
>JBOFYV010000094.1:0-4248 GCA_051654865.1 Peptostreptococcaceae bacterium
GCTGAAATAGATGGATGTAATAGACTACAAACTATAAGACACGTTATATTACCTCTTATAAAACCTGGTATAATAACAGTATTAATATTCAACTTTATGGGATTCTGGAATGAGTATGCAATGGCATTTACATTATTAACTGATGATACTAAAAAAACACTACCAGTAGGGCTTCAAAATCTAATGGAAGTTCAAAGATTCTCTACTGACTGGGGTGCATTATTTGCAGGTATGGTAATAGTTATAATACCAACAGTTATAATATATATATTCTTAAATAAAAAGCTAACAGAATCAGTTAATGTTGGAGGAATAAAGGGGTAATAAATATGAAGCCAAACATAATAGTATTTTTCTCAGACCAACAAAGAAGTGATACTGTAGGTGTTTATGGTCAAGAATTAGATATAACACCAAATTTAGATTTCATGGCAAATGAAGGAGTTAAATTTGAGAATGCTTTTACTTGTCAACCAGTGTGCGGACCGGCTAGAAGTTGTATGCAAACAGGTAAATACGCAACTCAAACAGAATGTTTTGTAAATGATATAGGATTAAAAGAAGATGAAGAAACCATAGCTAAAATATTATCTAAAGAAGGTTATGAAACTGCTTATGTAGGGAAATGGCACTTAGCATCAACTAGAAATAAATGTGATTATTCTGTGTCAGCTGTTCCAGTTGAAAAAAGGGGCGGATATGAAGATTACTGGATGGCATCTGATGTTTTAGAATTTACATCACATGGCTATGATGGATATGTATATGATAAAGATATGGAAAAAGTAGAGTTTAAAGGATATAGAGCGGATAAGATAACAGACTTTGCACTAGACTTTTTAGATAATAGAAATAAAGAAAAGCCATTTTTATTGTTTTTATCACATATTGAGCCACATCATCAAAATGATAGAAAAACTTACGAAGGACCAAATGGTTCAAAAGAATTATTTAAAGAATATAATATTCCAAAGGATTTAAAAGAGATAGATGGTAATTATGAAGAACATTATCCAGATTATTTAGGCTGCTGTAAGGCACTAGATAACAATCTAGGAAGAGTAAGAGGTAAAGTAAAAGAATTAGGTATAGATGATAATACAGTAATAATTTATACAAGTGATCATGGTTGCCATTTTAAAACAGTGAATAAAGAATTGCCAGAAGGCGGTGCTGATGATTACAAAAGAAGTTTTTATGAAAATACTATAAAGGTTCCAATGATAGTATATGGACCACAGTTCAAAGGTGGAAAAGAGATTAAGGAATTATCAAGTTTAATAGATATTCCTAAGACAATAGTGGATATAGCTACAAATAATAAGCCAGAGTTTATGGAAGGTGTATCACTAGTGGATTTAGCAAAGGAAGATATGAGTAGGGATGATGTATTTATACAAATAAGTGAAAGCTATGTGGGTAGAGCACTAAGAACTAAAAAATATAAGTATTGTATAATAGATCCTACTAAAAATCCTTTTAAGGTTAAAAATAGTGATATGTATATAGAGAGTTATTTATATGATTTAGATAAAGATCCTTTAGAAAGAAATAATTTAATAAAGGATGAAAATTATGAAGATGTAAGAGTAGATTTGAGACGTAGAATTAAGGACTATATAAAAAGTGTAGAAAATATAGATATTAAATTAGAGTTTAGCCATTAAATATGGCCCGTGGATAGGTAAATTATAGGTATTGAAATTTATATAGATAACCAAATTTCAATACCTATAATTAAAAATATAATAGTCGAAATTGTACAAAATATTTTAGTTACAAATTTCTCATTCATTTACTCCCTTCTATTGTCATTGTTAATTTAGTATATCGTATATCTTAATTATCTCATTTACAAATTTCAATTTATCGAATAGGTTTAGCATATAGTATGATTATTATGGATCATGAGCAAAGGAGGTATTTGTATAAGTTGTACCGACCTTGCAGCTTGTCTGCCGGGAGGAAAACTTATACAAATACCTTCTTTGCGGACTCCATTTAATAAACAAGGTAAACTCTAATTTGTAGGGAGATTTTATGCATATATTGAAAAAATATTTATCATTTAATAATATCAATTTTGCGAATGAAATTATTAAATGATATACTAATAGTGTTAATTGTAATATTAACTAATTAGTAAGGAGATTGGGAGAATTATGAATCAAAAACAACTTAATGATTTCTTAGAAGCAGTACTTAATATAGGTAGACAAATGATACACTTTGGAGGGGAGATTGGCAAGGTAGAAGATGCTATTTTACGCATATGTAAAGCTTATAACATTACCAAGATAGAAATACACGCAATCACAACTCTTATAGTATCAACAATAAAGACGGATGAAGGATTAATATCCACTCAATCAGTAAGAGTAGGTCGTTATTCAAATAACTTAGGAGCGTTAGAAGCCTTAAATGGATTATCTAGATACATTTGTGCTAATAAACCACCAATAGAGGAAATTAATAAAATGACAAGTGAAGCTATATCCTCTGTAAAATTAAGCTATTACCACTGTATAGGGTATGTTATATCAGCAGGAGCCTTCTCTATATTTTTTGGAGGTAGTCTACTAGATGGAATCTCAGCATCCATTGTTGGCGGATTTGTATATTTGATGGATAAGTTTTTTAAAGTAGAGGATGATAGCAAGTTGATAGTTGTATTGATTACAAGTTTTATTGCAGGTGCACTATCTATAATATCTGTAAAAGTAGGTTTAGGGCAAAATGTTGATAAGGTAATTATAGGAGTGGCTATGCTATTTATTCCAACTTTAGCGCTTATAAATGGTGTAAAAGATATGTTTTATAGGAATATAATATCAGGTAGCTTTAGAATAATAGAAGGAGTACTAGTGGGAGCAGCCATAGCATTTGGATTTGGTCTTGCTATTGCTATGCTAGGAGGAATTGTGTAATGAATACTGTTTTAGTGCAGATAGTATCTGTGGTAATAGGTACTATTGGATTTTCAATATTTTTTAACATAGAAAAATCAAAAATACCATCAGTTGCAGTAGGGGCATCAATGTCTTGGCTTATATATTTAGTATGTTTTGAAATTAGCAATAATATTTTTATATCAAGTTTAATTGCAGCATTGGCAGTTAGTATTTATTCTGAAATTGCAGCAAGAGTGTTGAAAAGCCCAGCTAATATATTTTTAATACCATCAATTATACCTTTACTTCCAGGGGGGAGCTTTTATTATACAATGTCTGCTGCTGTAAGTATGGACGGCGTTATGTTTAAAACTAAGGGATTTGAGACTATTATAACTGTATTAGGTATAACCATAGGTACAGTTTTAGGATTTTTTATTTTTATCCAAATATTCAATAATATAAAAAATATGAAATATGTAAAATGATTTATAAGGGAGTATCTCTATTTGGGATACTCCCTTATAAATTAGTAAAATAAACAAGAGTAGTATAAAGGTGGTAGTAAGGTGGTAAAAAGTAGAATAAAAAAATCTGAATATTCATAATAATAGAGTGAACAAAAATAAATATTAAAGTGAGGGTAATTAATAATGAATAAGGGGTTATCTAGATTTTTATCTACAATGTTAGCTGTGGGAGTAGTAGTGACCAATGTACCAATAGTAAAGGCTGAAAATAATGATATAATGCAGTCTTTGAAAAAAGCAAATCTGATGAATACAGAGGCAAAGATAGATCAAAATTCAACTATAGACACTAATATAGATACTAAAACTAGTGATTTGGTAAGTATAATTGTTGAATTTAAACAAGCTCCTATATCACAGTTAACATCAAAAAATAATCTAAAGAAAATAAGCAAATCATCAGCAGAGAAACAAGTTAAAGAAAGTCATAATAAGTTTAAAGAGGATATAAATTCAATTCAAAAATCTAAAGATATAGATTCATCAAAAATAACTTTCGGAGAAGAGTATAAAACTATTTTCAATGGAGTAGAAGTGAAATTACCAGGTAAATATGTAGAGAAATTATTAGAATCAGATCAAGTTAAAGCTATATATGATAATCAGTTAATGAAATTAGAACTTCCAAAAGAAGAAAATCAAAAAACTAGTACAAATACACCCGATACATATATGCTAGATAGTTTAAATGATATAGGTGTAGATAAATTACATAAAGAAGGTATAACAGGAAAAGGAATAAAGGTAGGTGTAATAGATACAGGTATAGACTATAATCATCCAGATTTAAAGGATAATTATAAAGGTGGATGGGACTGTATAGACGA